>NZ_JBIAVL010000006.1:0-392156 GCF_042894165.1 Kitasatospora sp. NPDC001547 | reverse complement strand
CAGGGGGGACCCTGTGGGAGAGTAGGACGCCGCCGAACAATCATTGCTGAAGAACCCCCATCCGGGATCCGGATGGGGGTTCTTCGCGTTTACGGGCCGACATCGTCAATTGCCGCCCCGGCGGGACAGCCAGCTCCGTCGGCGCGGTGCGGCCACCGTGGCGGAGGTCGGCGGGTGGAGGGCGGCCACGGCACTGCGGATCAGGATGCGCACCCCCTCGGCGGCCGTCTCCGCCGCCATCGACGCGCTCTTCTCCTGACCGGACGTCTGGCTGGGCAGGTAGGGCAGGCGGACGAAGCCGCCGCGCAGTTCCGGGCGTTCGGTGGCGATCAGGTGTGCCAGCCCGTAGAAGACGTGGTTGCAGAGGTGGGTGCCGGCGGTGTGCGAGAGGGTGGCCGGGATCCCGGCCTGCTGGACGGCCTCCACGCAGGCCTTCACCGGCAGGGAGGAGAAGTACGCGGCCGGGCCGTCCGGTACGACCGGCTGGTCGATCGGCTGATGGCCCTTCCGGTCGGGGGTCCGGACGGCGTCGTCGAGATTGACCGCCACCCGTTCGACCGTCAGGTCCGGGCGGTTGCCGCCCTGGCCCGTGGCGATGACCAGGTCCGGCCCGAACCGGGTGACCGCCCGGCGCAGTTCGGCGATCGAGTCGCCGAACGCCCAGGGCAGCTCGGCGAACTCCAGGGCCACTCCGGCCGGCGGACCGGCGGCGACCAGCCGGCCCGCCTCCAGCGAGGAGTTCAGTCGATCGCGGCCGAACGGTTCGAAGGCGGTCAGCAGGACGCGGATGATGGCGGACCTCCCAGCTTGCGGGATCGTACGGACCCGATTTGTGCCGTTCGAGCGTAGGGCCGTCCCGAATGTCCCGGCAAGCCCCACTGGTTCCCGGTGGGCACCATGACCTGAATTCACGTCAGATCCGGCTCGGCGCATCAGGTCCGGCGCGGTGCACCAGGTCGGGTGCGGCGCATCAGGTCCGGCACATCAGGTCCGGCGCAGCGCGCCGTCCGCGCGGAGGGAGGCGAGCGTGGGGTAACCGTCGACGGCCATCAGGAGGTCGGCCTCGGCGAGCAGGGAGCGCAGCACGTGGACGATGCCGTCGGTGCCCTCCAGCGCCAGGCCGTAGGCGTACGGCCGGCCCACGCCGACGGCGGTGGCCCCGAGGGCGAGCGCCTTGACGACGTCGGTGCCGGAGCGGACGCCGGAGTCGAAGAGGACGGGCAGGCCGTCGGCGGCCGCGACCACGTCGGGGAGCAGGTCGAGGGCGGCCAGCCCGCCGTTGGCCTGGCGGCCGCCGTGGTTGGAGCAGTAGACGCCGTCGACGCCGCCGTCCCGGGCGCGGCGGACGTCCTCGGGGTGGCAGAGGCCCTTGAGGATGATCGGCAGGTCGGTGAGCGAGCGCAGCCAGGGCAGGTCGTCCCAGGTCAGCGGGTTTCCGAAGACGCCGGCCCACTCCAGGACGGCGGCCTGCACGTCCTCCTCCGGCGCCTTGGCGAGGCGGGCGCGGAACACCGGGTCGGAGGTGTAGTTGGCCAGGCAGTGGCCGCGCAGCTGCGGGAAGTTGGCGGTGGCCAGGTCGCGCGGGCGCCAGCCGGTGACCCAGGTGTCCAGGGTGACGACGATGCCCCGGTAGCCCGCGGCCTCCGCCCGGTGCACCAGGCTCTCGGCCAGCGCCCGGTCGGTCGGGGTGTAGAGCTGGAAGAAGCCGGGGGTGCCGCCGAACTCGGCGGCCACCTGCTCCAGCGGATCGACCGTCAGGGTGGAGGCGACCATCGGCACGCCGGTCCGGGCGGCGGCGCGGGCGGTGGCCAGGTCCCCGTGGCCGTCCTGGGCGCACAGGCCGATCACCCCGATCGGCGCCATGAACAGCGGGGTCGGCAGGCGCAGGCCGAACAGCTCCACCGACAGGTCCCGCGTGCTCGCGCCGACCATCATCCGCGGCACCAGGCCCCACCGCTCGAAGGCGGCGACGTTCGCCCGCTGGGTGGACTCGTCGCCGGCCCCGCCCGCGACGTAGGAGAGCACCGAGGGCGGCAGCGCGGTGCTCGCCCGGGCCTCCAGGTCGGCAAAGGCCATCGGCATCGTCGGCAGGACGCCGCCGAGACCGCGCAGGTAGATCTCGGTCTGGTAGTCGCCGAACCGCCCGTGGAACGCCTGGTGCCCGTGGAACGCCCGATGGGTCTGCTGGCTGTCCATCCGCTGGCCGTCCTTCCGCCCTCGCCCGCCCGGGACCGTCCCGGCCGGCGGTGCCGCCGGCCCGCCCCGCTGTACGGGCGGACGGGCTGACGGCACCCCGGCATTCTCACCACGGACGGACCGGAGGGCCAGGGTCCGGCGACGGGTGCGTGGCGGCGGCGCCCACGGCGCGGGGTCACTGCGCCGGTTCGGGGCGGACCCGGTGGCCGTACCGCCACGCGGTGGCGGCGGCGAGCAGGGCGACCGACCCGCCGAACACCATGACGGTGCCGGGGGAGGAGTGGTCCACCACCAGGCCGCCGGTCAGCGCGCCGATCGAGAAGCTCGCCTGGAACGCGGAGGTGAACACCACGCCGGCGCCCTCCGGGGCGTGCGGGGCCGCGGCGAGGAACCAGCTGAGCGAGCAGACCGGGACGGCGCCGTACGCCACGCCCCAGAGCGCCAGCAGGACGGCGGCGCCCGGACCGCCGGTGCCCAGGAGGGGCAGCAGCAGGGCCGCGCCGGCGAGCAGCACGGCCGCCGCGCCGAACACCGGCCGCAGTGCCCGGGCCGCCCGGCCGCCGGCCAGGAGGTTGCCGAGCAGCCCGGCGGCGCCGTAGACGAGCAGCAGGGCGGTGATCGGACCGGGGCCGACGTGGGTGGTGTCGGCGAGGAAGGGCGTGACGTAGGTGTAGCTGCCGAAGTGGGCGACCACGATCAGGAAGGTCACCGCGACGCCGGTACGGGTGCCGCGGCCGGCCAGCAGACCGCGCAGCACGCCCAGCCCGGTGACGGTCAGCGGGGGCAGCGGCGGCAGCGACCGCAGGAGGGCGACCAGGGCGAGCAGGGTCAGCGCGGCCATCGCGAGGAAGGCCGCCCGCCAGCCGGCCAGCGAACCGAGGAACACCCCCGCCGGCACGCCGAGCACCGAGCCGAGCGGGACGGCCGAGAAGATCACCGTGTTGGCGCGTGCCCGCCGGTGCTCGGGGACGAGGCGCGGGGCGAGCCCGGAACCGATCGACCAGAACGCCCCGATGACCAGGCCGAGGGCGACCCGGGCGGCCAGCACCGCCCAGTAGGCGGGGGCGAACGCGCTGAGCAGGTCCGCCAGGGTCAGGACCAGCAGCAGTGCGCAGAGCATGGTCCGCCGGTCCGCGCGCCTGGTCGCGACGGTCACCACGGGTGCGGCCACCGCGGCGACGATGCCGGGCAGGGTCATCATCAGCCCGGCCGTGCCGTCGGAGATCCGGAAGGTGGCGCCGATCGGGGTCAGCAGGCCGATCGGCAGGATCTCGGTGGTGACGATGGAGAACACGCCGGTGGTGACGGCGAGCACGGCGAGCGTGCCGCCGTCCCGGGGGCGCGGGTTCCGGGTGCGCGGGTTCGGGGTGGGCGGCTCCGGGGCGGGCGGGGGAGTGGAGCGGACGTTGGCGCCGGTCGGCATGTCGGGGGTCCCGTCGACGGGTGGTGGGTGTCTGTCCCGAAGTCCACCAATTCGACGGGGGGTTGGGCTGGCGTGAATCCGACGTCAACGCTTCCGGGCCGGTTCGGCGGCCCGGCGGTGTGCGGCGGTCGGGCGGTCATCGGTGCCGCTGCGCCGCGCGGCGGCCCGGCGTTCCCCGGCGCTCCCGCGCTCCGCGGCGAGGCGGCGCTGCTTCGCGCGGTGGGCGAGCACGTCCAGGATGCGCTGCCAGGTCGGCGAGGCCTCGGCGATCCGGGAGAAGATCACCTCCTGGTTCCCGGGCCGGCGGTTGTCCCGCCCGTGGGCGATCTCCCAGGTGTCCAGCTCGTCGATCAGCCGGTCCACCCGCGGATCGTCCGGTTCCCAGTCGAGCGACTGGTCGCAGAGGAGGAACAGCCGCAGCGTCCCGGGGTCGTCGAAGCTGGCGTTCTTCTCCCGGACGCCCTGGCGCAGGGCTTCCGGGTCCAGGGTCTGGAGCAGGATCCAGGTGTCGCGTTCGAGCAGTACGGACCGTTCGCTGACCCCGAGCGCGCGCATCCGGTCCAGGATGGCGACGACCTCGGGCGGCAGGGCGAGCCGCTCGCCGCTCGCCAGGTCGGCGATCCGGCGGCGGTGCTCGGTGAGTCGGTCGATCCGGCGCTCCAGTTCGGCGTCGAGGTCGGTGACGGCGGCGGCGAACTCCTCCGGCTCCGCCCGCAGCAGCGCGTCGATCCGGGCCAGCGGCACCCCGGCGTCGGCGAGCGTCCTGATCCGGATGAGGTCCACTGCCGCCTGCGCGCTGTACCGGCGGTAGCCGGAGGCGTCGCGCTCGGGCTCGGGCAGCAGCCCGACCTGGTGGTAGTGGCGGACGGTGCGCACGGTCACGCCGGCGGTCGACGCGAGTTGACTGATCGTGAGCACCGTTCCCACTCCAACCTGTTGAAAGCCCGTCGATCCCGACGTCGAGATCGACGCCATGGTTGAGTTCGAGGTCGAAGTCTAGGCGCGGCCCGCCCGGTCCACGACGTCGCGGATCGCCTGGACCACGTCATCGACCCGCTCGAAGACGAACTGGCTGTGGCCGGTGTCGGTGAGGACGCGCTGCTCCCCGTTCGAGACCGAGTCGGCCATGGCCGCGTACAGCCGGGTCTTGCCGTCGTGCATCGCCTGGAGGAGTTCCTCCGACATCAGCGCCTGCTGGCCGGGGTCGATGCCCAGCGGGGTGAGCGCGATCAGCGGGACGTCGGGCAGGTCCGCCCCGGTCCGCAGCTCGACGGCCAGGTCGGCCATCGAGGCGCGCTCGGCCATGCCGGCGTGGATCCAGCGCTCGCTCACGTGGTACTCGACCACCGCGTCCCGGACGTCCGCCGGGTAGTCCACGAGGAGCTCCGTGGCCATCTGCCGGATGGCCGGGAGGGCCTGCCGCAGCTGTTCCTCGGTGGGCGACATCCGCACGCCGGCGGCCAGGCTGCCCTCGGCGGGCACGTAGTCGTCCCAGTCCCGGTGGAACGCGTCCAGCCAGACCAGCCCGGCCACGTCCTGCGGGTAGAGCTGCGCGAACCCGTGGGCGTAGGCGCCGCCGAGCGAGTGCGCGACCAGGACGTACGGGCCGGGAACGCCCTGGGCGTCCAGCAGTTCGCGCAGCTCGGTGGCGACCTCGGCGGCGGTGCGCGGCAGCGGGGCGTCGTCGCTGAAGCCCGTGCCGCCGCGGTCGTACACCACGGCGGTGGTGAACTCCGAGACGCCCTGCTGGACGCCGAAGTAGTCCAGGCCGATCGCGCTGGCGCCGGGCAGGAGGACGACGGCGGGCCCGCCGCTGCCCTGCCGGTGCAGGTAGAGACGGCGGCCGTCGACCTCCTGGAAGCCGCCGATCGGGGGGTGGAGAGGGGTCGGGGTGGTGCGCTCGTTCGTCATGCGGCAAGCCTCCAACCCTGACGTAGCGTCAAGGTCAAGCGGCTGTCTCCGGGGGCTCTTCGCGGGCACCGTCCCGGCCCTTTCGGGGGTGCTGCGGCGCCTTCGCGGGCAGCCCGGAGGCCCGGTCGGCGTCGTCCGGCCGGGTTTGACGGCGGTGCGGGGTTCCATCACCCTTCCACTAATCGAATAGTGAAAGGGTACTTTGCCGATGCCCGCTTCCTCCTCCCCGCCCGCCGCGCCGTCCTCTCCGCCCGCCGTGCCGTCCGCCGCGCCGTCCGACCGGGCTGCGCGACCCGAGCGGACTGCACGACCCGCCCGGCCCGCGCGGGTCGCCGTGCTCGCGCCGGCCGTCCGGCGGGTGAAGCCCCTCGTCCGCCGCCCCGCCGTGGCCGCCCGTCGCCCCGCCGTGCTCGCCTGGGGCCTGGCGGCCGGGTTCGCCGCGCTCTACGCCTGCGTCGCCGTCAACCGGCACCGGCGCGGCCTCACCAAGGCCTACGACCTGGGCATCTTCGAGCAGGCCGTCCGGGCGTACGCCCACGGGCAGGCGCCGATCGTGCCGCTCAAGGGGCCCGGCTACCACCTGCTCGGGGACCACTTCCACCCGCTGATCGCCGTCCTCGCCCCCGTCTACCGGGCCTTCCCTGGCCCGCTCACCCTCGTCGTCGCCCAGGCACTGCTGATGGCGCTGGCAGTCGTCCCGCTGACCCGCTGGGCCCACGAGGTCGCCGGGCCCCGGGTGGCGCTGCTCGTCGGCTGCGCCACCGGGGCCTCCTGGGGGATCGTCCGGGCGGCGGCAGACGACTTCCACGAGATCGCCTTCGCCGTGCCGCTGCTCGCCTTCGCGGCCACCGCGCTCGGCCGGCGCCGTCCGCTCGCCGCCGCGCTCTGGTCACTGCCGCTGCTGCTGGTCAAGGAGGACCTGGGGCTGACGGTGGCCGCCGTCGGCGCCCTGATCGCCTGGCAGGCCCGGCGGGAGCGGCACCGCACCCCGCTGCCCGGGCTCGTGCTCGCCGCCGTCGGCCTCGCCGCGACCGCGCTCGCGGTGCTCGTCGTCCTGCCGGCGTTCAACCCGGGCGGGGGATTCGACTACTGGCGTCAGCTGGACGGCGGCGGGCAGCCCTCGCCCTCGTCGCTGCCGCTGCGGCTCGGCTGGCCGCCGGTCAAGTGGCTGCTGCTGTTCCTGCTCGCCGCCACCGCCGGCTTCGTCGGACTGCGCTCCCCGCTCCTGCTGCTCTGCGTGCCTACCCTCGCCTGGCGGTTGGCGTCGTCCAACTCGCACTACTGGGGCGTCAGTTATCACTACAGCGCGGTGCTGATGCCGATCGCGGTCGCGGCCCTGGTCGACGCCCTGCGCCGGGTGGACGCGCGGCGGGCGAGGCGGGCGCTCGCCGTCAGCGCCCTGGTGACCGCCGTGACGCTGCCGCTCTACCCGTTGCACGAGGTGGTGATGCCCGAGGCCTGGCGCACCTCGCCCCGGCTCACCGAGACCCGGGCGCTGCTCCACCGGATACCCGACGACGCCACGGTCGCCGCCTCCAACCGGCTCGCGGCGCAGCTGACCGGCCGGGCGGAGGTCACCCTGGTGTGTCGGGCGCCGGAGGGCCCCGGACCGCAGTGGGTGGCCGTCGACCTGCGGGACCCGAGCGTGCAGGCCCCGTGCGCCACCGCCGACACCGCCCGGATGCTGGCCGGCTACCGGGAGCGCGGCTACCACCCGCTGATCGAGCGGGACGGCCTGCTCCTGCTGCAGCGTCCCTGAGGGTTCGCACGGGAGGGCCCCCGGGTCCGGCTTGACCCACGCACCGCGGTGGGCCACCATTCCACTATTGAACTAGTGAAAGGCCGAATCGCCGGTGATCGAGTACCGCATCGAGCGGCGCAGCGGCGTCTCCACGTACCAGCAGATCGTGCAGCAGACCAAGCAGGCCCTGCGGCTCGGGCTGCTGCAGCCCGGGGACAAGCTGCCGACCGCCCGTGAGGTGGTCGAGCTGACCGCGATCAACCCCAACACCGTGCTGAAGGCCTATCGCGAGCTCGAACGCGAAGGGCTGGTCGAGCCCCGCCCGGGGCTCGGCACCTTCGTCCGGCGCTCGCTCGCCCGGCCGGAGGCGGCGGCGGACGGGCCACTGCGCGCGGGCCTGGTCGGGTGGGTGGACCAGGCCCGGGGGGCCGGACTGGAGCGCGAGGACATCGCCGCGCTGATGGCCTCCGTCCTGGAGCAGCGCTTCGACAGCGGGGTCCCCGGCTCCGACGGCTGAGGCCTCGACAGTGAGGCCACGGGCCTCGACGACAACCGGGGCTTGACGCCTCGACGTCGGGCTGTGGATCGCCATACCGGGGACCGAGACTCCCCGGCAACACCGAACAGAGAACAGTGGGGGGACCGGGTGGACGACCCGACGACCACGGCGCCCGCGTCGGCGCCGCTGCCGGAGGCCGGGCAGGCGCCGGCCCTGGAGGCCGAAGGCCTCGGCAGGAACTACCGGGGCGGCTGGGCGCTGCGCGGCTGTGACGTCGCCGTCCCGGCCGGGCGGATCTGCGGCGTGGTGGGCCCCAACGGCGCGGGCAAGAGCACCCTGCTCTCCCTCGCCGCCGGCCAACTCAAGCCCACCGAGGGAGCGTTGCGGGTCCTCGGCGCCCCGGCCGGCGCGCCCGAGCTGCGCGCCAGGGTCGCCTACGTACCGCAGGACAAGCCGCTCTACCCGGGCCTCACCGTCGCCGAGACGCTGCGGATGGGCCGCGAGCTCAACCCGGTATGGGACGAGATGCTGTCCCAACAGATCATCGCGCAGGGTGAGTTGAACCCCAAGGCGCGGATCGGCTCGCTCTCCGGCGGCCAGCGCACCCGGGTCTGCCTCGCGCTGGCGCTCGGCAAGCTCCCCGAGCTGCTGCTGCTCGACGAACCGATGGCCGACCTCGACCCCCTCGCCCGGCACCAGCTGATGGGCACCCTGATGTCGGCCGCCGCCGAGCGCGGCACCAGCATCGTGCTCTCCACCCACATCCTCCCCGAACTGGACGGCGTCATCGACCACCTGCTCCTCGTCCAGCGCGGACGTATCCGGCTGGCCGGAGACCTGGAGGAGATCCTCGACGGACACCGCCTGCTCACCGGCCCGGCCGCCCAGGGCGCCCTGCCGGCCACCGCCTCGGTGGTCGAGCGGCGGGTCAGCGGCCGCCGGGCGATCGCGCTGGTTCGCACCGGCGAGCCGGTGGACGGGAAGTGGGAGAGCGAGCGGCCGAGCCTGGAGGAACTGCTGCTCGGCTACCTCCGCGCACCCGCCGATCCGGACGACTCGCACGACTCGAAGGGCCCGAACGAGGTGGCCGCATGAGCACGACCGTCCTGCCCGACCGCGCCACCACCCCGACCGCCACCACCGCGCCCGGCCTGCGCGGGCTCCTGTGGCTGACGTTCCGTCAAAACCGTGTCTTTCTCCGGGCCTTGGTCGCGCTGCTGCTCGTGGCAGCGGCCGACCTCCTCTGGATCCACGTCCTCTGCCAACGCACCATGGACGAGCTGCGCCGGTCCGGCTGCGACAGCTCCGACTCCTGGTCCCACACCGACTGCTGGACCGTCTACGAACCGATCCACTCCCCGACCTTCTGGTACGTCCAGGTCCTCCAGCCCGCCGTCACCGCTGTCCCGCTCCTGATCGGCGTGTTCGTCGGCGCCCCGCTGCTGGCCCAGGAGTACGAACGCGGCACCATCCGCCTGATCCGCGCCCAGTCCGTCAGCCCGATCCGCTGGCTGGCCGTCCGCCTCGCCGTCCCCGGCCTCGCCGTCCTCGCGGCCAGCGGCCTGCTCGCGGTGCTGATGACCTGGGTGTGGTGGACGGACATCGTGCACGGCCCGTACGCCTTCGACCCGCCGTTCCAGTTCTTCACCTACCCGGCCCTCGGCCTCGCCCCGATCGCCTGGTCCGTGTTCGCCCTGAGCCTCGGCGTCCTCGTCGGCCAACTCGTCCGCCGCCTCGTGCCCGCGATGTTCCTCGCCGGCGCCCTCGTCGCAGTCGCCGTCGGCCTCGTCCGCTGGGCCCGCCCGTACTTCCACCCCATCGTGGACCAGGTCGCCGCCGTGGGCACCCCCCAACCCACCAACGCCTGGCTCCTCGGCCGCGGCATCGTCCTGCCCGACGGCACCCGCGCCAGCACCGACACCTGCCTCTTCTCCTTCCAGGACAACCCCAGCTGCGACATCGCCACCGCCTCCTGGGCCCGCTTCCACCCGGCCGACCACCTCGTCCCCATCCAACTCGTCGAGGCCGGCCTCCTGCTGACCCTCTCGGCTCTCCTCCTGCTCACCGTCTTCCGCCGCATCCGCGCCTGAGGGTCGCGGATTCCTCGGCGGGCCATCGGAGCCGAGCCGCCGCTGCCCGACGGGCGGCAGCGGCTCGATCCGTTCCCGCCCGTCGGATGGTGGGGGTCAGTCGTCCGCGTGGGCGCGGAGGTAGGTGAGGACGGCGCGGACCCGGCGGTGGCCGGTGTCGGGGGTGGGCATGCCGAGCTTGTCGAAGATGTTGCCGATGTGCTTGTTGACCGAGCTCTCGGCGAGGAGGAGGAGTCGGGCGATGGTCGGGTTGTTGTGGCCCTCCGCCATCAGGGCGAGCACCTCGCGCTCGCGCGGGGTGAGGGCGGCCAGCGGGTCGGGGGCGGTGCGGTGGGCCATCAGCTGGGAGATGACCTCCGGGTCCATCGCGGTGCCGCCCTCGGCGACGCGCCGCAGCGCCTGGAGGAACTCCTCGGCGCGGCCGACCCGGTCCTTGAGGAGATAGCCGACGCCGGTGGCGCTCTGGGCGAGCAGCTCGGCGGCGTAGGTGCGTTCGACGTACTGGGAGAGGATCAGGACGGGCAGGGCGGGCAGTCGGCGGCGGGCCTCGACGGCGGCGCGCAGGCCCTCGTCGCGGAAGTCCGGTGGCAGCCGGACGTCGACCACGGCGACGTCGGGGCGGTGGTCGAGCAGGGCGGGCAGCAGGTCGTCGCCGTGCTCGACGGTCGCGCACACCTCGTGACCCTCGCTGTGCAGCAGCAGGACCAGGCCCTCGCGGAGCAGGGCGTTGTCCTCGGCGATCAGGATCCGCACGGGATCTCCACTTCCAGAACGGTCGGGCCCCCGGGCGGGCTGGACAGGCGGGTGGTGCCGTCGAACGCCGCGACCCTGCGGCGCAGGCCGGGCAGCCCGCTCCCGGCACCCTCGACGGCGCCACCCCGGCCGTCGTCCTCGACCCGGACGGTGATGGCGGAGGCGGTGATCCGCAGCCGGACCAGGGCGCGGCGGGCGCCGCTGTGCCGGGCGACGTTGGCGAGCGCTTCGGAGACCACGAAGTAGGCCGCGGCCTCGGCGGCGGCCGGTGCGCGCGGTGGCGGGTCGGCGGCGGGGCCGGGGGAGGGACCGGCGGACGCCTCGGGTGTGGCCGGCTCGACCCGGGTGGGGACGGCGCAGCGGGCGGCGAGCGACCGTACGGCCTCGTCGAGGCCGCGGTCGGCGAGCAGCGGCGGGTGGATGCCGCGTACCAGGGCGCGCAGTGACTCCAGGGCCTGTTCGGCGACGAGTTGGGTGGAATCCACCAACGCCGCCGCCTGCTCGGGGCGTTGGTCGAGCGCGCGGCGGATCATGCCGAGCCGGAGCGAGACGGCCACCAGGTTGGCCTGGGCGCCGTCGTGCAGGTCCCGTTCGATCCGGCGCAGTTCGGCGGCATGGGCATCCAGCGCCGCGGACCGGCTGGTGGTCAGCTCCTGGACGCGCCGGGCGAGCGAGGTGCGGGGCCGGGCGACCAGCAGCCGGCGGGAGGCCCGGGCGTGCAGGTCGGCGGCCGGCCGCAGCGCGGCCAGGGCGACCGCGGCGTAGCCGACCCCGACGGCCGCCGCCGCGACGGCCGTCGGCCAGGAGTCGACGGTCACCAGGATGATCCGCCCGCGTTCGGCCGGCAGCAGTCGCCACCACACCGGCGCGGCCAGCCAGTTGACGGCGTGGCTGCACAGGGTGAGGGCGGCCCCGCAGAGCAGTGTTCCGGCGGTGCCGTGGGCGAGCAGCCACACCAGGTCCTTGCGGACGGCCGGATCGCGTACGGAGACCCGGTCGCCGTACGGGGTGTGCAGCGGCTCGCCGCCCAGCCGGCGGCCGACCAGCCGCCGGTGGAACTCGGCACCGCGGCGCAGTAGTTGCAGGGTCGGCCGGAGGAACGGCAGGCCGAGGCCGACCGGGCAGAGGGCGAGGACCACCAGCAGCAGGCCGAGCCCGACCAGCGCGGCCAGCCCCGTGCCGAGGCAGAGCAGGAGGTAGCCGGCGGCGGCGGGGGAGCGGCGCACCGTGGCGCCGATGGCGGGGCGGACCGCCGACCGCACCGTGGACGCGGCAATCCTGGACGTCCGCACGACTGTTCAGCGCCCCCGAGCGTCCGAGCCGACTTTTCGATCACCCTAGCACCGGCGCCGGAACCGGCCGCGGCCTGCGGGCCCTCCGCCTGCGGGCCTTCCCTGGCGGCGGGCGCGCCGCCACAATGGGCCGGTCGATCGCGGAAGTGGGGGGACCGGGGTGGAATGGCTGCTGGGGATCGGTGGTGCCCTGCTGCTCGGGGTGCTGACCAATCTGGTGTACGACTTCGCCAAGTTCGGTAGCTCGCGGCTCGGTTCCCGGGTGCCTGCGCCGCGCGTCCGGCGGGCGAGCCTGACGGCGGCGGCTCGGGCGCACGACGTGCGGGCGGACGGGCTGGCACCGCTGATCACCTGGTCGGCGACCCGGCCGCTGACGCCGAACACGCTGGTGACGGCGCACCGCGGACGGGTGGAGCGTCCGCACGCGCTGGACACGGTCGGGTGGGCCGACGAGGTGGCGCGCCAGCGGGCGGCCGGTGCGGCGGGCCGGACGGCGTACATCACGCGGCTGACGGTCGATCACGGCGAGCACGGCGGCGCGCGGGCCTGCGAGGTGGACATCGCCGAGAGCGACTACGCGGAGTGCATGGCCACCACCCGGCTCGGCCGGGAGGACCCGGAGGCGGCCCGGCTGCTGCACGAGGCGCTGGACCAGGGCCTGACGAGCTTCGTGGCCGTCGCGCCGCCCACCATGGTCAGCGCCTGCGTCGCCGTGCGGGACCGGCTGGGCCGGCTGCTGCTGCTCCGCCGCTCGCTGGCGGTCAACACCTTCCCCGCGCAGTGGACGGTCGGGATCAACGAGACGATGAAGTACCGCGACGAGCCGGGCGCCGCCGAGGACTTCTACGGGCTGGTCCGGCGGGCGCTGGAGGAGGAGTTGGGGCTGTTGCCGGAGGACGTCGGGCCGACCGCGATCACCTGGCTGGGCTGGAGCGAGCCGGCGTCCTGCTACAACCTGGTGGCCACCGTCCGGTCCCGGCTCGACGCGGCCGAGATCGACCGCCGACGCGAGGCCTGCCACAGCACCTTCGAGCACGACATGGCCGTCTGGGTGCCGTTCACCCGCCGTACGGTCTCCGAGCTCGTGGAGGGCGGCACGTGTCCGGACGGCTCGCGGCGCTGGTCGTACCTCGCGCCGCTGGTGGCCTGGGAGGCCTGGCGGGCGGCGCAGCAGGGGCGGGCGTAGGCCGGAACGGGCCCGCCGCGCCGGGTTCACCGTACGGCTGCCGTGACCTCCCCCTCCGCGGTCGTCGCCGCTTCCGCGGTTCCGGACGGCGTCGCGGTCGCCGTCCGGAACCGCTGCCGGTAGTCGGTCGGGGTGGTGCCGAGGCGGCGGCGGAACGCGCGCACCAGGGTGTCGACGGTGCCGAACCCGCAGGTGGTGGCGACGCGTTCGAGCGTGGCGTCGGTGGACTCCAGCTGGTGGCGGGCGAGTTCGACCCGGGCCGACTCGACGTAGGCGCTCGGCGTGGTGCCCAGCTCGGTCTTGAAGATCCGGGTCAACTGCCGTTCGCTGACGTGGGCGTGGGCCGCGAGGTCCGGGACGGTGAGCCGCCCGGAGAGGTTGCGCAGGATGTGGTGGCGCAGCTCCTCGATCCGCCGGGTGGTCGACACCGGCTCCAGCGGAACGCTGAACTGGCTCTGGCCGCTGGGGCGTTTGAGGTACATGACGAGCTGGCGGGCGACCCGCAGCGCCAGCTCCTCGCCGAAGTCCTCGGCGACCAGCGCGAGCGACAGGTCCAGGCAGGCGCTGATGCCCGCGCCCGTCCAGATCCCGCCCTCCCGGATGAAGATCGGGTCGGCGTCGACCTCGACCTCCGGGTGCTCCTCGGCGAGCTGGCCCGCCGTGGACCAGTGGGTGGTGGCGCGCCGCCCGTCCAACAGCCCGGCGGCGGCGAGCAGATGGGCGCCGACGCAGACGCTGGCCACCCGGCGCGAGCGGGCGGCCAGCGTACGGACCCGCTCGACCACTGCGGGGTCGGTCAGCGCGCGGACGCGGCGGCGGTCGTCCACCTCGACCGAGCCGGGCACCAGCAGGGTGTCGATCCGGCTCCGGGCGGCTTCGTCGAAGGTGAGGTCGGGCAGGATGCGCACGCCCGCCGCGGTGGTGACCGGGGCCGTCGTCTCGGCGGCGAGCACGACCCGGTAGCCGGTGGCGTCGTCGGTCTCCCGGCGGACCAGCGAGAACACCTCGGGCGGGCCGGTCACGTCGAGGAGGTCGACGCCCTCGAACAGCACGATGACGATCAGCCGCTGCACGGCGTGGGCGGTCACGGGTCCCTCCTCGATGTCGGAATCTGCATGTTAGGCGACATTGCCGACACCCGAGCGCCGCCCGTAGCGTTCGAAGGGCCGGTCACACCAGGTGTGACCTGCGAGAACCCCGACTCCCGACCATGAAGGCGGTACCCCGTGCCCACGACGACCCTGCGCACCCTCAACGGCCTCGACGAGACGCCGGCCGCGCTCGGCGACTCGACCCTGATCATGATCGACTACCAGAACACCTATGTGCGCGGCGTGATGGAGCTGGAGGGCTGGCGGGAGGCGCTGGACGCCGGCGCCGATCTGCTCGCCCGGGCCCGGGCCGCCGGCGCCACCGTGATCCACGTGGTCAACGACGGCGGCGAGGGCACCCCGTACGACGTCCGGGCCGAGATCGGGCACATCCACCCGAGCGTGGCGCCGGGCGAGGGCGAGCGGGTGGTGGTCAAGCGGGCGCCGGACGGCTTCGTCGGCACCGACCTGGGCGAACTGGTCGACGCGGCCGGCCACCGGGACGTCGTCCTCGCCGGGTTCATGACCCACATGTGCGTCGCCTTCACGACGGCCGGCGCCTTCCTGCGCGGCAACCGCCCCACCGTGGTGGCCGCCGCCTGTGCCACCCGGCCGCTGGAGTCGGCGGGCACCGCGCTGACGGCCGCCCAGGTCCACCGCGCCGCGCTGGCGACGGTCGGCGACCTGTACGGGGTGGTGGTGGAGTCCCCGGCCGACCTCGGCTGAATCCCGGCCGGGCCCGGCCCGGGCGGACGTTCGACGGCCGCTCGGCGGGTGTACGGCGGCGGCTGTACGGGGCGGCCCGTCCGGATCGCCACCGATCCGCCCCCGCCTCGTTGACCAGACGGCGCACGGTGTCGGCGGCGGGAGGGAAGGGCCATGGCGGGGAACGGGCCGGCGGTGGTGGGCGGCTCGCCGGAACTGGCCGAGTCGTACCGGGTCTGCGAGCAGGAGGTGGCCGGTCACCTGGCCTCGCTGCGGGCGATCACCGACACGCTGCCGCCCGAGGTGCGCCCGCACTTCCACGCCGTCAACGCCTTCGCCTCCCGGTCCGACCGGATCGCCGACACCGGGGACGGGGATCCGGGGGAGGCGGACGCCGGGGACGCGGACACCGACGACGGCGCGGGTGCGGGCGCAGACGCCGACACCGGGGCCGGCGGCCGCCACGGCGGTGCCGACCCCGCCGAGCGGCAGCGCCGGTTCGCCCGCTGGCGGGCCGACACCCTGGCCGAGCTGGCGGCCGGCCACAGCCGGCACCCGCTGCGCCGGGCCTTCGTGGACACCGTGCGCCGCTGGGCGCTGGACCCGGCGCTGGTCGAGGAGTTCCTGGACGCCACCCTGGCCGACGGCGCGCGTCCGCCCGCCTTCGAGACCCCGGCGGACCAGCGCCGCCACCTGCGGGGCGTCGCGGGGACGATCACCGAGCTGTGGGCCCCGCTGCTGGGGGCGCACGGCCCGCGGGCGGCGGGCGCGCTGTCCGCGCTGGGGGAGGCCTGCCAGCTGGCCGACATCCTGGAGGACCTGCCGCTCGACCTGGCGGCCGGCCGCTGCTACCTGCCGCAGGGCGAGCTGCGCCGGCTCGGTCTGACCGCCGCCGACCTCGGCCGGCACGGAGGCCAGGCCGGAGACGGGTCCGGAGACGGGTCCGGAGACCGGGACGACCGCCGGGAGGAGCACCGGGACCGGGACGCCCTGGACGAGCTGCTCGACGGCCAACGGGCCCAGCTGCACCGGCTGTTGCAACAGGCCCTGCCCGCCACCTGGCTCGCCGCCCCCGGCTGCCGCCCGTTCCTGCACACCCTGCTGCTCGGCGCCCAGCTCCAGTACGACGAGATGGCCCTGCTGCGCTCACGCGTCCTGACCGACGGCCTCACACCGCTGAGCGCCGACGGCACCACGCTCCGCCGCCGCGCCCGGTCCGAGCCCTCGGAGGGCACGCCCGCCCACGTCGCCGTGATCATGGACGGCAACCGCCGCTGGGCCGAGGCCCGGCGGCTGCCCGCCCAGCACGGCCACCGGGCCGGGCAGCGGGCCGCGCTGCGCCTGGTCAACGCGGCACTGCGGCTCGGCATCCGGCACCTGAGCCTGTACGCGTTCTCCACCGAGAACTGGGACCGCCCGCCGGAGGAGCTGACCGAGCTGTTCGACTCGCTGGCCGACGGCCTCACCCGCAGCGCGGAAGGCCTGCACGCGCTCGGCGTACGGATCCGCTGGTGCGGCCGGCGGGACCGGGTGGACGAATCGCTGGCCTCCTCGATCGCGCTGGTGGAGAGCATGACGTCCAACAACGGCACGCTGACCCTGACGGTCTGCGTGGACTACGGCGGACGGGAGGAACTGGCGGCCGCGGCGCGCAGCCTGGCCGCCGAGGCGGTGGCCGGCGCGATCCGCCCGGAGGCGATCGGCCCGGCCGACCTCGCCCGGCACCTGTACCTGCCGGACCTCCCGGACGTCGACCTGCTGATCCGCACCTCCGGGGAGCAGCGGATCAGCAACTTCCTGCCCTGGCACCTCGCGTACGCCGAGCTGCTGTTCGACCCGACGCCGTGGCCCGACTACGACCTGGCCGGGCTGCGCGCGGCGGTCCGGGCCTACGCGGCCCGGGAGCGCCGCTTCGGCGGCGTTCCCACCCAGTCCCGACAGCCTCCCCAGACCGCGCAGTTCCCGCACGCCGCGCAGTTCCCGCACGCCGCGCAGCCTCCGCCGGCCGCGCACCCCCCGCACGCCGCGCCGGACGGGAAGCCGTCGCAGGGCTGGAAGCCCCCGCAGCCCCGCGACGCCCCGCCCGCCGTCGGTGCTACTCCTGCGCGGCCGGGGGAGGGGTGTACGTCCCCTCGGCCGTGACGTACCCCAGCACGGTGTCCACGGTGACCGGGTGCGGGCCGTAGTTCGTGGTGTACGCGTCCACCGCCTCCTGGGTGGGGCGCAGCGGCACCCCGCTGAGCCGGACCTTCATCGGCTGCCCGGCCGGCACCGGCTGGGCCGTCAGCTTCCCCTCCGCCAGGCCGCAGTGGAAGGCGGAGCGGTGCCCCATCTCGGCGCCGCCGACCTCGCACCGGCCGGAGGCCAGCCCGTCGCGGACGGCGCCGACCAGCTTCACCACCTCGTAGTCGCCCTGCGCGGTGCGGACGGAGACCCCGCCCTCCAGCGCCCCGTCGCCCTGGGCCTTCGGCGGGTTCGCGAGGGACGGGTCGCCCTGGGCCGAGCGGACCGGCAGGCGCACCCCCGGGCCCCACTCGTCCGGTACCAGGCGCGCCGGAGCGACCACGTCCACCTTCGCCCCGAAGCGGTCCAGTTGGGCCTGGGCCGCCGGTGTCCAGCGCACCTCCACCCACCCGTCGGTGAGCGTGCCCAGGTTTCCCGAGCGGCCGGTGCCGTCGTCGACGGCACCGGCCGCCGCCCCGGTGAGCCACCCCAGCAGGGGGGTGGCCAACGCCGCGCCCAGCAGCGTCCGTCGCGTCGTGCTCATCGTCCCGATCCGTCCTTCCCTGGCCGCCGATTACGGCCCCGGGACGGATCATCCGTCCACCGGCCGTCCCCGGGGCCGGAGCGGAGGGGGAAACCACCCGTGTGGGGGGCGCGGAGCCGTGGTCCCGGGTGGTTCGTCCGGAGATCGACGCCCCCCTGGGGCACCCGCACACCCCCTCACCGACCGGTACGCCCCGCGGAGCGCCCCGGGACCGTCCGGGAGGCGCCCGGATGCCACCCCGACCCCGAGTTGAACGCGTTCAAAGTCGTGCGCCATGATGAGGCCGCGCGAGAACACCCCACCGCGGCCTGCGGCGGGGGACGGCCCCGTGCTGCCCTGTCACGCTTCGGGGCCCGCGACCCGTCATCCGCAACCCCCCACCCCGTACCGGACCACGGAGTCGACCGTGCGACACCTGCTGCAACGCCACCCCTTCGCGATGCGCACCCACTTCGCGCACTCGCTCGTCCTCACCTACGCCCTGCCGCCGCACCTGCTCGCCCCGCTGGTGCCGCCCGGCCTCGCCCTCGACACCTACACCGACCCCGGCGGCACCGAGCACGGGTTCGTCGCGGCCGCCGTCGTGGACACCCGGGCGCTGCGACCGGCCGCGCTGCCCGCCCGCCTCGGCCGGGACTTCATCCTGACCGGCTACCGGGTCTTCACCCGCTTCCCGACCCCCGGCGGCCGCACCATGCGCGGCCTGCGCATCCTGCGCTCCGACACCGACAGCCGGATGATGGCGCTCGGCGGCAACGCCTTCTCCCGCTACCACTACCGGCACGCCCGGATCGGCACCCGGCTGGTCGACGGCACCCTGGAGTTCAAGGTCGTCAGCGGCGACGGCCGCGCCGACCTGCACGTGCGCGCCGACCTCGGCAGTGCCCCCGCCGCCCTGCCTCCGGGCAGCCCGTTCGCGGACGCCCGGGCCGCGCGCCGCTTCGCCGGGCCGCTGCCCTACACCTTCGAGTACGAGCCGCAGACCCGCTCGATGATCGTGGTCAAGGCCACCCGCGCCCACTGGGACCCGGCCCCGGTGGCCGTCCAGGTGCCCCGGCTCACCTTCTTCGACCACGGCCCGCTGGCCGGCAGCCGGCCGGTGCTCGCCAACGCCTTCCACGTCGCCGGCCTCGACTACGGCTGGCACGCCGGGGAGCGCCGCAACCTCACCGGAGCCGCCCGATGACCACCCCCGCCCCGACCGAGCCCGGCCCGCGTGCCGCTCGCCCGCACGCCGCTCGCCCGCGCGCCGTCTGCGCGGCCGTCCTCTGCCCGTCCACGGCCGGGCTCCCCGGCCCCCGTCCGTCCGGCGTGCGCGAAGTCGTCCGCTACAACTGGCCGATGTACGCGGCCGGCGCGCTCACCGTCGCCGCCGGTCGGGTGCTGGCCCGCCGACTGCCCGGCCCGGCCGCCGCGCTCGCCCGCACCGCCGCCGCCACCGCCGCCGGGTACCTCGCCCTCAGCACCCTCGCCACCTGGTGCGTCTACGACCGCTCTGAGCTCCACCGCTACGACTGGCTGCCCGAACTGCTGCCCGAGGGCCCCGGCGACCACCTGGTGGTCAGCACCGGCCTGGACGAGGCCAGCCGCCCGCTCGCCGCCCGCCACCCCGAGGCCCGCGGCCGGCTCGCCGACCTGTACGACCCGGCGCTGACCGCGAGCGGCTCGATCCGCCGCGCCCGCCGCCACGCCCCGCCCGCCCCCGGCGGCATCCCGGCCCGCCCGGACGCGCTGCCCGCCGCGACGGGCGCCCTGGACACCGTGTTCGCCGTCTTCGCCGCCCACGAGCTGCGCCGGCCCGCCGACCGCACCGCCCTGTTCGCCGAGGCCGCCCGCGCCCTGCGCCCCGGTGGCACCCTGCTGCTGGTCGAGCACCTGCGGGACGCCGCCAACACCGCCGTCTACGGCCCCGGCGCCTGGCACTTCCTGCCCCGCGGCACCTGGCTGCGGCACGCCGCCGAGGCGGGCCTGCACCGGGCCGCCGAACGCCGGATCGCCGGGCTGGTCACCGTCTTCGCGTTCCGGAAGCCCGCGTCATGACCGGACTGCTCACCCTGGAAGGCCAGTTGCGGCTGGTCGGCGCCGCGCTGCTGGGCGTCGGCCTGGTCCACGCGGTGCTGCCCCGCGCCATCGGCTGGCCCGCCGACCTGTCCGGCACCACCCTGCTGACCCGCCAGGTCTCCTACGCCCACCTCTTCTTCATCGGCCTCGCCTGCGCCTTGCTCGGCCTGCTCCCGCTCCTCCTGGCACCCGACCTGCTCGCCGGCGGCCGGCTCGGCACCGCCCTGCTGGCCGGCCAGACCCTCTTCTGGGGCCTGCGCTGGCTCTTCGAGTTCGCCTACTTCTCGCCCCGGCTGTGGCGCGGCGACCGCCTGCGCACCGCCGCGCACCTGGGCCTGTCCGTGCTGTGGACCTGGGTGGCGACGGTCTTCGCCGCCGCCCTCTGGCACACGGTCTAGGATCAGTCACGACCTCAGGAGCCCACACACCCCCTCAAGGATCATGCGGTGACCGTTGCTTTTCCCCGTGCTCGCGCCGTGCGTTCGGCCCTGTCGGCCGGCGCCGTCCTGCTGGCGGCCACCTCCTGCTCCGGTTCGGCCGACGCCCCGCTGACCGCCGCCCAGGCCAAGCAGCAGACCGACAAGTACTTCAGCGAGACGTTCCTGGCCTTCCCGAAGCCGATCTCGCCGGTCGTCGAGCGGGACGGCGAGGAGAAGTGCTTCAAGAAGGACGCCCCCTCGGAGCCGGACGGCCGGGTCAAGGCCGTGACCTACCGCTTCCTGCGGGACATTCCGGCCGATCACCACGACACGATCTTCGACGCGTTCCGCGGCCACCTCGTCGTGGCCGGGTTCAAGGTCACCGACAGCAGGCCCGGCGTGATCGTCCTCACCAACCCGGACAACGGCTTCAAGGCCTCCGTCTCGGACGGCGACAACTGGCCCGCCACCCTGGTCGCCGGATTCGAATCCCCCTGCGTCTGGCCCGAGGGCACCAAGCCGCCCACCGGGTGAGCCGACCGGTCGGCTCCCGCCGCCGTCACGCCCCCAGGTAGCGCAGCACCGCCAGGACCCGCCGGTGGCCGTCCACGTCCACCGGCAGGTCCAGCTTGGCGAAGATGTTGCCGATGTGCTTGTTCACCGCCGCGTCGCTGATGAAGAGTTCCGCCGCGAGCGTGGCGTTGGAGCGGCCCTGGGCCATCAGCGCCAGCACCTCGCGCTCGCGGGCGCTGAGCCGCTCCAGCGGGTCGTGCCGAAGCCGCACCAACTGCTGGACCACCTCCGGGTCCACCACCGTCCCGCCGCCGGCCACCCGTTCCAGGCCGGCCATGAAGTCGGCGACCGCGCCCACCCGCTCCTTCAGCAGGTAGCCGACCGAGCGACCGCCGTCGGAGTCCAACAGCCGCATCGCGTAGGACTGTTCGACGTACTGGCTGAGCACCACCACCGGCAGCCCCGGGCACTCCCGGCGCAGTTCGACGGCCGCCCGCAGGCCGTCGTCGCGGTTGTCCGGGGGCATCCGGACGTCCGTGACCACGAGGTCCGGCCGCTCCGCGCGCACGGCGGCGACCAGGGCGTCCGCGTCCCCGACGGCGGCGAGGGTCTGGTGCCCGAAACGGTGCAGCAGGCCGACCAGCCCCTCCCGGAGCAGGACGGCGTCCTCGGCGACGATCACCCGAAGCGGCACGGTATCTCCACGTGGAGCAGGGTCGGACCGCCGGCCGGGCTGGACACCCGCATCCGGCCGTCGACGGCGGTGAGACGGTCGGCGAGCCCGGTCAGCCCGCTGCCGAGCGCCGGGTCCGCGCCGCCGCGGCCGTCGTCGGCGATCTCCAGGACGAGCAGGTCCGCGTGGTAGCGGCCGGAGACCCGGGCGCGGTCGGCCCCGCTGTGGCGGGCGATGTTGGTCATCGCCTCGCTGATCAGGTAGTAGACACCGGTCTCCAGCTGCCGGGGCAGCCGACCGGGCAGGTCCAGGTCGACGGTGACCGGGATCGGGAACCGGCTGGCCTGCTCCCGGACGGCCGCGGCCAGCCCGTGGTCGGCCAGTACCGGCGGGTTGAGGCCGCGCACGATCCGGCGCAACTCCTCGTGCGCGGCGCCGAGTTGCTCCTGCGCCCGGGTCAGCTGCGGGCCCAGCGGCGAGCCCGGCGGGACGTCCAGGTGCATCAACCCGAGCGTCATCCCCAGCGAGACCAGCCGCTGCTGCGCGCCGTCGTGCAGGTCCCGCTCGATCCGCTGCCGCTCGGCGTCGAAGGCGTCCACCAGCCGCGCCCGGGAGGCCTTCACCTCCCGCAGCTCCGCGCCCAGCTCCGCGTCGCGCGGGGCGAGCAGGGTCCGGGCGAGGGCCGCCCGGGCGCCCGCCCAGGAGGTCACCGTGTACGGGGAGGCCAGCAGCACGAAGGCCCCGAAGACCGACCACGGCCAGGTGGAGCCGTCGAGCGACGAGAAGCAGAGCGCCGGCACCCCGAAGGAGAAGGACAGCACCAGCAGGTCCAGCCACCACAGCGCGGCCGCCGAGACCAACGCGAAGCCCAGTTCGCGCCAGGTCGCCGGCTCGGTCAGCCGGGTGGCCGCCCAGGCGCGCAGCCCCGGAGCGTCCGGCGCCCGGTGCGGGTCCTCGGCCGGGTCCAGGTCCACCAGCCGCAGCCGGCGCCGCTCGACGGCCGCGACCGCCACCGCCGACAGCACCACTCCGACCAGCGGCGCCACCCCCACCAGCACCACCAGCAGCACCGCGCCCGCCACCAGCCCGGCGGCCAGCACGGCCATCGCCGCGGCCCCCACCAGCACCCCGCTCGCCAGGTACGCCAGTGAGCGCCACGGCCACGCGGACGTGAGGAAGCTCAACGGCCGTTGGGCCATCGCCTGCCATGCCGTTCTCGGACGCATGCGACGAACAATAGTGCGGCGGGGCGCCGGGCGGGGTAGTGCAGGCACTACCTCCCCGGTAGTGCCCGGATCAGTGCCCCCGACCTGCGGGTTCGCTGGAATGTCCGGCATGACGAACCATCGGGAACCCACGGCGGACGGCGGCGCCGCCGAACAGCACGACATGGCGGAACAGCACGACATGGCGGAACAGCACGGCATGGCCGAACAGCACGGCGTGGTGGAACTGCACGACCTCCGCAAGGTGCACGGCACCGGCGAAGGAGCCGTGACCGCACTCGACGGGGTCACGCTCGGCTTCCCCCGCGGCACCCTGACCGCGATCATGGGGCCCTCCGGCTCCGGGAAGTCCACCCTGCTCCAGTGCGCCGCCGGCCTGGACCGGCCCACCGGAGGCCGGGTGCTGCTGGCCGGCCTCGACCTCGGCGCCCAGAGCGAGCGCCGGCGCACCGAACTGCGGCGCCGACGGATCGGCTTCGTGTTCCAGGCGTACAACCTGGTCGAGTCGCTGACCGCCGCCCAGAACGTCGAACTGCCCTCCCGCTTCGCCGGCCGCGGGAACGGCGGGCCGGTCGGCCGCGCGGAGGTGACCGCCGCGCTGGACGCCGTCGGACTGGCCGACCGCGCCGGGCACCGGCCCAGCCGGCTCTCCGGCGGCCAGCAGCAGCGCGTCGCCCTGGCCCGGGCCCTGGTCACCCGCCCCGACGTGCTCTTCGCCGACGAGCCCACCGGCGCGCTGGACACCCGCACCTCGGGCCAAGTCCTGCGGCTGCTGCGGCGGTTGGTGGACGAACAGGCACAGACCACGGTCATGGTCACCCACGACCCGACGGCCGCCGCCGTCGCCGACACCGTGGTCTTCCTCCAGGACGGCCGGATCGCCGACCGGCTGGACCTGGACGGCGACACCGCCCGCTCCGCCGCCGCCGTCGCGGCCCGCATGGCCCGGCTGGAGGCGTGATGCTGATCCTCGCCAACGTCCGCGAGCGCTGGGCCGGGTACCTCTCCTGCTGGCTCGCCGTGCTGGTCGGTGTCGCCCTGATCACCGCCACCCTGACGATCCACGAGTCCGCCCGGCCCGCCGTCCAGCCCCGCCTCGCCGCCGCCCCCGCGCTGGTGCTGCCGCCGCAGGCCACCGACCGCGGTGGCAGCCCGAAGGACCGCGTCCCGTGGAGCCCCGCCGAGGCGCAGTCGCTGACCGAACGGCTGCGCGCGGTGCCCGGCGCGGCCGCCGTCGTGGTGGACCGCGTCTTCTACGCCCAGGCCGTCCGCGACGGCCGGCCGCTCCCGGACGACGGCGCGGCCGAGGCCGGCCACGGCTGGTCCTCGGCCCGGCTGGCCCCGTACCGGCTGCTCACCGGCCGGGCCCCCGACACCGCCGACGAGGTGGTGGTCGACCAGGCCCTCGGTGTCCCGGCCGGCGCTCGGCTGACCGTCAACCTCACCGCCGGACGCGGCGAGTTCACCGTCGTCGGCACCGTGGACGGCCCCGGCTACTACCTCAGCGACGCCGCGGCCGCCCAGCGCGACCCCGGCGTCCGGACGATCGCCCTGCTGCCCACCCCCGACACCACGCCCGCCCGCCTGGCCGCGGCCGCCCGTACGGCCGTCGGCGACGGGGCGACCGTGGTCACCGGCGACGGCCGCGCCGCGCTCCAGCCCCGCCACGTCGAGCACCGGCGCTTCCTCGGCACCCAGCTGATCGGCGCGCTGGCCGCCCTCGGCCTGTTCACCACCGGCTTCGTGGTCGCCTCGATGCTCGTCCTCGCCACCGGCCTGCGGCGCCGCGAACTCGGCCTGCTGCGCACCCTCGGCGCCACCCCGGGCCAACTGCGCCGGATGGTCCTCGGCGAGGCCGCCGTGGTCGGCCTGCTGGGCTCGGCGGCCGGCTGCCTGGCCGGCCTCGCCGCCGCCCCACTGCTGCGGGACGCCCTGCTGCGCCTGGACGTCGCCCCGCCGGGGCTCGCCGTCCGGGTGACGGCCTGGCCGCTGCTCACCGCCGCGGCGGTCGGCGTCGGCGTCAGCGTGCTCGGTGCCTGGGCGGCGAGCCGTACGGCCGTCCGGGTCGCACCGCTGGAGGCACTGCACGAGGACCGCACGGCGGAGCGGAGGCCGAGCCGCGCCCGGCTGGCCGCCGGACTGGCCGTGCTCGGCCTCGGCACCGGCTGCGCCGTGCTCACCGCCACCTCCGCCGCGGACCGCCGGGTGGGCCTGGCGATCACCGCCACCATGGTGCTGATCACGGCCGCCGCCCTGCTCGCCCCGGTCCTGGTCGGCCCCGTGGGCCGGGTGGTGACCGCGCCACTGCGGCGGCTCGGCACGGCCGGACCGCTGCTGCTGCGGGCCGGGCTGACGGCCGGCGCGGGCCGGGCCGCCGCCACGGCGGCCCCGGTGATCGCGGCCGTCGGGTTCGCGGTGCTGCTCAGCGGCGCGGTGGAGACGATGCGGGCGGCCTACCCGGCCGGCCAGGCGCTGCGGCTCTCCGGCCAGGCGATCGTCACCAACGACGGCACCCCGGGCCTCACCGACGAGGCGGTCGCCGCCCACCCGGTCGGCAAGGCCGCCCTGCCGACCCGCGCCTTCGTCCACCGCGCCGACGGGACGACCGCCGTGATCGACGCCCTCGGCTCCCGGGACCCCGCCTGGGACCGGCCCGGCGAGGCGGTGCTGGGAGAGTCCATGGCGACGTGGCTGGGTGTGACGGCCGGGCAGCAGTACCCGGTCCGCTTCGCCGACGGGGCCACCGTCCCGCTGCGCGTCGCCGGGATCCTGCCGGACGACCCCGCCCGCGGCGACTTCGTCCTCGCCCGGAGCCTGGTCCGCGCCCACGACCCGGCCGCGCTGGGCGACGACCTCTTCGTCCCGGCGGGCACCGAGGCCGTCGCGGTGGTCCCCGGCACGGCCGTCCACGACGCCGTCCGCTACGCCCTGGACGACTACGACACCGACGCCCGGCTGACCGACAGCCTCGCCGCGATGCTGATCGCCGTCGCCGTCGGTTACAGCTCGATCGCCACCGCCAACAGCACCGCGCTGTCCGCCCACGGCCGCCGCCGCGACCTCGCCGTCCTGCGTTCCACCGGAGGCACCGTCCGCCAACTGGTCCTGCTCGCCGCGGCCGAGGCGGCCCTGGTGACCGCCGTCGCCACCCTGCTGGGCCTGCTGGCGACCCTGCCACCGCTGGCCGGCCTCGCCTCCGGCCTCTCCCAGAGCACCGGAGCCCCGGTCGCCCTCCACCTGAACCCGGCCGCCCTGGCCGCCGTGACCTGCGCCTGCCTGCTGTTGGCGAGTGCGACGAGTGCGGTGGTGACGTGGCGCTCGCTGCGCCGGCCGTGAGGCGGGGACCGGCCGGGTTCAGCCGTGACGCTCCTGGGCCGGGAGGCCCGGGGCGCGGCGGGGCTGGGGCGGGAGGGGGAGGGTGAGCGCCTCGGGGGAGGCGGCCGGGAGGGCGAGGGCGGACGCGGTCTCGGCGGGCAGGGGGTGGAGACCGAGGAGGGCCGTGGTGAGGCGGGTGGTGGCGCGGTGCCAGTCGGGGATCCGCTGGAGCATGGCGTGGCCGCTGCCGGTGACGGTGTAGCCGCAGACCCGGGCACCGGCCGCGCGGCTGCGGGCGGCGAAGGCGCGGGTCTCGGCGGGCGGGGTGACGGTGTCGCGGTCCCCGTGCAGCATCAGCACGTCCCGTCCGGCGAGCTGGTCGCACGGGTCCTCGGCCGGGCACCACGGTGCGAGGGCGACCAGCCCGGTGACGGACGGGTGCCCGCCGGCCTGGAGCGCGGCGCGCCCGCCCATCGAGTGGCCGACCAGCACGGTCGGCACCGGCCCGAGCAGCGCGGCCAGTTCGTCGAGCGCGGCGGTCGCGTCCCGCGCGGCGTCGGCCCGTTCGCCGTTCCAGCCGCGGTGGCGGTAGCGGACGGTCCCGACGGCGACCCCGGCGTCCGCGGTCGCCCTGGTGAGTCCGCGCAGGAAGCCGTGCATCCGCAGCAGCGGCAGGTTGAGCCACCCGGGCCGGGCGAGGTTGTGCTCCTCACCGCCGTGCAGCACCAGGACGGCGGCCCGCGCCGCCTCCGGCCGTACCTGCCAGTGCAGCGCCCGGTGGTCCACCGCGCGCTTCGCCGCCGTACCGCTCACTGCCGCACCGTCCCGTCCGTCCCGCCCCGTGGCCCGTCCCCCGGATCGTCACTGTACGCGCGCGGACGGCCGGACCGTTCACCCGAGGGGACCATCCCGGACAGCGGGCGCGCGCGGCCGCGGCGGGCTCCTGCTATCCACGAAGGGTGGGGGCCGGAAGCGCCGCTCGTGGCGCCGTGTCACCGAGTGGAGGACTCCATGGCTCAGCAGCTCGCACTGTCCGTCGACTTCGGGTCGGGTTTCACCGAAGCCTGGTCGAAGATCGCCAAGGTCATTCCGCAGTTCATCGCCTTCCTGGCGATCCTGGTCATCGGCTGGTTCGTGGCCAAGGCGATCGCCAAGGTCCTCGACCGGGTGCTGCGCCGGGTCGGCTCGGAGCGGGTCGCGGCGCGCTCCGGAGTGGCCGCCCACCTGGCCGGTTCCAAGTACGACATGACCGGCATCATCTGCAAGGTCGTCTACTACATCGTCCTGCTGATGGCGCTGCAGCTGGCGTTCGGCGTCTTCGGCCCGAACCCGATCAGCACGATGATCCACAGCATCGTCGCCTGGCTGCCGCGCGCCATCGTCGCCGTGGTGATCGTGGTGGTCGCGATGGCCATCGCCAACGCGGTGCGCGACATCGTGGGCAACGCGCTGTCCGGCGCCTCGTACGGGCGGACGGTCTCCACCCTGGTCTGGGCGTTCATCGTCGGCCTCGGCGTGATCGCCGCGCTGGGCCAGGCCGGGATCGCCACCGCGATCACCGGACCGGTGCTGATCGCCGCGCTCGCCACCATCACCGGTGTGCTGGTGGTCGGGGTCGGCGGCGGCCTGATCATGCCGATGCGCCAGCGCTGGGAGCGGTGGCTGGACGACGCCGAGCGGGAGACCGCCCGGCTGCGCGGCAGCTCCTACCAGGCCGGTCGTTCCGACGCGCTGTCCAACCAGCCGGTCCGGCCGACCACCCAGACCGGCCTGGGCACCCCGCCCGCGCCGGGCATCGAGGGCGACCAGAACCGGTAGCCGGAGAGGCTCAGACCTCCAGCAGGCCCTGCTCGCGCACCAGCCAGCAGACGGCGGTGAGCCGGATCACGGCGTAGTCGTAGCCGACCGGCTCCCGCCAGCCGATCTCGGCGAGCGCGTCCAGGAAGCCCAGCGCGTAGTCCGACAACTCCTCACGGTCCAGGGGCCGGGGCGCGAGCTCCGGCCCCTGCGCGTACAGCAGCTCCCGCAGCATCGCCGCGTGCTGGTCGACCGCCGCGACGAAGCCGGGCTCGAAGGCGAACTCGGCCAGCCGGGGCGTGAAGGCCGTCACGATGCCGGGCAGCGGGCAGCCGGCCGGCTCGTCGGGGGAGCGCCGGAAGGAATCGTCGGAGGTGGCGAACATCCGTCCACGTTAGGCGAGCCCGGACGCGGGAACGGACGCCCGTGACGGTTCCGTGCTGAGACCTTGGCCACCCCGGCGGCGCGCCCGGGACGTTCCGTGTTCCGGCGGATCCGCTCCGCCGACCACCGGGTGGTCCGTACCCGCCCGGGCCTGCGCCCTTTACTCGCCCTTTTGAATGCGACATGCTCCTCGGACGGGAACGGCGGGGGGAGACCGGGTGAGCGGGACGAGAACGGTGCGGACGGCGGCGGTGCCGCCGGTGCCGCCGCCGCGCGCCGCCGGGGAGCGGGTCGTCCTGCCCGCGCCGCACGACCCGCCCGTACGGCACGAACTGCGCGGGCCCGAGCCGACGGTCCTGCGCTACCCGGCCGGGGACCTGCTGGTCGTCACCGGTCTGCCCGGCAGCGGCAAGAGCACCCTGATGCGCCGCTGCGTCCGCGCCCCGCTGGTCGACTCCCAGCTGGTCCGCGAGGAGTACCAGGCCCGGCTGCCCGGCCGGCTGCCGTACGCGCTCTACCGCCCGCTGGCCCGGCTCGCCCACTACCGGCGGCTGCGCCGGGCGGTGCTGGACGGCGGGCCGCTCGCGGTGCACGACTGCGGCACCCAGCCCTGGGTGCGGGCCTGGCTGGTCCGGGCCGCCGCCGCGCAGGGCCGTCGGGTGCACCTGCTGCTGCTCGACGCCGACCCGGCCGAGGCACTGGACGGGCAGCGGCGGCGCCGGCGCGTCGTCTCGCGCTACGCCTTCGCCCGGCACCGGGCCGCCGTCGCCCGGCTGCGCCACCGGATCCTCGACGCCGGACTGCTGCCGGCCGGCTGTGCGTCGGCCGTGGTACTCGACCGGGCCGCCGCGCGCGCCCTGCGGGAGATCGACTTCACGGCGTCGTAGTCTCGGCGAGTCCGCGCCGGGCGGCGCCGGCGGGTCCGGCCGGAGCAGGCCCGGAGCGCGGCCGAGACTCCGTCAACTCCCCGTCAGGAGCGCTGATGCGCCGTACTGCCCGGGTGCCCTCGCGTGCCCCCCGTCTGTTCCCCTGCGCCGCCGCGCTGGTCGCCACGGCCGGTCTGAGCCAGTTCGCCGCCCCGGCCGCCCCGGCCGCGCACCTCGCCGCCGCTCCGGCCGCCGCTCCGGCGGTCGCGTGCGCGGACGACGGCGCCGGTGCCGCCGCCAGGCTGCCGGCCGGCAGCCGGCCGAGCCGGGACCCGAACGAGGTCAGCGCCGCGCAGGCCCGGGCGATGCAGGCCGACCTCGGCCGCCGGCTCGCCCAGCTGGGCACCGGCCGGGTCCGGGCCGGCGCCTCCGTCACCGTCCCGGTCTTCTTCCACGTGATCCACGACGGCGACGCCGGACGGCTGGACCAGGCCGCCGTGTCCGGCCAGATCGACCACCTCAACGAGAGCTACGGCGGCCAGGGCGAGGGCAACGTCGGGAGCCCGTTCCACTTCGAGCTGGCCGGCACCGACTGGAGCGACAACGCCTCCTGGTACACCGGCATGACCCCGGGCTCGGCGGCCGAGCGGGAGATGAAGACCGCGCTGCGCAAGGGCGACCAGGGCACCCTCAACCTCTACACCGCCCAGCTCGGCGAGTCCCTGCTCGGCTGGTCGACCTTCCCGAACGCGTACCGGACGAACCCGACCGACGACGGCGTGGTGGTGCTCGACGCCTCGCTGCCGGGCGGCGCCGCCACCCACTACGACGAGGGCGACACCGCGACCCACGAGATCGGCCACTGGCTCGGCCTCTTCCACACCTTCCAGGGCGGCTGCCGGGCTCCGGGCGACTACGTGGACGACACCCCGGCCGAGCGCGGCGCCGCCTCCGGCTGCCCCGAGGGCCGTGACACCTGCACCAGCCCGGGGGCCGACCCGATCCACAACTTCATGGACTACAGCTACGACGCCTGCATGACCCGCTTCACCCCGGGGCAGGTCAGGCGGATGGCCAACGCCTGGGCGGCCTACCGGAGTTGAGTGGGGGCAGCGGCTCGGCGGTACCAGGGGCCCGGTGAAGCGCCGGAACGGCGGCGGGGCCCCGCCCGGCATCCGGACATCCCCCAGGCCGTAGCCGCCTGCCGCAGTGGAATCGAAAGCCGGAGGCCGCCTCCGGCGTGGCAGCTACCGGCCATTTGTCCGATTTGATCTATGTTCGGAGGGTCGGGACCGATCAGAGCAACCGAAGGAGCAGGGGCATGAGTGCCAATCCCCGGATCGTCGTCGGCGTGGACGGCTCGCCCGCCTCGGAGCAGGCGCTGCGCTGGGCGATCGACTACGCGAAGGCCGTCGGCGGGACGGTCCACGCGATCGCCGCCTGGGAGTACCCGGCCTTCTACGGCTGGGCCGGGCAGGGCGTGCCGACGGTCGAGACCTTCGACCCCGAGGAACTCGCCGGGAAGACCCTCGGCGACACCGTCGCCAAGGTGGCCGGCGACGACGCCGGCGTGCGGATCACCGAGAGCGTGATGCCCGGCAACGCCGCCCAGGCACTGCTGGAGGCCGCCAAGGGCGCCGCGCTGCTCGTCGTCGGCAGCCGCGGCCTGGGCGGCTTCTCCGGAGTGCTGCTCGGTTCGGTCAGCCGCCACCTCACCGAGCACGCGCCCTGCCCGGTGGTCGTGGTGCGCGAGGCCCACGGCGCCGCGCAGCAGTCGGAGTAGCGCGGAGGGGGCCGCCGCCCCGCCGGGCCGCCGCGCGGACCAGAATGGAGGCATGCCAGAAGGTGACTCCGTCTACCGCGTGGCGGCCCGGCTGCACGAGGCCCTCGCCGGACAGCCGCTGACCAGCGCCGACCTGCGGGTGCCCGCGTACGCCACCGCCGACCTCACCGGCCGCCGGGTGCTGGAGGTGGCCCCGCGCGGCAAGCACCTGCTCGCCCGCTTCGAGGGCGGCCTCACCCTGCACACCCATCTGCGGATGGACGGCCGCTGGGAGGTCTACCGCCCGGGCGAGCGGTGGAGCGGCGGCCCCGACTGGCAGGTCCGCGCCGTGCTCGGCACCGACCGGGGCACCGCCGTCGGCTACCGGCTGCCCGTCGTCGAACTGCTGCGCACCACCGACGAGCAGCGGATCGTCGGCCACCTCGGCCCCGACCTGCTCGGCCCCGACTGGGACCCGGTCGAGGCCGTCCGCCGGCTCCTCGCCCGCCCGGGCCGCCCGGTCGTCGAGGCCCTGCTCGACCAGCGCAACCTCGCCGGGATCGGCAACGTCTACGCCAACGAACTGTGCTTCGTGGCGGGCGTCACCCCGTGGACCGAGGTCGGCGAACTCCCGCACCCCGACCGGCTGGTGGAGCGCGCCCGGCAGATGCTGGAGGCCAACAAACTGCGCCCAGGCCACATCACCACCGGCGACACCCGGCCCGGCTACCAGCACTGGGTCTACGGCCGGGCCGGACGGCCGTGCCCGCGCTGCGTCACCCCGGTGGCCGCCGGCCGCCAGGGCTCGCCGCCGCGGGACCGGGCGGTGTTCTGGTGCCCGTACTGCCAGCGCGGGCCGGCCCCGGAGATCACGGCCGCTCGACCAGGGCGGGGTGGCGCGGGTCGTCCACCCGGACGGTGACGTCGGCGGCCCCGGTGGGCCCGGTCTCCGCCTCGTAGCGGGCGAAGGCGGGCAGCGTCCACTGCTGGTCGGCCGGGGTGCGGCGGGCCAGCGCGGCCGGGCTGAGCGCCAGGTGGACGGTCAGCTCCAGCGGCAGCCACCGGCCGAGCAGCAGCGCGCCGTCCAGCAACAGCACGCCGCCGGGCGGGAGTTCGGTGTACGGGGCGCGGGTCGAACGGTCGGTGACCGGGTCGCGCAGGGAGGGCAGGACGCGGCCGCTGCCGCCCGGCTCCAGCGGGTCGAGCACCTCGCGGGCCAGCGCGCCGTCGTCCAGCCAGAGGTCGTGGAAGGCGTCAGCGTCCCGGTGGCCGTACTCGAGCCGGATCGAGGCCGGGCGCAGGAAGCCGGAGGCCGAGACCCGCAGCGTCGGGTGGCCGCGCAGCCGCAGCGGCTCCACCAGGGCGTCGGCGAGCGCCTCGGGGCGGGCGGCCGCCGCGCCGTCCACGGCCACCCGCAGGCGCCGGGCGCCGGCGTCGGGCAGGGCGGCGATGCGGTCGGCGAGCAGCTCGGCCAGGTTGTCGGGGGAGATCGGGCGTACCTGCATCGGGCCATCCTGCCGTGTCGGGCCGTCCACCGTGTCGGGTCCTCCGGACGGTCCGTGCCGTACTGACGGTCCGTGTCGGCCTGGTGGACCGTGCCGTCCCGCCGTTCCCTCGGGCGCGCGCTCAGTTCAGCGGCAGCGCGTGCAGGACGTCGTCGTGGCCCGCGTAGAGGCGGCCGCCGTCGGAGGCGAGGGTCCAGACGTCCTTGCCGGGGCCGGAGTCGTGGAAGGTCCAGCCGAGTTCGCCGGTCGAGGTGTGGATCGCGGCGACCCCGCCGACCGCCGTACCCGGGACGAACAGCGTCCCGTCGCCGGTCAGCGGACGGCTGCGGCGGTCCAGCGGGAACGGCAGCCGGCAGGACCAGAGCACGGCGCCGGAGGACGAGTCGTGGCAGGTGACGACGCCCTGGTCCCACGGGACGTAGACCTGGGGGCCGTGCGGGAGGGGCGGCAGTGCCCGCCGGGAATCGCCCCGGGCGGGGGAGTGCGTCCAGGCCGGCTCGCCGGTGGCCCGCAGCGCGCGCACGCCGCCGTTGCCGTCGGGGACGAGGAAGCCGCCCGCGTCGCTGACGCACCAGCGCTGGTCCTCCTCACCGGGGGCGGTCCACAGCTCGCGGCCGGTGGCGGCGTCCCGGACCACCAGCTCGGCGCGGCCGCCGAGGAAACGGACGCAGGCGAGCAGGTGGCCGCCGCTGTGGGTGGCGGGGGTGACGGGCTGTTCCTCCTGCTCGGTGCGGACGGACCAGAGCAGGGAGCGGTCGGTGACCCGCAGCGCGAAGACCCGGTTGTCCGCCGGGGTGCCGTCGGCCCGCGGGCGGCCCCAGGAGTAGCCGTAGAGGACGCCGGGGTCATGGCGGTCGTAGCCGGACAGCCGGGTCTGCCCCTGGAGCTCGTCGGGCAGCGGCAGGCTCCAGTCGGCGGCGGGGTCGGTGAAGTGGCGGGCCTCGACGTGGCCCTGGAACGTGGTGAAGAGGTGGTCGGGCCCCAGCACCAGCTTGCCGAGGGTGTCGAGGTCGCTCGGCCAGTTGCGGGAGGGCGGCGGGTCGAAGACCAGCAGCCGGCCCGGGGTCCCCTTGGCGGGGTCGAGGACCTGCAGACCGTTCTTGGAGAGGTAGAGGGGCCGCCCCGGCGGGTCGGTGAGCCGCTCGGGCGTCATCGCCTCCGGGCCGCGGTAGGTCCAGAGCGGCGTCGGCCCGGACAGCGCGGTCGGGGCCGGCCTGGTCGGCTCCGGCGCGGGCAGGGCGCCACCGACACCCGAACGGCCGAACGCCCAGGCGGCTCCGCCCGCCGCGAGCACCCCGGCCCCGGCCAGCAACCGCCGCCGACTCGGCCGCGGCCGCTCCCCGCCGCCCGCGACCACGTCCTCGCCGGCCTCGCCGCCGCCGGTTTCCCCGTCCCACTGCCACGACGACTCGCGCGCGGGCCCTCCGGACGACGGCGACTGCATACGGCTCTCGCTTCCCCACCGGCGGCCCCACGCCACCACCCGCCCGGAGAATATCGAACAGTTCCCGAACCGTCCGAAACCCCCGCAACGCCCGTACTAGGCTGTGGCACACAGCACGAGGCCCGCCCAGCAGCCCAGGGGAGGTACGCCGTGACGGCCGAGATGATCGCACCCGAGTGGATGCACCGGCAGATCACCAGTGAGCAGTACGACTCCTGGACCGATGAGCAGTGCGCGGGCATCGAGATCGTCGACGGGATGGTGGTCGTGTCCCCGAGCGCTTCCAAGCGGCACAACCGGCTCGCCCGGTTCCTGGCGAACGCCCTGGACGAGGCGGGTGGCGTCGAATGGAACGCCGACACCGACTTCGACGTCCGGCTGCAGGACGTACCGCTGAACAACCGCCGACCGGACGTCGTGGTCTACCGCGCGGACACGATCGACGAGTCGCCGACCAGACCCCACCACGTCCTGCTGCTGGTCGAGGTGGTCTCGCCGGGCTCGGAGACCACGGACCGGGTGGTCAAGCTGGACCAGTACGCCAAGGCGGGCATCCCGTTCTACTGGCGGGTCGAGCAGGCCGCCGGCCGGGTGCCGATCGTCCACACCTACGTACTGGACGCGGCCGGCGCCGCGTACCGGGTGGGGGAGCTGTTCACCGGGCTGGTCAAGGCCGTGGTGCCGTATCCCGTGGAGGTGGACCTCTCCGGGGTCTGACGGCGGCGTCAGTGCTTGCCCGGCGGGTGGTCGGCCAGGTCGGCGAGGACGTCGGCGTGGCAGGGGAGCGGGGCGCACCAGCAGCCGAGGCGGTGGCCGCGCAGGGGCGGGACGAGGGCCAGCAGCTCCGGGTGGGCGAGCAGGTGGGCGCGGTACTTGACGACCATCTCCTCCCGGGTGAGGTCCGGCCCGGGCCGGTACGGGCAGTGCAGCGGGGACTCGTCGAGGTGCCAGCCGCCGCGGTGCATGGCGCGGCCGACGTAGACGACGTCCTGGTACCCGGGGTCGTCGCGGTGGCCCTTGAGGTTGACCACGGTGGTGCGGCGGGAATCGCTCGGCATGCCGTCCATGCTGGGGCACGCCGGGCCCCCGGGCAGCTCGGGGCGTGTCCCGCGGGCCTCAGCCGGGCCCCGGTGCGGGTGCGGACTCGCCTTGACACGGTTGCGGGCCGGGCGTAGCAAAAGAGCATGCGCCATCCGCACGCGACCGGTGGGGCCCCTGGTGCGCGGCCCGGTCCGGACCGGCCGCGGGAGCCCGGGTCCGGCGCGGAGGCGGACCGGTCGGCCCCGAGGTCCGTCCAGGACACCGTCGGGCGGGCGGACCACCGGCGGGACGAGCTGTTCGCCGAGGCGGTGCGCCGGGTGCTCGGGACCACCGGGGCGTACGGCGCGCTGGTGTACCTGCGCTCGCGGGACCGCCGGTCGCTGGTGCTGCGCACGGTCGCGGGCGTGCCGCTGGCGGTGATCAGCCCGTTCCGGCGGGTGCCCGCCGCCGGGCCGATGCCGGTCGCGGCCTGCTTCCGGACCGGGCACGTGATCACCCTGACCGACACCGAGGACACCATGCGGCGCTTCCCGCAGCTCGCGGTGGGCATGCCGTACGACTTCGCCTCCGCCTGCGTGCCGGTGGCGCACGGCGGGGAGCGGTTCGGGGTGCTGAGCGGACTGTGGCCCGCCTCGGACGAGGGGGTGCCGGAATCGGCCGTCCGGCGGCTGACCGAGGTGGCCGACCGACTGGGCGCCGGACTGGCGGGGTTGGCGGAGCCCGCGCAGGCGGTGGAGCCGGGCGGCGAGGTGGCCGTGGTGGAGCTGCCGCCACCGGCGGTGCCGGCCACCCGGGTCGGGCTGTTCGACTGGGACGTGGCCACCGGGGCGCTCGCCGCCGACGAGCGGTTCCAGGAGATCTTCGGCTTCGGGCCGGGTGAGTTCGACGGCACGGTGGCCGCGCTGAACCGCCGGGTCGCCCCCGGCGACCTGCCCGAGTTCCGGGCCGCCGCCCGCATCGCGCTGGAGCGCGGCGAGGTGCTGGCCGCCCGGGTCCGGGTGCTCGGACCGGACGGCCGGCCCTACCCGGTGGAACTGTGGGCGCGGGTGCCCGTGGCGATCTCCGACGGCCGGACCCACCTGGTCGGCGCGGTGCTGGACGCACGGGCCCTCACCGCCGCCGCGGCCGCCGTCGAGCGGCTGCACGAGGGCGTGTTCTCGCTCGACCCGGACGGCCGGATCAGCTACGCCAACCACGCCGTCGAACCGCTGCTCGGGGCCCGCCGCGAGGAGCTGATCGGCCACCAGCCCTGGGAGGTGCTGCCCTGGCTCGCCGACCCCTTCTACGAGAACCGGTACCGCGCCACCCTGCTCTCCCAGCAGCCGACCGCCTTCCTGGCCGCCCGCCCGCCCGCCGGCTGGCTCGCCTTCTCCCTCTACCCGGACGCGCACGGCGTCACCGGCCGGGTGTTCGCGGCCGAGGCACCGCCGGGCGCCGCCGAACCGTCCGTCACCCCGCCGCCCGCCGCCCGCACCGGGGTGGGCGACACCCACCACCTGCTCCAGCTGGCCAGCGCGCTCACCGAGGCCGTCACCGTGCGGGACGTCTGCCGGGCGGTGGCCGAGGAGATCCTGCCGGCCTTCGGCGGGCAGGAGCTCGCGATCTACGCGGTGCGCGAGCAGCGCCTCCACCTGCTCCTGCAGACCGGCTACCCGGACGGCTTCCTGGACGCCTTCGAGGGCCTGCCGACCGACGCCCGGGTGCCCGGCTCGGAGACGCTCAGCACCGGCACCCCGATCTTCTTCGAGTCGGTGCGCGAACTCGCCGCCACCTACCCCGGCCTGGCCCTGGACGAGATGGGCGCCTGGGCCTTCCTGCCGCTGATCGCCTCCGGCCGGCCGGTCGGCAGCTGCATCCTCGGCTTCGACCTGCCGCGCTCCTTCACCGTGGAGGAGCGCGGCCTGCTCACCGCGCTCGGCGGCTTCATCGCCCAGGCCCTGGAGCGCGCCCGGCTGTACGACGCCGAGTTCACGCTCGCCCGCGGGCTGCAGCAGGCGCTGCTGCCGCACCGGCTGCCCGAGGCGCCCGGCATCCGGATCACCGCCCGCTACCTGCCCGGCACCCAGGGCATGGAGATCGGCGGCGACTGGTACGACGCGATCGTCACCGGCCCGGACGTCACCCTGGTGATCGGCGACGTCGAGGGCCACAGCGTCGGCGCGGCCGCCACGATGGGGCAGCTGCGCAGCGCCGTGCGCGCCTTCGCCACCGGCGGCGACCCGCCCGACGAGGTGCTCGCCCGCACCAACCGGCTGCTGCTCGACCTCGACCCCGGACTGCTCGCCAGCTGCTGCCTGGTCCGGCTGACGCCGGCCGTCGGCCTCGCCCGGATCGCCCGGGCCGGGCACCTCCCGCCGGTGCTGCGCCACCCCGGCGGCCGGACCGAGGCGCTGTACGTCGCTGGTGGGCCGCTGCTCGGGGTCGACGAACGGGCCGACTACCCGGTCAGCGACCTGCGGCTGGGCCACGGAGCGGTGCTCGCCCTCTACACCGACGGGCTGGTGGAGGACCCGGCGGTGGCGATCGACCAGGGCGTGGAGCGGCTGCGGGCCGCGCTGGCCCGGGCCCCGGCGGGGGAGGGACTGGAGCAGGCGGCCGAGCGGCTGCTGCGCGAGGTCGGCTCGACCCGCCGGGTGGACGACGTGGCGCTGCTGCTCACGGCCTTCGGCTGACCGGCCCAACGGTCGGGCCCCGGTGAGCAGCTGACCGGCGGTCGGGCGGGCCCCTCGCCGGAGCCCGTCCAGGCGACTTTCGTCGGCACCGGGCGGCGACGAAGGAGGACGGCGGGCGCCCCGGCCGGACCGATAGCCTCGACGCGTGGAAGCGATCGCGCGGGCCTGGAAGACAGTGGTACGGACGGCGCTGCCGGGGCCCTGGCGGCCCCGGCGGGTGGTCGGCGAGGCGGTGATCGCCCTGGTGATGGGCGGGTTCGCCGCGCTGCTGGAACTGCTCTCCAACAGCGGTCTGGCGGTGTCCTTCGGCCTCGCCGTCGCGGTGCTGTGGGTGCTGCGCAGGGGGCTGCCGGCCACCGTGCTGCTCGCCGCCGCGGCCCTCGCCGGCTGGGCGGTCGGGCCGATGCCGCTGCTGGTCTGCGCGGGCTGGACGGCCGGGGCGCGGATCCGCCGGGTGTGGTCGCTGGTCGGCGCCTTCGTCGTGGGGTGGGTGCTGTTCACCGCCACGGGCGTACTGAAGGACTTCACCTCGCTCTCGCCGAAGCTCGTCCTGCCGTTGTCGCTCGGCTTCTTCCTGGTGTCCGCCGTGCTGCCCGCGCTCTACGGCCGCTACCGGGCGCAGCGCCGCGCCCTGCTGGACGCGCTGCGCGAGCGCAACGAGCAGCTGCTGCGCGAGCGGGTCATGGTGGTGCACCAGGCGCGGCTGCGCGAGCGGCACCGGATCGCCCAGGACATGCACGACAGCCTCGGCCACCAACTGGCGCTGATCTCGGTGCACTCGGGTGCGCTGGAGGTGGACCGGACGCTCACCGACCGGCAGCGCGAGGCGGTCGGAGTGCTGCGGCAGGCGGCGGTCGCGGCGATGCGCGAGCTGCGCGAGGTGGTCGGGGTGCTGCACGACGAGTCGACGGCGCTGCCGCCCACCCCCGGGCCGGCCGCCGCCGGGCCGCCGGCCCGGGGCGGGGTGGACGGTGTCGGGGAACTGGTGGAGTCCTCCCGGGCGGCCGGGACGGAGATCGAGCTCACCGTGGAGGGCGAGCGGCGTCCGCTGTCGGCCTCCGTCGACCACGCGGCGTACCGGATCGTGCAGGAGGCGCTCACCAACGCGCACAAGCACGCCCCCGGCGCGCCGATCGGCGTCGCGCTGCGGTACGAGCCGGACGCGCTGGTCGTGGAGGTGACCAACACCCGCGCGCCGGAGCTCGTGGGGGCACGGGTCGGCGCGGGCGCCGCGGTCAGCGGCGGCCAGGGGCTGGCCGGCCTGCGGGAGCGCGCCCGGTTGGTCGGCGGCATGGTGCACGCCGGTCCCACGCCGGAGCACGGCTTCCGGCTGGCGGGCGTCCTCCCGTACGAGGGGGCGGAGCAGGACGCGGCGGCGACGGGCGGGGCCGAGGACTGGACGGTGGACGGCCTGCCGCCGGTCGAGGAGGCGGAGGGCCGGCGGCGCAGCCCGGCGATGGGCTGCGCGCTCGGGGTGGTGGTGGTCGCGCTGGTCGTGCTCGGCCTGATGGTCTGGGGCGTGGTCGCCTTCGTCAAGGGCACCAACGACGCGACCGTGCAGAAGCCGATGTACGACCAGATCAGGGTCGGCACCGCGGAGACGGAGGTGCTGCAGACGCTGCCGCGCGGCAACGACTTCTTCACCGACACGTACAAGGGGACGGGTCCGGAGGCGCCGGTGGGCGCGCACTGCCGCTGGTTCGTCCTGAGCGGTGCGCCCGGTGCCGGCTGGAACGAGGAGCACGTGGCGCGATTCTGCTTCCGGGACGGGGCGTTGGTGGAGAAACAGGAGTACGTCGCCCGGGTCTGAGTGCCCCTGTGCGCGGGCGGGTGCTCCGACCGGTCCGGTCCGGGCCGGTTTCGGAGCGCGGTGGTCGGGACCGGGGTGGTTCGGAGCGGCCCGCCGGGATGTGAGGATGGTGCCGCAGCCGAAGCACCGTTCGAGGGGGAATGACCAGCGTGATCCGAGTCCTCGTCGCCGACGACGAGCCGCTGATCCGGGCCGGGATCAGGATGATCCTCGGCTCCGCCGACGACATCGAGGTGGTCGCGGAGGCCGCCGACGGGCGGGAGGCGCTGGAGCTCGCGCGGGCGCACCGGGTGGACGTCGTGCTGCTGGACATTCAGATGCCGGTGATGGACGGGCTGACGGCGCTCGCGGAGCTGGCGAAGGTCGCCCCCGGCGCGCGGGCGTTGATCCTCACCACCTTCGGGGAGCGCGAGAACGTCCTGCGCGCCGTGACCGAGGGCGGGGCCGGCTTCCTGCTCAAGGACACCGCGCCGAACGAGCTGATCCAGGCCGTCCGGGCGGCCGCGGGCGGCAACGCCTTCCTCTCCCCGGCCGCCACCCGGCACATCGTCGACTCGCTGGCGTCCGGGCGCAGCGCCTCGCTGGCCGCCCGCGCGGTGGCGGCGCGGCGCCGGCTGGAGGTGCTCACCCCGCGCGAGCTGGAGGTGTTGGCGCTGCTCGGAGAGGGTCTGTCCAACGCCGACGCGGGAGCGCGGATCCACATGAGCGAGGCGACGGTGAAGACCTACGTCAGCCGGATCCTGGCCAAGCTGGGCTGTGAGAACCGGGTCCAGGCGGCGCTGTTGGCCCGGGACGCGGAGCTCGACGGCCGTCACGTCCAGTGATTTCGCGGTCTCGGTGAGTAGCGGCCGTGACGGATCCCACTCGGCGACGGTGCGGAACCGGGAACTCCGGGTGCGGTGGTGACGGTGCGTCACCTGACGATTCCTCGGCGTGGATGGCGTGTGAGCTTTCTCGGAGGGATAGATGTGAGCGAGGGCACGGAATTCGACCATTTGATCTTGAAAATACGGTCAAAAATGGTCAAATCGGGCACCTTTTCTTGATCTGTACCGCCGGTAACAGTCAACTGACCTGCGGCGTCCAAGAATTGCTTGCTGCGTCCGGGTGATGCCCCCTAGCTTCGTTGGCGGCGCAACGAGCGCCACCCGGGTTCACCCCGACGCACTGCCCGCCGCCTGACCAGCGGCGCGAGGGCGGTGCCCGCCGACCAGGCCGGCTCGAACAGGCCGTCGGCGCGCGGAGGTGACCGGGGCGGCACGGCACGTCCGACACGTGTCCGGCCGCCCGTCGAGTGAGGTGAGCGAAAAACTGCCGGCCCCTGTCCCGGGCCTGGTTCCGCATGCCCACCCGGGACTTGTCGAGAGGACTTGTATGAATCCCCGTCACGAGACCGCCGCTGCCACCGACACCACCGCCACCGCCAAGCGCCACCGCGTTCGGATGGCGGTCGTCGCGGGCGCCGCCGTCGCGGCCCTGCCGGTGGCCGGCCTCGTCACGGCCACCTCGGCCTCCGCCGCCACCGCCTCGACCTGGGACGCCGTCGCCCAGTGCGAGAGCGGCGGGAACTGGAGCATCAGCACCGGCAACGGCTTCCACGGCGGACTGCAGTTCACCCCGTCCACCTGGGCCGCGTACGGCGGGACCGCCTACGCCGCCCAGGCCGGCAAGGCGACCAGGGCGCAGCAGATCGCCGTCGCGGAGAAGGTCCTCGCCTCGCAGGGCCCGGGCGCCTGGCCCGTCTGCTCGCAGAAGGCGGGCCTGGGCAGGGGCGGCGCCCCGGCCGCCGTCGACACCTCCGACGGCGCGGCGGCCAAGCCGGCCAAGCCGAGCACGAAGGCGGCGAAGCCCGCGGCCAAGCCGGCGGCGAAGCCCGCCGCCGCGCCCGTCGCCAAGCCGGCGGCCAAGTCGCAGGCGCCCAAGGGGCAGCCCGCGGCCAAGCCCGCGCAGTCCGCGCCGGTCACGCCGGTCGCACCGAAGAACACCGCGGCGGGTGGCTACACCGTCAGGAGCGGTGACACCCTGAGCGACATCGCGGCCAAGTTCGGCACCGACACGGACAGCCTCTACCGGAACAACGTGCGCGTCATCGGCGGCGACCCGGACCTGATCTTCCCGGGCCAGACGCTGGCCGTCTGACGGGATCCGCGCCCGACGGGCTTTCGGCCTGACGTCCCTTCTGCCTGGCGGGATCCCCGCCTCGCGGGTCCGGTCCGACGGCCGACGCCTGACGGAGCCTTCGAACCGGCCGAGGGGGCCCCCCCGGCCGGGGGGGGCGGGCGGGCGGGGGGGGGGGGGTGGGGGGGCGGTTAGGGGGCGGTGGGGGGGGGTTTTTGGGGGGGGCCCCCGGGGGGCTGCCCGCGCCCCCCCCGGCGGGGGGGGCCCCCCCCGGGCGGGGGGGGGGCCCCCCCGCCCCCCCCCCGCCCGCGCCCCCGCCCCCCCCCCCCCCCCCCCGCGGGGGGGGGGGCCCCCCCGCGCCCGGTTCCGTCGCGTTGGCGGGCCGTTCACGGGCCGTTCGGGGGCTGTTTCGCGGGCTGCCCCCGGGTGGCCGACCGCGCGGGGGCGCGGTGTTCCCCGTGTCGACGGGGCCGGCAGGAGTCGGCGGGCGTCGGCAGGGTCCGGTTCGGAGGGTCCGGGGCGGCGGACGGAAGGTCGTGCCGCCGTTCGCACGCGCCGGAGCCGACCCGGCGGCCGGTGGCCGGTGGTCCGACCGGTGGCAGGTGCGCACGCCGGGGCGCGGGGCGCTTGGAAGCGTTGTTGAACGTTGAACGCAACGTCCGAATACCGCCGGAGGTTTGAAGCGCGCCGGACCAGGATCGAGTCATGTCCGAGATCGGAACGAGGAGTTCTGGAGAGATGACCATGAACGGTGCGGCAGTGCGCAACGGTGGCGACGGCCTCGACGGCAAGGTGGCCCTGGTGACCGGTGGCAGCCGGGGAATCGGGGCGGCGGTCGCCCTGCGGCTGGCGGAGGACGGCGCCGACGTGGTGCTGACCTACCAGGGCGGCGCGGAGCGGGCCGAGGAGGTCGTCGCGAAGATCACCGCGATGGGGCGGACCGGCTGGGCCGTACGGGCGGACAGCGCCGACCCGCAGGCGGTGCAGGGCGTGGTCGAGGCCGTCGTCGAGCGGTTCGGGAGGCTGGACGTCCTGGTGAACAACGCGGGCGTCGGCGTCCTCGGCCCGATCGGCGAGCTCACGCTGGAGGACGTCGACCGGACGCTGGAGGTGAACGTCCGTGCCCCCTTCCTCTACGCCCGGGCGGCCTGCGCGCACCTGGCCGACGGCGGGCGGATCGTCACCGTCGGCAGTTGCGTCGCCCAGCGCGTCGCCTTCCCCGGCGCCACGCTGTACGCGACCAGCAAGGCGGCGCTGATCGGTCTGACCAAGGCGCTGGCCCGGGAGCTCGGGCCGCGCGGGATCACCGCCAACCTCGTCCACCCCGGGCCGATCGACACCGACATGAACCCGGCCGACGGCCCCTCGGCGGAGTTCCAGAGCGGGCTCACCGCGCTCGGCCGCTACGGCACCGGTGCGGAGGTCGCCGCCGCCGTCGCCTACCTGGTGGGCGGGGACGGCCGGTACGTCAGCGGCGCGGAGCTGGCGGTGGACGGCGGCTTCGCCGCCTGACGCGCGGGGGCCGCACGGTGTCGTGCCGGGCGGTGGTCGGCGCCCGCGCTTACGATCACCCGGCACGACACCGCGCTCCCGCACCGGGACCCCGTACCGAGAGGTGTGCCATGACCGCAGCGGAAGACCCGATCGGGCTGCTCGCCCGGGCCCTCGCGCAGACCGCCGGGCTGATCGACGGCACCGGCGTCGAGCTGGCCGGCCACCCGACGCCCTGCCGCTCCTGGGACGTCGGCGACCTGGTCAGCCATCTCCTGTACGACCTGCGGCAGTTCACCGTACGGGCGAAGGGCGGGCAGCCGGACTGGTCGCAGCCCTTCGACCGGGTCGAGGAGGACTGGCTGCACGCCTTCGAGGCCGGGGCGGAGGAGCTGGTAGGCGCCTGGCGCGCGGCCGGCGACCTCGGCGGCACCCTGGAGGTCCCCGGCTTCGGCACCCTGCCGGCCCGCTTCCCGGTGGACCAGCAGATCGCCGAATTCGCCGTCCACGGCTGGGATCTGGCCCGCGCCACCGGCCAGTCCACCGAGGGCCTGGACCACGAGGTCGCACGCGTCGCGCTGGCCTGGGCCGAGGGCGCGCTCAAGCCCGAGTACCGCGGCGCCGAGGAGGACCACCACGCCTTCGGCCCCGCCGTCGCCGTGCCCGAGGACGCCCCGGCGTACGACCGGCTCGCCGCCTTCTTCGGCCGCGACCCCCGGGACGCGCCGTAGGCCCTGTCCGCGGATCAGCGGGCGGACCGGACGACGAGCCCGGCGACGCGGAGTCCCCGCCCGGCGGGCGGTGGCGGGCTTCTCGTGACGGGTGGCGAGGCCGCGCAGGGCCGACCGGCGGTGCCGGTCCGGATCAGTGCTCGGCGGCCCGCCGGGCGGCGGCCTGCTTGATCGCCTCGCGGATGCGCGGGTAGGTGCCGCAGCGGCAGATGTTCTGGATCTGGTCGATGTCCGCGTCCGTCGGATTCGGGGTGCGGCGCAGCAGGGCGACGGCGGTCATGATCTGGCCCGGCTGGCAGAAGCCGCACTGGGCGACGTCGCAGGCGAGCCAGGCCTCCTGGACCGGGTGCAGGACCTCGCCGTCGGCCAGGCCCTCGATGGTGGTGACGGTGTGGCCCGCGCAGTCCTTGACGGACCGGGTGCAGGGCTGGAACTCCCGGCCGTCCAGGTGGCTGGTGCAGGCGCGGCAGACGCCCACCCCGCAGCCGTACTTGGGACCGGTGACGCCGAGCTTGTCGCGCAGGACCCAGAGCAGCGGCATGTCGTCCGGGGCCTCGACGGTGACGGGCCGCCCGTTGAGGACGAAGGTGTGGGTGGGCATGGGGAGTCGGGATTCCTCGGCTGGTGGTCAGGAGTCTTGGCGGGACATGAGTTGGCGGTGCGTCAGAAGTTGATCGGGAAGGAGCGCGGGCTGGTGCCGGTCGCCCGGGCGTAGGCGTTGGCGACGGCGGCGGAGGCGGCCGGGACGCCCACCTCGCCCGCGCCGCCGGGCGGTCCGCTCGGCGGCATCAGGTGGATCTCGACCACCGGCGGGGTGTGCCGCTGCCGGGCGTAGTGGAAGTCGCCGTAACTGCCCTCCCGGAAGGCGCCGTTGTCCAGGTGGTTGCCGGCCCGGAGGATCACCGAGATGCCGTCGACCAGCGCGCCGGTCAGCTGGGCCTCCAGGCCCCTGGGGTTGATCACCCGGCCGACGTCGGCGACGATGACGGCCCTGGTCACCCGGGGGTCGGTCCGGTCGGTGGCGTCCAGCTCGACCAGGTAGCCGACGCAGGCGCTGTGCTCGTCGTGGTAGCCGATCCCCTGGGCGTGGCCGGGGGGCATCGGGCGGCCCCAGCCGCCCCGCGCGGCGAGCTCGTCCAGCACCGCCCGCCCGGCGGCGCCGCGCATCCGGGCGCGGCGGAAGGCCAGTTCGTCCTCGCCCATCCGGCGGGCGAGTTCGTCCATCATGATCTCGTCGGAGACCCGGACGGTACCCGAGTAGACCGAGCGCCAGCTGCCGGTGTTCAGCTCCAGCGGCAGTTCGGCGAGCAGCTGGGTGGGCACCCCGACGTCGTACGGGATCTTCTCGGTGAGCAGGAAGAACAGCTCGGAGGCGGTGAGGCCGGCCAGCGGGAGGTCGTAGCCGGCGGCGGTGAGCATGTCGCCGAGGCCGTGGCCGAGGTCGGTCCGGACGCCGGCCACGTGGTGCTCCCAGCTGAACACCTGGCCGAGGCCGTAGGTGGCCCGGACGAGGTGGTGGCTGGCCGGGCGGACCCGGCCGTGGCGCATGTCGTCGTTGCGGGTCCACATCAGCTTGACCGGGCGGCCGGCGGCCTTGGAGACCTGGGCGGCCTCCAGGGCGGCGTCGAAGAACAGCCGTCGGCCGAACGAGCCGCCGCCGCGCACCACGTGGACGGTGACGGCCTTCTCCGGCAGGCCGAGTTCGGCGGCGATGGTGCCCTGGGCGAGGATCGGGCTCTGCGCGGCGAACCACATCTCGGCCCGGTTCGGCCGGACGTCGGCGACGGCGGTGAGCACCTCCATCGGAGCGTGGTTGACGAAGGCGAAGTCGAACTCCCCCTCCACCCGGTGGGCGAACAGCGGCGGCGGGAGGGACGGCAGCTGGGCGGCGCGCAGTCGGGACCGCACGTCGGCGTCGGACAGGCCGGCGACCGGGCCCGGGTTCCAGGTGGTGCGCAGCGCGTCGCGGGCCTTGAGCGCCTGGTCGAAGGTCTCGGCCAGGACGGCGACGCCGCTCGGGATCCGCACCACGCCGAGGACTCCGGGCATCGCGCGGGCGGCGGAGGCGTCCAGGGACCTGAGCGTGCCGTTGACGGTGGTCGGGCGGGCGACCACGGTGGGCACGGCGCCCGGGATCCTGAGGTCCCCGGCGTACTGGGCACGCCCGGTGACGATGTCGCGGGCGTCGATCCGGCCGGTCGGCCGGCCCACCAGGCGCAGCTGGTCGGGGTTCTTGGGGACGGCCGGGACGGCGGGGGCGGTGACGCCGGCCGCCTCGGCGGCGAGGTCGCCGTAGCCGAGGCGGCGGCCGTCGGGCGCCACGACGGCGGAGTCGGCGGTGCGCAGGGTGGTCGCGGGAACGTTCCAGCGCTTGGCGGCGGCGGTCACCAGCCGGGCCCGGGCGGCGGCGGCCGCGGCGCGCACCGGGTCGTACAGCGAGCGGATCGAGTTGGAGCCGCCGGTCAGCTGGTTGAAGACGAGTTCGGGGCGGGCGTCGGAGAGCGGGACGTCGACGTCGGAGAGCCGGGCGTCGAGCTCCTCGGCGACGATCATGGCGATCGCGGTGGTGAGGCCCTGGCCGACCTCCAGCCGGGGCAGGTGGAGGACGGCGCGGCCGGCGGGGGTGACTTCGAGGACCAGCAGGTGCGCGGTCGGCAGCCCGGCGATGATCATCGCGTCGCCGAGGTCGACGATGTCCGGGATGCCGGGCAGGCCGATCAACTGCTTCGGGAGGGCGGTCTCGTGGACCGGCACGGAGCCCGCGGGGGGAGCGGGGGCGGCGGCCCGGGCGGTGGCGGGCGCGGCGGTGTCGACGCCGAGGCCGGCGGCGACGGTGAGGGTGGGTGCGGCCAGCAGGTAGGTGAGGAAGCGCCGGCGGCGGGGGCCGCCTGCCGTCGCCCGGGAGGCCGGAGCGGCCGGAGCGGCCGGGGCAGTGGGGCTGGTCGGAGCGTCGGCGGCGTACGGGAGGGCGTGGGCGAGCGGGTGTCCGGCGTCGCCCGGCTGGCCGGTGGAGTCCGAGGGGGCGATGGAGGTGCTGATGGGAGGACACCCTTCGAGCCGGAGGCGGCGACGGAACGGGCGGCCGGGGCGGCCCCGGCCCGGTGCCTGGTCGCGAATGCCGTTGAGCATAGGAGGGCGCTACTGAGGGGTCAACACGGTCAAAGCGGGCCCCTGGTCGGCCCGATCTCGGTTTCCCGCCGGTCGGCGGAGGCGGATTCGGAGCGGGTACGGACGGCGCTTCGCAGGCGCGGGCGAGGCCGGTTCGGTACCGCTCCGAAGGGCGCGGAGGCGCCAACTGACGCCCCTCGCACGAGGGTTCAGCGGTCGGTCGGCGGTACGGCGGCGCCGTGGATTGGCCCAGGGAATTCCTTGATCACTGGACCGGTCCACTGGGCCGGTTCCTCCGTAGGGTAGGGGGCGTGCCGGAGCCGGCGGCGGTGGAGACCGACTCCGCGCGCCGCCCGTCCGGGCGCACCGAACAAGGGTGACGGACCGTGATGAGGTTTACGGCCGTGGACGGGTGCGGGTGACGGACCGTGAGGACGTCCACGGCGGCCGGGTGTCCGGGGCTGGCGGGTGATCCCCGCGAACGAGTGAAGGAGAAGCAGTGCCGACCGACCGAGCCGCCCGTCGGGGCGCCCTGCCGCCCGCCGGTCCCCAGCGGACGCTGGCGGCCGCCCAGTTGGCCGCCGCCGTCGGCGACGGCGCCTACTACACCTGCTCCGCGCTCTACTTCACCCGGGTGGTCGGGATGTCGCCGACCGCCCTCGGGCTCGGCCTCACCCTCGCCTGGGCGCTCGGCTCCCTCGCCGGCGTCCCGCTCGGCTCGCTCGCCGACCGGCGCGGCCCCCGCCGCACCTCGGTGGCGCTCGCGCTCGGCACGGCGGCCGTGGTCGCCGCCCTGCTGGTGATCCGCTCCTACCCGCTGTTCCTGCTCGCGGTCTGCCTCTACGCCACCGCGCAGTCCGGCCTCACCGCCGCCCGGCAGGCGCTGGTCGCCGCCCTGGTGCCGCCCGCGCAGCGGACCGCGCTGCTCGCCCACGTCCAGTCGACCCTCAACGGGGGACTGGCCGTCGGCGCGGCGATCGGCGGCATCGCGCTCGGCGTCGGCACCCGTACCGCCTACCTGGCCGCCTTCGCCGTCACCGCGCTCGGCTTCCTGCTCGGCGCGCTGGTCCTGCGGCGGCTGCCCGAAGCCCCGCCCGCGGCAGGGCCGTCGGACGCCGGGCCGCGCCTCGCCGTGCTGCGCGACCGCCGGTACGCCGCCGTCACCGCCGTCAACGCCGTCCTGCTGCTGCGGATGCCGCTGCTCAGCCTGATCATCCCGCTCTGGATCGCCGCCCGCGCCCCCGGGATCGGCTGGCTCGGATCGGCGCTCTTCGTGCTCAACACCCTTGCGGTGCTGGCCTTCCAGGTCCGGGCGGCGCGGGGCATCACCGGCCTGGACCCGGCCGCCCGGGCGGTGCGCTCCGCCGGGCTGCTGCTGCTCGGTTCCTGCGCCGTCTTCGGACTGTCCGCGCTGGACGTGCCGGTGTGGGCGGTCGGCGCGCTGCTGGTCGCGGCCTCCGTCCTGCAGGTGGCCGGGGAGATGCGGCAGTCCGCCGGCAGCTGGCAGATCGCCTTCGACCTCGCCCCGCCCGGGCGGATCGGCCAGTACCAGGGCTTCTTCGGCACCGGCGTCGCCGTCGCCCGCACCCTCGGGCCGCTGCTGCTCACCGCGCTGCTGCTGGAAGGGGGCCTGGCCGGCTGGCTGGTCCTGGGCGGGGTGTTCCTCGTGGCGGGGTACGCGATGGGCCCGGTCGCCCGCTGGGCGGCGCGGGACGGCCGTCACGCGGTGACACCGCCGACACCGGTGGCCGCGGGCGCCTGACCTCGGACCTCGCGACGGCGGGGATGTCGCGACGGCGGGGATGTCGCGGCGGCGGGGCGGCGGGGACCTGCGGGCGGCGGGCCGGAAACCGGTGGCCCCGGCCCGCCGCCCGCTGGCATGCTGGCCGCGTGGACCGACCCCAGATCTCGCTCGACTTCGCCCCCGAGCTGCACCTCTTCGTCTCCGCGCCCCGGCGGGCCGGCCGCACCGCGCTGCGCACCGACGGCACCTCCACCCTCGGCCACGTCGTCGAGTCCCTGGGCGTCCCGCTCACCGAGGTCGGCGCACTGCTGGTGGACGGCCGGACCGTGCCCGACACCCACGTCCCGGCCGACGGCGAGGAGATCGCCGTCCGCGCCGTGGCCAGGCCGCAGCCCTCGCCCGTCCCCGCGCGCTTCCTGCTCGACGTCCACCTCGGCACCCTCGCCCGCCGGCTGCGCCTGCTCGGCGTGGACGCCGCGTACGAGAACCCCGACATCGGAGACGCCGCCCTGGCCGCCCGCTCGGCCGCCGAACAGCGGATCATGCTCTCCCGCGACCGCGGCCTGCTGCGCCGCCGCGAACTGTGGGCCGGCGCGTACGTCTACAGCCACCGCCCCGCCGAGCAACTGCGCGACGTGCTCTCCCGTTTCGCGCCGCCGCTCGCGCCCTGGAGCCGCTGCACCACCTGCAACGGCACCCTGCTCCCGGCCACCAAGACCTCGGTGCGCGAGCAGCTGCGGGACGGCACCGAGCGCTCCTACGACGCCTTCGCCCGGTGCACCGACTGCGGCCAGGCCTACTGGCGCGGTGCCCACCACGCCCGGCTGGAGGCGATCGTCACCGAGGCGGTGCGCGACTTCGGCGGCGGCGGCGGCGACGGCCGGACGGGCGGGCCGAGCGGTTCGGGCGGGACCGGCGCCACCGGCCAGGAGCCCGGGGACGGCCAGGGCCGGGTCGTGGTCGTCCCGGGGTGGAGCGCTCCGGCGGACGGCCCGTTGTCGTAGAACACCAGGGCCGTCGTACGGGGCGCCCGGCCCGGGCCGGACGCCCCGCCCCCGTCAGGCGTCCACGACCTCCAGTCCGTACGCGATCACGGCCTGCCGCAGCCCGCCCGGGTACCCGGCGAGCGCCGGGGTGAACTCCCAGTCCCCGGACGGCTCGCGGTCGAACCGGCCGAGCCGCATCGCGGTGTTGGTCTCCGCGCCGTCCGCCAGGTGCACCACGGCCGCGTCCTGCCCGGAGGCGGCCTCCAGGATCAGCGCCGGCCCGGCGAACCCGCCCATGGTGGCCTCCGGGTGGTTCTCGGTGTCGGCGGCGGCGATGACGACCAGCCGGTCGACCTCGGCGGGCAGCGCGTCGAAGTCGACCATCAGGCAGGCGTTCGCGTCGCCGTAGCCGGTCACCAGCCGCACCGAACCGTCGGGCGTCGAACCGTTGTTGTAGAACACCAGGTGGTCGTCGGAGAGCGCCACGTTCCCGGTGCAGACCAGGGCGGCGATGTCGTACTCCTCCTCCCCGGTCCAGTGCAGCAGCAGCCGGGACGGCTCGGTGGCCACCTCGATCGCGGGCAGCCCGTCCAGGGCGCCGGCCTCGGCGGCGGCCTCGTCCTGGGCGTCCGCGAAGACCTCGTGGAAACCGTGGTGCTTGAGCAGGCCGACCAGCTCGGCGCCGTTGAGCAGGGTGATCGGCTTGCCCGCGACGAACTGGTGCGAGCTGGGGCCGAACCTGCTGGTGGTGACCAGGACGGCCTTGGTCGCGGCCTGGTCGTGCCGCAGCGTCCCGTACAGGTCCCGCACCGCGGAGGGCGCCACCGTGTCCCGGTACCGCTTCACCTGCACGATGACGTTGCCGCCGCGGAACGGGTCCGGGTCGATGCCGCGGACGTCCACCCCGCCGTCCCGCGACCGGGCGGTCAGCTCGACCTTCATGCCCATCGCCTCCATCAGCCGGGCGATCAGTCCCTCGAACTCGACCGGGTCCATCGCCAGCAGCAGCTGGAGCTCGCGGACGCGCCTCGCCATCCGGCCTCGGTTGGCGTTGGTGTCGTCGCGGAGGTGTCGGAACAGCGCGCGCTGCGCGCGGCGTTCGTCGGTGTCGGGGTTGCTGAGGCGGTGGAGCTTCCGGCTCCGGGACATGGGCGTGCCCCCTCTTGCATGGTGACGGTTGTTGCAGGCGTCACCGTAGGGGAATCGTGGACGAAGAACTGCCGGGCCGTCAGTTCGCCGCACAATCGAGACCTGGGGCGACGCGCGGCGCTACGGCGCCCGCAGGTCCAGGGTCCAGGCGTGGGTGGTGTAGGCCCCCATGCGGGTGGGATGGCGTTCCACCAGGTTGACGGTGAGGCGGTCGGCGGTGCGGTGCAGCGAGCCGCTGAAGCGCGGCCGGTCCTCCGGGGGCAGGGGCAGCAGTTCGGCCAGCACGGCGTGGTCCAGGTCCCGGCCGACCGCGCGCAGCACCCCCGCGTCCAGCACCAGCAGGGTGCCGTCCGACAGCACCAGCGGCGGCGGGGCCTGCGGGTCGGTGAGCCGCGGGCCGGGCTCGATCCGGCCGCCGGGCAGCAGGCGGACCACCCGGCTCCCGGTGGGGTGGCGGCGGTCCGTCTCGACCACCCGCAGGCCGCTGCCGACCACGTAGTGGCCGTAGCTGCGCCAGGAGTCGACCAGGGCGCCGTCCCGGTCGTACGCCCAGGTGTCGAAGGTGTCGTAGCCCTCCAGGCCGAGCACGAAGCGGCCGCCGCCGAGCGCCGCGCCGCGCTCGCCGCGCAGTTCGGCGACGGTGCGGCCGTCGGCGAGGTCCAGCAGCAGGGCCGGGCCGAGGTGGCCCCAGGCGGTGTACTCGAAGGAGTCGGTGGTGACCAGCGCCCGTCCGGAGGACAGGTGCGCCGCGTTCGGACGGCCCGGGCAGGACCGCCGCCAGCGGACGCCGCCGGTGGCGTCGGCGCAGACGAGTCCGCCGTCCCGGGCGTGCAGTTCGATCCCGTCCCGGCGGGCCAGCGGCCCCTCCGGGAGCCCCTGCGGCCGACCGCCCCTGCGGCGACGGTGGTCCAGGACAGTGACCCGCCAGCTCCCCATGTGCCGGATGGTAGTGGAGCCGGCTGAACGGCGGGGGTGCTTTCGGTGGCCGCCCGGACGGCGGACAATCCCCGCAGAAGCCGAGGAGGAGCCGAAGGAGGAGGCCGCGGTGGAGTTCGAGGTCATGATCGAGATCCCACAGGGGTCGCGGAACAAGTACGTGATGGACTTCGTCGCGGGCCGGATCCGGCTGGACCGCACCCTCTTCACGGCCACCGCCTACCCCACCGACTACGGCTACGTCGAGGGCACCCTCGGCGGCGACGGCGAGCCGCTGGACGCCCTGGTGCTCGGCGGCGAGCCGGCCGTCCCCGGCTGCGTGCTGACCTGCCGGGCGGTGGGCCTGTGGGTGATGCGCGACGAGCGCGGCCCGGACCAGAAGGTGCTCTGCGTCCCGGCCCGCGACCCGCGCTACGCGGACCTGCGGGACATCGGCGACCTGCGCGAGTTCGACCTGCTGGAGATCACCCACTTCTTCCAGGTGTACAAGGACCTGGAGCGCGGCAAGTCCGTCGAGGGCTCGCACTGGGCGGGCCGCGACGCCGCCTACGCCGAGATCGCCGAGTCGCGCGCCCGCGCGGCGGGCACCCGCTACGCCGACCCGGCGTAGCGGGTGCCCGGGGCCCGGCGCCGAGCGGCCGGTTCCGGACCGGCCGTCAGGACGGGGGTGGGGCCGACCGGGAAGGACGGCCCGTCAGAGCCGGACGGTGCTCAGGATCGCCCGCACCTCGTCGCCGATCGCGGCCTCGTTCCGCTCGAACTCCGGTGCGGTGAGCAGGTCCGGGTCGGACGGCAGCCCGGTCAGCACCGGGGTGTGCAGATGGCCGCCGGGGAGGTCCGGGGCGAGGAACGCGCGCAGCCGGTTGGAGCGGTAGGCGACCTCGTTGGAGAGGTACCCGCCGCCGCCACCGGCGACCGCGCGGGAGCCGGGGGTGGGGCCGTCCGGCCGGAAGACCGGGGCGGTGGCGCCCGCCGGGATCTCGGTGACGAAGGTGTTGAGCAGCACCGGGAAGGGCTGCTGGACGGCCGTCATGGCGTCGGTCGGCAGCGTGGTGCGGATGAACTGCGGCCCGGGGCCCAGCCCGGGGGCGTCCACCGGGTGCAGGGAGGTGCCGCCGGAGAGCGCGGCCACGTTGTCGGTCGCCGGGTCGGCGGAGCGGGCGCGCCCGGCCCACCGCTCCAGGGTGAACTTGCCCGGGTAGCCCTGGCTGATGCTGGTGATCAGGTCGGCGGACCGCCGGCCCGGCCGCAGGTGCGGGGCGAAGGCGCGCTCCACGATGCCGTCGTCGAAGTCCCCGTAGCGCACCGGCAGCACGACCGCCCGGACCTCCGCGGTGCTGCCGTCGGCGAGCGTGATCCGCTGCCCGTGCAGCTGCAGGACGGCCGAGCCGGAGGGGTTGGCGCGGCGCGGCTCGGTGTCCAGGCCGAACGGGTCGAAGCCGCTGACGAAGATCCTCCGGACGTCGGGGGCGGCGCTGAAGCCGTCGTCCAGACCGCGCGAGGCGTCCTCGAAGCGGGCCCGCAGCGCGGCGTGGTCGACGTCGAACCCGGGCTGCCAGCGCGCCAGTCGGACGGTCATGGCGAGCCTGGTCCAGTACAGCGGGCGGTCGTCCCGGGCGGGCAGGTCGCCGCTCGGGCGGCGGCCCTGGGCGCGGTCCAGGCCAGCCTGCCAGAGCGTCCGGCCCCAGGCGGCCACCACCCGCTCGGCCTGCCGGGCGTTTCGGGCGGCGCACAGGGCGGAGGGGAAGGCCCCGGGCAGCTCGCCCAGGCCGGAGCGCTCGGTGAAGCCGGCCGTACGGGCGTCCTGGAGGCGGGCCTGCTCGGCGTCCAGTGGCACGGTGGCGGAGGTGCGGCAGTCGGCCGGGGCGGCCTGGGCGGCGGCCGGGGCCAGCAGGGCGGCGAGGGTTCCGGTGAGTGCGGCGGCCAGTCCGGCGGCGCGGCGTAGACATGTCATGTCCGCTGACAATAGGTCCGGGCCTGACGGCCCGCCAGGGTGCCGCCGCGCTGCCCGTAGGCTGGGCCGGTGACCTCGCCCGACCTCTCCCTGAAGACCCTGATCGCCGATCCGTACGGCGGCTACACCCGGCTGCGCGCCGACGCCCCGGTCCACCGGGTCATCGGCCCGGACGGCCTGCCGTTCTGGCTGGTGACCCGCTACGCCGACGTCCGCCAGGCGCTCGCCGACCCCCGGCTCGCCCTCGACAAGGCGCACGCCGCGCCCGGCAACTACCGGGGCTTCGCGCTGCCGCCCGCGCTGGACGCCAACCTGCTCAACATGGACCCGCCGGACCACACCCGGATCCGGCGGCTGGTCTCCCAGGCCTTCACCCCGCGCCGGGTCGCGGCCCTGCGCGCGCCGATCGAGAAGGTCGCCGAGCAACTGCTCGACGCCATCGAGCCGCTCGGCCGCGCCGACCTGCTCGCGACCTACGCCGCGCCGCTGCCGATCACCGTCATCTGCGACCTGCTCGGCGTCCCCGAGGACGACCGGCACGACTTCCGCGCCTGGACCGACTCCCTGATCACCCCCGACCCCGACCGCCCCGAGGCGGCCAGGGCCGCCGTCAAGGCGATGCTCGGCTTCTTCACCGGCCTGATCGAGCGCAAGCGCACCGAACCCGGCGACGACCTGCTCTCCGACCTGATCGCCGCCCGGGACGACCAGGAGGGCGGCGGACGGCTCAGTGAGGACGAGCTGACCTCGCTCGCCTTCCTGATCCTCTTCGCCGGCTACGAGAACACCGTCCACCTGATCGCCAACGCCGTCCTGGCCCTGCTCACCCACCCCGGGCAGCTGGCCGCCCTGCGCGCCGAACCGGAGCTGATCGGCGGAGCGGTCGAGGAGTTCGCCCGCTTCGACGGCCCCGCCCCGCTGGCCATCCGGCGCTTCCCGCGCGAGGACCTCGCCATCGGCGGCGTCACCGTCCCGGCGGGGGAGACCGTGCTGCTCGCGCTCGGCTCCGCCAACCGCGACCCGGAGCAGTTCACCGACCCCGACCGGCTCGACCTGCACCGCCGGGAGACCGGCCACCTCGCCCTCGGGCACGGCATCCACTACTGCCTGGGCGCGCCGCTCGCCCGGATGGAGACCGCCCTCGCGCTCACCGCGCTGCTGCGCCGCTTCCCCGGACTCGCCCTGGACGTGCCGGTCGAGCGGCTGCGCCACCGGCCCACGCTGCGCGCCCGGGGGCTGTTGGAGCTGCCCGTCCGGTACTGAGACCGGTACGGAAGACCGGTGCCGGGAGGGCCCCTCGGCGGCCCTCCCGGCGCCGGTCGGGCGGGGTTCCGCCGCTGGTGGGGCGGTGTTCCGGCGTTGACGGAAAACCGACGGTTCGCCCGGGAACCGATGCGAGTTCTACAGCGTTGTCGAGGTTGAAACAGCGGTACTCGTACGGTGGTGGAGGAAGTTTCCATGAGCGTGGCCCTGACGAAGGGCGGCAACGTCTCCCTGGGCAGGCAGGCCCCCGGGCTGCAGGTGGTGCGAGTGGGCCTCGGCTGGACGGCCGGGGCCGGGTACGACCTGGACGCCAGCGCGCTGCTCTGCGGGGCGGACGGGAAGGTCGCCTCGGACCAGCACTTCGTCTTCTTCAACAACCTGCGGAGCCCGGACGGCTCGGTACGCCACCAGGGCGCGACCGGCGGCGGCGCGGACCGGGAGCAGATCGAGGTCCGGCTCGCGGAGGTCTCCGCCGCGGTGGAGCGGATCGTCTTCGCGGTGGCGATCTACGACGCGGCGCAGCGGCGGCAGTCCTTCGGGCAGGTCCGCGGCGCCCACATCCGGGTCGTCGACCCGGACGGCGGCGCCGAGGTGGCCCGGTACGACGTGGCGCCGGAGGCCGGCAGCGAGACGGCGATGGTGTTCGGCGAGCTGTACCGGCACGGCGCGGACTGGAAGTTCCGGGCGGTCGGGCAGGGGTACGCCGCGGGGCTGGCGGGCATCGCCGCCGACTTCGGGGTGGACGTCCTGCAGCCGGCGCCCGCCGCCGCCCCGGCCGTGCCACCCGCCCCGCCCGCCCCGATCGCACCGCCAGCCCCGCTCGCTCCGGCGAAGCCGCCGGTCGCGCCGCCCGTCGTCCCGGTCGCGGCGGTGGCGGCGCCGGTGCCCGCCGTGGCGCCCGCCGCCGCACCCGCCGTTCCGACGGCCTGGCCCGGATCAGGGAGTTCCCCCGTGACGTGTTTCTTCGACCCCTCGCACGGCGCCGGCACCGCGGCGGTGCTCTGGTCCCCGCAGTGGGGCGCGCCGCGCCAGATCGAGGCCTGCGCGGCCTGCGCCCAGCGGGTGCAGACCACCGCGCCGCCGTTCTACACCCCGGCGCAGGGCGGCTACCCGCAGCCGGTCCCGCAGGGCCAGCCGCAGTCCCCCGGCCAGCAGGCCCAGGGCGGGCGGCGCTTCGGGGCCGGCGCGCTGATCGGGGCGGGCGCGGCCGGCCTGGTCGGTGGCGCGCTGCTGAACGAGGCCTTCGACGACGACCCGCAGGTGGTCGTCAACAACTACTACGAGGACGACGGCTTCTTCTAGGAGGCTTCCTCCAGGCCGTCAGGCCGTGGTCCCCGGAGGGGCCGCCGGGGACGCCCCCGGCGGCCCGCGCCGTCGGTGCGGTGCGCTTGAATGCCCGGGAGCACCGTTCCGACCGGGGGAGATGTACCGATGACCACGTCCGACGCCGAACTGGCGGCCGCCGCCGCGAACCCCACCGCGGCCTGGCTGGAGTCCTGCTTCGGGCCGGGCACGCTGTGGCGGCCCGAGCCGGGGGAACTGCCCGGGCGGCTGACGTCGCAGGGCGCCCGGGCGTTCCTGACCGAGGTCGGCCTGCCGGCCGTCGAGCTCGGCTTCCTCGGCTTCGACGCCACCGACCTGCCCGAGCGCGGGATGTGGGAGGCGGATCTGGACGACCTGTTCGGCGAGCGCACGCCGGACGACGACACTCCGCCGAGCAACTGGGGTTACTGCGTCGGCACCTTCGACGCGTGGCACCTGATGGTGGCCGGCGATACCGGCGCCGTACGGATCTACAACGCGGACGGCTGGGACCACGGGCGCGGCTACGGCGGCTGGGCGGCCGACTCGCTGCCCGCGCTGGTCGGCGCGCTGGCGGTGCTGGCCCGGCTGGAGGAGCGGATCCGCGAGGGTGACGCCGGGGCCGCGCTGGACGGGTTCGCCGCGCTGGTGGCCGAGTTGGGGCAGGGGCCGGACGACTCGGACCTCTGGGTGCGGCTGCTGGAGGACCTGCGCGAGGAGTACGCGGAGCCGGACGAGGACTGACCGTCCCGTGCCGGGCGGCCGCACAACGCTTCTGCGCTGTGCGGCCGTCGGCGTTCTCGCCGGCCGTGCGGTCAGGCTCCCCGGCGCCGGTACGCCCCGGCCCGGGCCGCCGCCACGGCGGCCTCCGCCGCGCGGTCGGCGGCCGCCTCGTGCAGCGGTTCGGCGGTGGTGAGCATCCGGTAGTAGAGCGGCGCCGAGACCGCCCGGACGACCTCGAACTCATCTGTGTCCGCCGGGAGTTCGCCGCGTTCGACGGCCGCGGTGACGCACGGCGCCCACTCCTCGACCCGGCGCCGGTAGAAGTGCCGCAGCGCCTCGGCCGCGTCCGGGTCGCAGGTCGCCGCCACGATGACGGCGCGGAACAGCGCGCCCTGCCGGGGGTCGGCCAGGGTCTGCTGGACGAGCCGGGCGTTGGCCCGCAGGTCCCCGGCGAGGGAGCCGCTGTCGGTGCGCGGCAGCGACTGTTCGGCCATGTCCGCGAGGAGGTCCGCGACCAGTGCGGTGGTGCCGCCCCAGCGGCGGTAGACGGTGGTGCGGCCGACCTCGGCCCGCTGGGCGATGTCGCCGAGGTCGAGGCCGCTGAAGCCGTGCTCGACCAGGGCGTCCTCGGCGGCGCGCAGGACGGCGGCGCGCACCCGGGCGGTCCGGCCGCCGGGGCGGACCGTGCCGGGCGTCGTCGGCTCGGGCGTCGAAGGCTCGGGCGTCGTCGGCTCGGACGGGGACGATTCGGACCGGGACGAGTCGGGCGGGGACGGCTCGGACGACGGCGCCGGCGGGGAGGGCTCGACCATTAACGGGATTCCTGTTTCATTAGGCGGCTGGACTCTGCTAGGTTCGAGGCATCCTAACGGAACGGTAGTCCCATTAGGGGCTTCGAGGGGAGAACCGTCATGACCGACACCACCGGCACCGCAGGCACCACCGCCATGGAGTACCGCCGCCTCGGCGCGTCCGGCCTCAAGGTGCCCGCACTCAGCCTCGGCACCGGCACCTTCGGCGGCCGCGGCCCGCTGTTCGGCGCCTGGGGCACCACCGACGTCCAGGAGGCCCGCCGGCTGCTCGACATCGCCATCGACGCCGGGGTCACCCTCTTCGACACCGCCGACGTCTACTCCGACGGCGCCTCCGAGGAGGTGCTCGGCCAGGCCGTCCGCGGCCGCCGCGACCAGGTGCTGATCTCCACCAAGGCCGGACTGCCCACCGGCGACGGCCCGCAGGACGCCGGCACCTCCCGCGCCCGGCTCGTCCGGAGCGTGGACGACGCGCTGCGCCGCCTCGGCACCGACTACCTGGACCTCTTCCAGCTGCACGCCTACGACGCCGGCACCCCGATCGAGGAGGTGCTCGCCACCCTGGAGGACCTGGTCCGGGCCGGCAAGATCCGCTACACCGGCGTCTCCAACTTCTCCGGCTGGCAGCTGATGAAGTCCCTCGCCCTCGCCGACCGGCACGGCCGCCCCCGGTACGCCGCGCACCAGGTCTACTACTCCCTCGTCGGCCGCGACTACGAGTGGGAGCTGATGCCGCTCGCCCGGGAGGAGGGCGTCGGCGCCCTGGTCTGGAGCCCGCTCGGCTGGGGCCGGCTCACCGGGAGGATCCGCCGGGGGCAGCCGCTCCCGGCCGGCAGTCGGCTGCACGACACCGCGGACTACGGCCCGCCGGTGGAGGACGAGCTGCTGTACCGGGTGGTCGACGCGCTGGACGGGATCGCCGCCGAGACCGGCCGCACCGTCCCCCAGGTGGCGATCAACTGGCTGCTGCGCCGCCCGACCGTCTCCTCGGTCATCATCGGCGCCCGCAACGAGGAGCAGCTGCGCCAGAACCTCGGCGCGGTCGGCTGGTCCCTGACGGAGGAGCAGGTGGCCCGGCTGGACGCGGCCAGCACCCGCACCGCGCCGTACCCGTACTTCCCCTACCGCCGGCAGGAGGCCTTCGCCCGGCTGAACCCGCCGCTGGCCGGCTGAGGTCCCGGTCGGGGGACACTACGCACCGTCACCTCGCAGCGTTCCCGGCCACGCGCGGTGAGACCGGATCGGCGCGTGTTGCCGGGGTGGGGAGGTGTCGTAAGGCTGATGGCCCCGCAGGAGCGAGGGTGGCGGCGGGCCCTAGCGGCGGTGCCAGGCGGCGAGGAGCGCGGCCTCCCGGGCGGGGTCGAGGGTGCCCGGTACGGGCGGGAACGGCTGGATGTCCCGGGCGGTGTCGGCCACCGGGCGCAGGGCCAGGCCGGTGGCGAGGGCGGCGGCCGGATCGGCGGTGCTGGTGGCGCGGGTCTCCGGGGTGGCCGGCCAGAGCGGGAGCGCCTGTTCCGTGACCCCGGCCGCGCGGAGGAACTCCTCGTCCACCCAGGTGAGAGCGGTGCCGGGCGGGGCGACCGCCGAGGCGACGGCGTCGAGCAGGTCGCCCAGACCGAACGGCGGGGGAGTGGCGGCGTGGTACGCGCCGGAGGCGCCGCGCTCCAGCAGGGCGAGCATCCAGGCGGCGAGGTCGCGGGCGTCGACCACCTGCACCGGTGCGTCCGGCCGGCCGGGGGCGAGCACCTCGCCGCCGCGGGCGAGGCGTTCCACCCAGTAGTCGAAGCGGTGGGTGTAGTCGTGGGGGCCGATCACGTACGTCGGGCGGATCAGCAGCGCCCCCGGGCCGAAGGCCTCCCGGGCGGCGCGCTCGCACTGGACCTTGAGGACGCCGTAGCTCCCGGCGGTGACCTCCTCGGCCTCCGGTCCGTCGGCGGGCAGCAGCGGGGAGTCCTCGGCGTAGCCGGGGGCGGCCGGGACGTCGTACACCGCGAGCGACGAGACCAGCAGGTAGCGCCCGGCGCTGCCGGGGTCGAGGGCGGCCGCCAACTCCCGTACCTGGCGCGGGAAGTAGGCGCAGAGGTCGACGGTGGCGTCCCAGCTGCGGCCGCGCAGCACGGACAGGTCGGCGTCGCGGTCGGCGATCAGGTGGGTGGCGTCCGGGAGAAGTCCGGTGCCGGACCGGCCCCGGTGCAGCACCGTGACGTCGTGCCCGGCGGACAGTGCCGCCTCGGCGAAGTGGAGACCGATGAAGCGGGTGCCGCCCATGACCAGAATGCGCATCAGAACATCGTGCCAGCCCTCCCGGTGGCGGTGCCAACCGGCGCCGGATTGGTGCCCGAGTTGTGGGTGGGGTGCGTGAGTCCGTGGGCGGTGTGTACGGTTCCGGGGGGAACCGTGTTCGACGGCCGACGACATCGAACGGCGGCCGTCGGCCCTGGTGGAGCGCGGTGGGCCCGATCGTCGCTGGTCGGCCGCCCGGCGGCGGGGCGGGAAAGCGGAACCGTGACGGCCTCGTAACTCCTGATGCGCCGTCAAAGTTCCTTGTTTCCCGGCGAACTTGTGTGAAGGCCCTTTAAGCTCCCGTTAACAATGGCGGTTTTTCGCCGCTCACGAACTCCCTCACGAGGTCGGGCGGAAGGCCCAACTGAACAATGAGAGCAGGGATGACGACGACGACTGAACGAACGGCCGGTGGCGCGCGCGGCCCGGACCGTCGGCGACACGGCGGGGCCGGTCGCACCGTGGCCGGTGCGGCGGCCCTGGCCGTGGTGATCGGCGCCGGCGCGTTGGCGGCGGCCCCCGCGGCCTTCCCGGCGGCCGGCGACGGGACGGTGACGGTCCGGGTGATCCGGGCCGTGGACACCGACGGGGTGTGGTCGCCCGGGCTGGAATCGACCATGGCGGGCGTGCGGGTGACGCTCACCGACGACGCCGGGGTGGCCGTCGAGGGCACCACGGCGGCCGACGGCACGCTGACGCTGTCGCCGGCCACGAGCAAGCTGACCGGCGGCAAGTACCGGGTGCAGGTGGTGAACCCGAAGCCGGGCGTGCTCCACCCGGCCTTCGCCTCGCGCCAGGGCCTGGACGGCGCGCCCAACCAGCTGAGCTCCAACGAGGAGTTCGTCGACCTCTCCGGCGGCAAGAAGGTCGAACTCACCACGGGGCTGTGGAGCCCGGGTGACTACTGCCAGAAGAACGCGCCGCTGGTGTCGACCTGTCAGAACCCGCCCGGGGAGGGCGACGCGCAGCACACGCTGGTGTCCTTCCCGTACCAGTCCCGGGGGACGGCCGGCACGGGCTTCACCCTGACCGACGTGGCCACGGCCGGGCAGACCGGGAACCTCTACGGCATCGCCTGGAACAAGGCCGACCGGCGGGTGTTCTCCTCGGCCCAGGCCAAGCGGACGACCGCCTACGGACCCGGCGGCCCCGGCGGCGTCTACGTCACCGACTGGGACACGAAGAAGACCACGCTGTTCACCACCGTCCCGGACGCGGGCACCACCCCGCACGGCCCGGGCAACGACGACGGCTTCCTGGCCGCGGTCGGAAAGGAGAGCCTCGGCGGCATCAAGATCACCGACGACGGCAAGGACCTGTTCGTCGTCAACCTCCACGACCGCAAGCTCTACCGGTACGACGCCACCGCGGCGACGGCGGCCGCGCCCAAGGCCGCCTACGCCATCCCGGACCCGGGCTGCCCGGCCCCGCGGGACTGGCGTCCGTACGGCCTCGGCATCCAGGACGGCACCGGCTTCCTCGGCGGTGTCTGCTCCGGCGAGTCCACCGGCAAGGCCGCCGACCTGCGGGCCGTGGTGCTGCCGTTCGACCTGGCCACCGGCGCCTTCAAGCCGGCGGTGCTGAACCAGCCGCTCGACTACCCGCGCGGCACCACGGTGGGCGGGCCGTGCCCGGGCACCGGCTGGTTCCCGTGGCAGGACACCTTCCCGACCACCCAGAACGGCCAGGCCTGCGGGGACAACTACCTCGCCAACCCCGAGCCGGCGGTGGCCGAGATCGCGTTCGAGACGGACGGCTCGATGCTGCTCGCCTTCCGGGACCGCTTCGGAGACCAGTCGGCGGCCAACCCGACGGGCAACGTGATGGCCAAGGTGCTGCCCGGCGGTGACCTCCTCAAGGCCTGCCTGTCGAACGGCACCTACGTGCTGGACACCAACCTGGGCTGCGGTTCCACGGCCCGGGGCCAGCGGTTCTTCGACAACGCCCGGATCGGCCACAACAACCCCGCCAACGCCGGGATGGCGTTCTCGAAGGTCGAGGACTCCATCGTGGCCTCGGGCTACGACAGCGACAGCCGCGCCTACGGGTACGGCAGCGCCTTCCAGAAGCGCAACGGCAAGGCGGACGGCGGCGTACGGCTCAACGCGGGCGCGGGCATCCCGCCGTTCGGCAAGGGCGCCGCGATGGGCGACCTGGAGGTCCTCTGCGACCAGGCACCGCTCCAGATCGGCAACCGGGTCTGGTACGACCCCGAGCGCAGCGGCCTCCAGCTGCCGGGCCAGCGCCCGGTGCCGGGTGCCACCGTCCACCTGTACGACGCGGCGGGGAAGCTCGTCGGGACGACCAGGACGACCAAGCGCGGCGAGTACTACTTCGACGACAGCAACGTCGAGGGCGGCCTCAAGCCGCGGACCAAGTACACGATCAAGCTGGACAACCCGGCGGACTACGCCAAGGACGGCCCCCTCTTCCAGTGGGTGCCGACCGCCAACGACGTCGGTGACAACCACTTCATCGACTCCAAGGGCGTCGTCCCGAAGGACGGCAGGTACCCGGAGCGGGCGCTGACCACCGGCGGCCCCGGCGAGAACGACCACACCTACGACTTCGGCTTCCGCCAGCAGGAGGGCGCGCTGCGCCTGGTCAAGCACGACCAGGACGGCAAGCCGCTGGCCGGCGCCAAGTTCCAGTTGTGGCACGAGACCAACGGGACCGACGGGCTCCAGTCGACCGGCGACAAGCCGGACGCCAAGGTCGGTGCCCCCTGCACGACCGGGGCCGACGGCATCTGCCGGGGCACGGGCGTACCCGGCTCGTACTACTGGCAGGAGCTGAGCCCGCCGGACGGCTACGCGGCGCCGGAGGTCACCGTCTTCGGCCCGCTGAAGCTGACCTCGGCGAACCTCGACGCCGGTGTGGAGGTGACGGCCGTCAACAAGCTGATCCCCACCCCGACGCCGACGCCCACCCCGACCCCGACCGTGACGCCGACCCCGGCGCCGACGTCGGCGGCTCCGGTGCCGCCCGCACCGCAGCCCCCCGCACCCGGGCACCTGCCCAACACCGGTGCGGGCGAGGGGATGCCGATCGCGCTGACCAGCGCGGCGGCGCTGATCGTCCTCGGCACCGCCATGGTGCTGGTGGTCCGTAGGCGCAAGGCCGCCCAGCGCGGCTGACCCTGACGGGCGCCCGGAAGCGGGGCGCCCGTCGTGGGGCCCGGTGCGGGGAGACCCGTCCCGGGCCCGATCGGGCGGGTTCGTGGGACCTCTGGTCCCCGGGCCCGCCCGACTGTCGTGTCCGACCGAGGAGAGGGAGCGGGCCGTATGCCCCGCAAGACGAAGGCCGACAGTGTGCCCCGCGAGGCGCAGGCCGCGGACGTCCCGCGCAAGGCGCAGGCCGCGGACGTCCCGCGCAAGGCGAAGGCCGGCGGTGGGTCCCGAAAGGCGGAGGCCGGCGGGGGCGGGCGCGGGCCCCGGCGGTCCGGCTGGCTCAAGGCGCTGGTCGCGGTCGTGGTGTGCGGCACCGCGGCGGGCGGCCTGGCCGTCTACCGGACGGTCTCCGACGAGGCCGCCGAACGCCCGGTGACCACCGACGAGGCGGGGCGGCTCGCGCTGTCCCGCCTGAACCTCTACCAGGCCAGCCCGGTGGCGGTGGCGGTCACGGCCGACGAGGGCGGCGGCGTGAGCATCCGGGTCGAGGGGGTCGTCGACTACCGCAACCACCGGGGGGTGGGCCGCTACCGGACCACGGGCGCGAGCGGACCGCTGGACCACGGCCTGATCGTCTGGGACACCGGCGGCCTGGGGCTGGCTCCCGAGCCGTCCGCCGGCACCGCCGCCTCCGGTACTGGCGGCCCCGGTACCGGCAGCCCCACCAGTGCCGCCCCCGACACCCCGGCCTGGCAGCAGGCCGAGCACATCCCGCGCCAGGGCTGGTCACCGCGCGGCTACACGGCGGACCCGCTGGACGCCGGGCTGAACCTGCTGGTCCAACTCGGTGCGGACCGTCCCGACAACCCGCTGCTGGTCGGCCAGTCCGGGGCCCGCTGGCTGGGCCGGGACCGGATCGACGGCCGGAGCTACGACCGCATCGCCGGGCCGCGCGCCCAGGGCGCCGCACCCGACGGGGCCCGCTCGCCGCTCACCTACTGGGTCGACGGCGACGGCGGACTGCGCCGGGTGACGATGCGGATGCCCGGGCTGGGCACCCCGACCACCGTCGAGTTCACCGGACGGCAGCCGGACGCCAAGCTGCCCGAGGCTCCGTGGCTCACCGGCTGAGCCGGTTGACCAGCCCCTGCCGCAAGCCCGCAGGACAGCGCGGTCAGCCGTACAAAAACCGTTGGTGAGGCAGCAATAGCTTCATCATCTTCCGTTCACCCGGACTCGGCTGCCAGCATCGGCGCACCGTCACCGCCCGAGGGAGTAGCCGATGAACCGCCCCCGTTCCCTGCGCTGTCTGGCCGCACTGTCCCTGGTCGTCCTGGCCGCCACCGCCTGCGGGCGCTCCGACCAGGGCGGCGCCACGGCCGCCGGCGCGGCGCAGGCCGGGCAGGACTCCGGGAAGAGCGCCGCCGAGCTTCTCCCGGCGAAGAACAGGCAGAGCGGTGTGCTCAGGGTGGCCACCTCCGTCGGCTACCCGCCGATGGAGATGTACAGGACCGGGACCACCGAGCTGACCGGGGTCGACCCGGACCTCGCCGCCGCCCTCGCCGGAAGGCTCGGCCTGAGGCTGGAGCTCTCCAACTCCTCCTTCGACGGCCTGATCCCCGGCCTCCAGGCCGGCCGCTACGACCTGGTGATGTCCTCCATGACGGACAGCGCGCAGCGCCGCCAGGCGGTCGACTTCGTCGACTACTTCCGCACCGGCGGGGTGATCATGACGAAGAAGGGCAACCCGGAGGGCATCAAGTCCCTCGACGACCTCTGCGGCAGGAAGGTCGTCCTCGCCAAGGGCAGCTCCAACCTGGAGATCGGCGAGCAGCAGAACGCCGAGTGCGCCACCAAGATGGCGATCTCGCAGAGCGAGGACGCCCCGACCGGCCTGCTCCAGCTGGACAGCGACCGGGCGGTGGCCACGATCGTGGACTACCCGGTGGCGCAGATGTTCGTGCGGAACAGCGGCTCCTACGAGGTGCTGCCGGAGCAGTACGGGACGGCGCCGTGGGGCATCGCGGTGGCGAAGAAGGACTCCGGGCTGCGCGACGCGGTGCGGAAGGCGCTCCAGGAGCTGATCGAGAGCGGCGAGTACCGCAAGGTCCTGGACACCTACCAGGTCGGCGGCAGCGCGGTGGAGCGCGCCACCGTCAACGCGGCGCAGTGAGAACGGCGGCACCGACGAGATGAGCACCGACATGAGAGACCCCGCGAAGCCCGCCGACCCCGCGAAGCCCGCCGACTCCCTGAAGCCCGCCGACCCGCCGGAGCCCGCCGCGGCCGCCGAGGACGACCTGGCCTTCGAGGTGACCGGCCGGCCCCGCCCGGCGCGCTGGTTCGCCGTGCTGGCGGCCGCCTTCACCGCCGTCTGGCTGGCCTGGACCGTCATCGTCAACCCCAACCTGCACTGGGACGTCGTCGCCAGGTACCAGTTCGACGGCGTGGTCCTGGAAGGACTCTGGGTGACGGTCCAACTCACCCTGATCTCCCAGGCGGTGGGCATCGTCATCGGCGTGGTGGCCGCGGTGATGCAGCTGTCCGACAGCCCGGTGCTGCGGACCACCGCCGGGGCGTACACCTGGTTCTTCCGCGGCACCCCGCTGCTGGTCCAGCTGATCTTCTGGTTCAACCTGGCGCTGCTCTTCCCGGAGATCAGCATCGGCATCCCGTTCGACGGGCCCAAGCTGGTCAGCTGGCAGTCCAACACCCTGATCACCGGCTTCGTGGCGGCGCTGCTGGGCCTGTCGATCAACGAGGGCGCCTACATGTCCGAGATCGTCCGGGCCGGCATCCAGAGCGTCGACCCCGGGCAGCGCGAGGCGGGCGCCTCGCTGGGCATGTCCAACCGGCAGATCCTCACCCGGGTGGTGCTGCCGCAGGCGATGCGGGTGATCATCCCGCCGTTCGGCAACCAGTTCATCTCGATGCTGAAGACCACCTCGCTGGTCTCGGTCATCGCCGGCGCCGACCTGATGACCGTCTCGCAGCACCTCTACCTCGCCAACTTCGAGGTGATCGCGCTGCTGATCGTCGCGTCCGTCTGGTACCTGGTGCTCACCACCGTCGCGAGCGTCGCCCAGCACGCGGTGGAACGGAAGTTCAACCCGGCCGGCGCCCCGCCGGCGCTGCACCGCCGGGTACTGGCCAACCTGCGCCCGGGGCGCGGCGGAGCGCGCAAGCGCGTACGGAAGGGGGAAGGCGAGTGAAGAGCGCGGACCTGGAGAAGCCGGCCGCCGAGGTGGTCCTGTCGGCCCGGAGGGTGCGCAAGCACTTCGGGGACCTGGAGGTGCTGCGCGGCATCGACCTGGAGGTCCGGGCGGGGGAGGTGCTCTGCGTGATCGGCCCCTCCGGCTCCGGAAAGTCCACCCTGCTGCGCTGCTTCAACCACCTGGAGAAGATCGACGCCGGGCGGATCGAGGTGGACGGCGAACTCGTCGGCTACGAGCCCCACGGCGCCTCCGGCAGCGGGCTGCGCGAGCGCCGGCCGCGCGACATCCGCCGCCAGCGCGAGCGGATCGGCATGGTCTTCCAGCGCTTCCACCTCTTCCCGCACCGCACCGCGCTGCAGAACGTGATGGAGGGCCCGGTCGCGGTCAAGGGCCGCCCGCGCGCGGAGGCCGAGCGGCAGGCCCGCGAACTGCTCGCCCGGGTCGGCCTGGCCGACCGCGCCGACCACTACCCGGGCCGGCTCTCCGGCGGCCAGCAGCAGCGGGTGGCGATCGCCCGGGCGCTGGCCATGGAACCGACCCTGATGCTCTTCGACGAGCCCACCTCCGCGCTCGACCCGGAGCTGGTCGGCGAGGTGCTCGGGGTGATGCGCGACCTCGCCCGCAGCGGCATGACGATGATCGTCGTCACCCACGAGATGGGGTTCGCCCGCGAGGTCGCCGACCGGGTCGTCCTCATGGACCGGGGCGCCGTCGTGGAGGCGGGCCGCCCGGCCGAGTTCTTCACCGCCCCGCGGCACGACCGCACCCGGGCCTTCCTCTCGACGGTGCTCTGATGGGAGCCATGGGACTGATGGGAGCGGACGTGGCCACGACCCCGGCCGACCTGCTGCTGCGCGGCGCCGCCCTGGTGGACGGCACCGGGGCGCCCGCCCGCCCGGCCGACCTCGCCGTCACCGCGGGCCGGGTCACCGTCCTGCCACCGGGCACCGCGGTGGCCGCGACCGAGACCCTGGACGTCACCGGACGGGTCGTCACCCCCGGCTTCATCGACGTCCACACCCACTCGGACGCGCTCGCCGCCCGCTTCGGCGGCGGCCACCTCGACGACGGCGCCCTGGACGAGCTGCGGCTGGCCCCGCTGCTCCAGGGCGTCACCACCGAGATCAGCGGCAACTGCGGGATCAGCCTGTTCCCCGCGCTGCCCGGGCGGCTGCCCGAACTGGCCGGGCACCTGCGGGTCTCCTTCGGCCTCGGGCCGGTGCTGCCCGCCGAGGACTTCGACGCCTTCGCCGCCGGCCAGCGGCCCGAACTGCGCCGCAACCACATCGCCTCGCTGGTCGGCCACGGCACGCTGCGCGCCGGGGTGATGGGCTTCGAGGACCGCCCGCCCACCGCCGAGGAGCTGGCCGCCATGTGCGGGCTGCTCGACCGGGCGCTGGCTCAGGGCGCGGCCGGACTCTCCACCGGTTTGATCTACCCGCCCGGCGTCTACGCCGGCACCGAGGAGATCGTGGCCCTGGCGAAGGTCGCCGCGCGGCACGGCAAGCCGTACGTGACGCACCTGCGCGACGAGATGTCCCAGGTGGAGAAGGCCCTGGAGGAGGCGCTGGAGATCGCGGCACGCTCCGGCGCCGCGCTCCAGGTCTCCCACCACAAGACCGCCGGGCGGCACGCCTGGGGCGCCACCCTGCGCACCCTGCCGCGTCTGGAACGGGCCCGCGCGGAGGGCGTGGACGTGCTCTGCGACGTCTACCCGTACACCGCCGGCAGCACCGTGCTGCACGCGATGCTGCCGCCGTGGACCAGCGAGGGCGGGCCGGCCGCCCTGCTGGAGCGGCTGCGCGGCGGGGAGGTGCGGGACCGGATCCGGGCGGACATCGCCCACGGCGTCGAGGGCTGGGAGAACACCGTCGGCAACGGCGGCTGGGACCTGATCTCGGTGGCCGCCGCCCCGGCCCGCCGCACGGCCGAGGGCCGCCGGATCGCCGACCTGGCCGCCGAGGCCGGCACCGACCCGGTGGACTACGTCTGCGACCTGCTGCTGGAGGCGCGGGGCGAGGTCACCATCATCAGCCACTCGATGCGCGAGGACGACGTCCGCCGGGTGCTGGCCAGCCCGCTGTCGATGATCGGCTCGGACGGGGTGCCCAAACCCGGCCGCCCGCACCCCCGTTGGGCGGGCAGCTTCGCCCGGGTGCTCGGCCACTACGGGCGCGGGCACGGGCTGCTGTCGCTGGAGTCGGCGGTGCACAAGATGACCGGTCTGCCCGCCGAGCGCTTCCGGCTGGCCGGGCGGGGCGTGGTCCGGGACGGCGCCGTCGCGGACCTGGTGGTGCTGGACCCGGCGGCCGTCCTGGACGGCGCGACCTTCGAGCAGCCGCTGCTGCCGCCGGTGGGCGTGGAGACCGTGGTGGTGGCCGGGCGGGTCGCGGTGCGCGACGGCCGGCCGACCGCCGACCGGGCCGGAGAGGTGGTGCGGGTCCGATGAGCCTCGCCCAGGTCGCCGCCGCCGCGCGCAGCTCGGCGGCGCTCCCGCTGACCCTCGCGGTGGCCGCCGTCGACGTGGACGCCCCTGCGGAGGACGAAGCGGTCGGCGGCGCGGCGGTGGGGGTGGACGACACCGTCGTGCTGCCCGTCGCCAGCGCCTCCAAGCTGCTGCTGCTGGCCGAGGTCGCCCGACGGCTGGACACCGGAGAACTGACGGCCGGGCAGCCGGTGGAGATCCTCCCCGAGGACGTCACCGGCGGCACCGGCCTGCTCGGCCGGCTGAGCCGCCCCGGCTGGACGGTGGAGGACCTGGCCTGGCTGACCGCCGCGGTCAGCGACAACACCGCCACCAACGCGCTGCTGCGGCTGGTCGGCCTGCCGGCCACCGCGCGGCTGGCGGCCGGGCTCGGCCTGGACCGGCTCACCCTGCACGACCGGGTACGCGACGAGCGCGGGCCCGACGTCCCGCCGGTCTTCGCCACCGGCACCGCCCGCGACCTGGCCCGCCTGGTGGCCCTCGCGGTCCGGGGCACCATGGCGTCCCCGGCGGCCTCGGCCCGGCTGCTCGGCTGGATGCGCGCCAACACCGACCACGGCCTGGTGCCCGCCCTGATCGACCACGACCCGTACGCGCCCGGCTTCCCCGAGCCGCTGCCCGGCCGCCTGCTGGTGGCCAACAAGACCGGGACGGACACCGGGGTGCGGGCCGACGCGGGCGTCATCGTGGGCGCCCGGCGGGTGGCCTACGCCGTCGTCGCGCACTGGGACGTGGCGCTCGGGCCGAGCACCGAACGGGCCGCCGTGCACGACATCCGGGACGTCGGCCTGGCCCTCGCGGCCTGGGCGCAGCGGCCCGCCCCGGACCTGACCGGTCGCCGCCGGGGAGCCGGTCCGGACCGGGCCCTCGGACCGGCCGGTTCCGGGTCGGGCGGGCCGTGAGCGGGGAGGAGCCGAGCCGGGGGGATCAGGCCCACCGCATGTCGAGCAGCGACCTGATCTCCCCGGCGGCGGCGCCGAGTTCGGCGAGGAAGGCGCGCAGCACCGGGTTGCGGTTGGTGGCCCGGGTGGCCACCCCGATCCGGCGGTGCAGCTGCGGGTGGTCCAGCCGGCACACGTGCACCCCGGCGCTGTCGGCCAGGCCGAGCGCCGGGATCAGCGCGACGCCCATGCCGGCCCGCGCGAGGTTGATGGTCACCTGGTAGTGGTCGCTGCGGCAGCGCACCCGGGGGCGGAACCCCTCGGCCGCGCAGGCGCGTTCGAGCACCGGCTCGCCGGTGCTGCCGCCGTGGGTGCCGATCCAGCTCTCGCCCTCCAGCTCGGCCAGCCGCACCACCGAGCGCCGCCCGAGCCGGTGCCGCAGCGGCACCACGACCAGCTGCGGCTCCTCGAAGTACATCCGCACGTCCACCGCCGCCCGGCGGCACCACGGGTCCAGCGGGTGCTCGAAGACCACGGCCGCGTCCAGCCGGCCCGCCTCCAGGTCCGGGACCAGTTCGTGCGGCTGGCCCATGATGAGCTCCAGCTCCACCCGCGGGTTCCCGGCGGCGAACGAGGCCAGCGCCCGGGGCAGCAGGTCCAGCCCCGCGGAGGCGAAGAAGCCGATCCGCAGCACACCGGCCGCACCCTGGGCGTGCGCCCGCAGGTCGTCCTGGGCGACGGCCATCAGGTCGGCGATCGCCTGGGCGTGCTCGGCCAGCCGGATCCCGGCGGGCGTCAGGCGCAGGGACTGCGGCGCCCGTTCCACCAGCGCGACACCCAGCTCCTGCTCCAGACGGGCGAGTTGGTGCGAGATGGCGGACGGGCTCAGGTGCAGCGCCTGCGCCGCGGCCACGATGGTGCCCCGGCGGGCGATCTCCAGGAGGACGAGCAGTCGGGCGCTGTTCAGCATCGGCCCAGGTTACGGCCCGTGTCGTGGCCCGGGCGGGGTTCGCGACGCCGCTCCACCGCGCGGGCCTCAGGACGCGTACGCCCGCTGCGCGGCCGCCGGCTCCCCGGCGCCGGCGGCGGCCACGTCCAGCCTGAGCAGGTCGTGCTCGGTCTCCCGGCGCACGACCGGGCGGGCCTCGCCGTCCCGGACGAAGACCACGGCGGGCCGCGGCAGCTTGTTGTAGTTGGACGCCATGGCGTAGCCGTAGGCGCCGGTCACCGGGGTGGCCAGCAGGTCGCCCACCCGCAGGTCGGCGGGGAGCGCGGCGTCGTCGATGATCACGTCGCCGCTCTCGCAGTGCTTGCCGACCAGCCGGGCGCGCCGCGGCCGGGGAGCCTCGGGGCAGCGCGGCAGGAAGGCCTCGTAGCGGGCGCCGTACAGCGCGGGGCGCAGGTTGTCGCTCATCCCGCCGTCGACGCTGACATACGTACGCACGCCCTCGATCCGCTTGACGGTGCCGACCCGGTAGAGGGTCAGCCCGGCCCGGGCGGCGATCGAGCGGCCGGGCTCGACGCCCACCGCGTCGTTCCAGCCGGCGCCGCGCACCGCCGCGCCGACCCGCTCGGCCCAGACGGCGAAGGAGGGGGCGCTCTGCCCGCCCAGGTAGGCGACGCCCAGGCCGCCGCCGACGGTCAGCCGGCGCAGTCCGTGCTCGACGGCGAACCGGGCCACCGCGGCGGCGCCGTCGGCCAGCTCGGCCGGGTCCAGTACCTGGGAGCCGACGTGGGCGTGGACGCCCTCCAGCCGTACGGCGGCGGAGGCCTCGGCCCGGCGCACCGCGGCCGCGGCGGCGCCGTCGGCCAGGCCGAAGCCGAACTTGGAGTCGTGGCCGCCGGTCCGGATGGCCTGGTGGGCGCCGGCCGCGACGCCCGGCGCCACCCGCAGCCGGACCCGGGCCGGGGGCAGGCCCTACGGCCCGGTGCAGCCGCTCGATCCGGTCCAGCTCGTCGAAGCTGTCCACCACGATGTGGCGCAGGCCGACGGTCAGCGCGGTGCGCAGCTCGGCCTCGTCCTTGTTGTTGCCGTGCAGCACGATCCGGTCCGGGTCGACCCCGGCGTACAGCGCGGTGCGCAGCTCGCCGCCGGAGGCGACGTCCAGCAGCAGGCCCTCCTCGGCGGCGAGGCGGGCCATCGCGGTGCAAAGGAAGGCCTTGGAGGCGTAGGCGACGTTGCCCCGGCCGAAGGCGGCCACCGCCTCGCGGCAGCGCCGGCGCAGGTGCTCCTCGTCGTAGACGAACAGCGGGGTGCCGTACCGGCGGGCCAGCTCGTCCAGCAGCACGCCGCCGACGGACAGGCCCTCGGGGCGGGACTCGGCGGTGAGCGGCAGCAGGCCCGGATCGACGGGCGGCAGGGCCGGTGACTCGGACTGCGGCGACTCGGGGGCCGGTGGCTCGGGGTGCAGCGGCCCGGGGTACGGCGGGCCGGGGTACGGCGACACAGGGGACAAGGCTTCCTCCCGACAGAGCTGGTGGCCCGGCCCATCCTCGGCCCTGCCGGAGGGACTGAGAAAGCGCATTCTTCCGGCGCTGAGCAGTACCGAAACCGTTGCTCCGGCCCTGCTGGGCGGCCGGGGCGGAGCGTTGCATCTAAGCTTGCATCTATGGTGCTACGGTGTGCTCCATGGCCGACACCCCGCCCCCCGCCCGCGTCCCGGCCGCGGACCGCGCGTACGAACTGACCAAGGACCTCATCCTCGGCGGCGGCCTCCCCGGCGGCACGCTGATCAGCGAGGGCGAGATCGCCGAGCGCGCCGCGATCAGCCGCACGCCGGTCCGGGAGGCCTTCCTGCGGCTGCAGGCCGAGGGGCTGCTCCAGCTGTTCCCCAAGCGCGGAGCCGTCGTGGTGCCGGTCGGCCCCGGCGAGGCCGAGGACGTGCTGGAGCTGCGCGAGGCGCTGGAGAGCACCGCCGTCCGCCGGATCACCCGCCGCCCCGACGGCCTCGACGCGCTGGTCCGGCAGCTGTCCGAACTGATCGACCAGCAGCGCGAGCCCGCCCGCCGGGCCGACCTCGGCGCCTTCGCCGACGCCGACGAGGCCTTCCACCGGGGCATCGTGGCGGCCTCCGGCAACCAGCTCGCCGAGCGGTTCTACGGGACGCTGCGCGACCGCCAGCGCCGGATGGCCGTCCAACTGCTCCAGGTGCGGCCGGAGCGGCAGCCGCAGCGGCTGGCCTCGCTGGTCGAGGAGCACACCGTGCTCGTCGAGCGGATCGCGGCCCGCGACGCCGAGGGCTTCACCGCCGCCCTGCGCACCCACCTGGACGCCCACCGCGCCGTCACCGACCGCTGAGCCCGCCTCCTCGCGCGCCGGACGCGCGGGGCGCACGCCCCGACCGACCGCCGGGACCGACCATCCGACAAGGAGCAGCACCGCCATGAGCACCACCCGGCCACCGTCCGCCGGTCCCGTCGCACCGTCCGGCCGGGGACGGCCGTGGCTGGTCGCGGCCCTGGCCATGCTCTGCTGCGGGTGGGGCGGCAACCAGTTCACCCCGCTGCTGCTGATGTACCGCCACCTCGGCGGCTACTCGGAGGTCACCGTGGACGCCTTCCTGGGGGCGTACGTCCTCGGGCTGGTCCCCGGACTGCTGGTCGGCGGCGCCGCCTCGGACCGCTACGGGCGCCGCCCGCTGATGATCGGCGCGGTGGCCGCCTCGCTCGCCGCCAGCGGGGTGCTGTGCGCCGGCACGGCCGGTCAACTCCCCATCTACGCCGGGCGGTTCCTCACCGGCACAGCCGTCGGCATCGCGATGGCGGTCGGCACCAGCTGGGTCAAGGAGCTCTCCCAGGCTCCGCACGACCCGGCCGCCGACGCCGGCGCCGGTGCCCGCCGCGCCTCCCTCGCCCTGACCGTCGGCTTCGGCCTCGGTGCGGGGGCGGCCGGGGCGCTCGCCCAGTGGGGCCCCTGGCCGATGGTCAGCCCGTACCTCGCCCACCTGCTGGTCACCCTGCCCGCGCTGTTCCTGCTCCCGAGGGCCGTCGAGACCCGGGCCCGCTCCGCCGCCGTCCGCAGCCTCGTGGCCGACCTCAAGGTCCCGGCGGCCGGGCACCGGCGCTTCGTACGGGTGGTCCTGCCGATGGCCCCCTGGGTGTTCGGCTCGGCCGGCGTCGCGTACGCGGTGACCCCGCAGCTGGTCGGCGACCGGCTCGGCGACTGGTCGCTCGCCTACGCGACCCTGCTGACCGTCCTCACCCTCGGCACCGGCGCCCTCGTCCAGCCCTTCGCCAAACGCCTGGACTCGCTCTCCTCGGCGCGCGGCGTCATCGTCTCCATGGCGCTGATGGCCTGCGGCATGGCCGTCTGCGCCGCCGACGCCGCGGTCCGCTCCCCGCTGCTCGGCCTGGCCGGCGCCGTCCTCCTCGGCGCCGCCTACGGCATCGGGGTGGTCTCCGGGCTGCTGGAGATCCAGCGCATCGTCACCCCCGACGACCTGGCCGGCATCACCGGCGTCTACTACGCGTTCTGCTACTCGGGCTTCCTGCTGCCCGCCGTGCTCGCGGCGCTCTCCCCGCTGGCCTCCTACACCGTGATGCTCGGCGTGCTGACGGCCCTCGCCCTCGCCAGCCTCACCGTGATAACCGTCTCCTCCCGCCGCCCCACCCCGGCCGAAGCCACCCGTTGACGACGGACTCCGGCACGAGCGGGGCAGGCCCGGAGAACAGACGGTCGGGACACGTCCAATCCCGGTCGGTCGGCCGGCCGTCCGTACGGTCTGGGAGACAATCGGGAAGGGAAGGAGACGCGTTGTGAGTACAGCGCCCCGGGTCCCTGGCGACTACAGCATCGTCAGCGATCCCGAAAGGGCTCTGAAGTACGCGATCCGGCAAACGGCGGGCGACCGCACCGAGATCATCGAGGGCGTCATCACCCCCATGTCGCCGTCATGGGCGCACGAGTCCGTCGCCGAGAGCGGCCCGCATCCCTTCGGCACCCCCGTCCGCCTCCCGGCGCCCTTCGACCTCGATCTCGACCTCGACACCACCCGGCTAGACCTTCGCCACCTCCGTCGGGCGGGCGTGGGCGGGGAGGCCGTTGGTGAGGTCCTCGACGAGGAGGCGCCAGGCGATGGCGTCGGCGGCGGCGCGGAGGCGGGGGCTGCGGGGGCGGCCGGCGTCGGCGTCGAGGCGGGCGTTGAGCCAGTCGGACCAGGCCCGGGCGAGGGCGCGGACCTCGTGGGTGCCGGCCTCGGTGGGGGAGAGGCGGTCGCCGTCGCGGAGCAGGTAGCCCTCGGTGGTCAGCCGGGTGAAGACCGGCTCCAGGACCTCGGGCGGCACCCGCTTGCGGGCGGCGATGAGGTCGAGCGAGGCGTGGCCGACGGCCTTGGTGTGGCCGGCCACCTCCATCAGCGCCCAGGCCCCGGCGAGGTCCACCCGGGTGTCGGCGGTGGAGACGATCGACCGGACGGTGTCGAGATCGACGCCGCGCACGATCCTGCAGACCGAGTACTCCAGGTGCGGGTCGGAGTCGGCGGTGGTCGGCTGGGCGAAGCCCTCGCCCATGTCGGTGGAGCCCGCCCGGGCGGTGTCGCGCAGCTGCACCTGTTTGAGGAAGAGCGCCACCACGAAGCCGACCACGGCGACCGGGATGGTCCACAGGTACACGGTGTGCAGCGCGTCGGAGTAGGCCTGGACGATCGGCGCGGCCTGGTCGGCGGGCAGCTGGTGCAGGCCCTGGGGGCTCTGTGCGGCGCGGCTGAGCACGGCCGGGTCGGCGCCGGTGAGCCGGGCGGCGGTGCCGACCCCGTCGGTGAGCTCGGTCTTCAGGCTGTTGGCGTAGATGGTGCCGAACACCGCGGTGCCGAAGGAGCTGCCGATGGTGCGGAAGAAGGTCACGCCGGAGGTGGCGGTGCCGAGGTCGGCGTAGTCGACGGTGTTCTGCACGGCGATGGTGAGCACCTGCATGCTCAGCCCGATGCCGGCGCCGAGCACGAACATGTAGAGCGAGGCCAGTGCGGTTCCGGTGCCGGGTTCGAGCCGGGAGAGCAGGTAGAGGCCGAGGGCCATCACGGCGGTGCCGACGATCGGGAACAGCCGGTACCGTCCGGTCTTGCTGACGGCGTTCCCGCTGCCGATCGAGGCGATCAGCAGACCGATCACCATGGGCAGCGTCCGGACGCCGGAGACGGTCGCGGAGTCGCCGTCCACGTACTGGAGGAAGGTCGGCAGGAAGGTCAGCGCGCCGAGCATGGCGAAGCCGACGATGAAGCTGAGCACCGAGCAGACCGTGAACACCGGGTTGCGGAACAGCCGCATCGGCAGCATCGGTTCGGCCGCCCGGGCCTCCACCCGGCAGAACAGGCCGAGCGCCAGCGCCCCGCCGGTGAACAGGCCGATGATCACCCCGGAGCCCCAGGCGTACTGGTTGCCGCCCCAACTGGTCGCCAGGATCAGCGCGCCCGCGCCGGCCGCGACCAGCACGATGCCCAGGTAGTCGACGACCGGGCGGGTCGCCGAGCGGACCGCGGGGATGGTCCGGGCGGCCGCGGCGACCACCACGACCGCGATCGGCACGTTGACGTAGAACGCCCAGCGCCAGGACAGGTGGTCGGTGAACAGCCCGCCGAGCAGCGGCCCGACCACCGTGGCCACGCCGAACACCGCGCCGATCGCGCCCTGGTACTTGCCGCGCTCGCGCAGCGGGATGACGTCCGCGATCAGCGCCATGGAGGTGACCATCAGGCCGCCCGCGCCGAGGCCCTGCACGGCCCGCCAGGCGATCAGCAGGGTCATGTCGGTGGCCAGACCGCACAGGAACGAGCCGCCGACGAAGACGATCGCCGAGACCTGGAACAGCAGCTTGCGCCCGTACAGGTCGCCGAACTTGCCGGCCAGCACGGTGGCCACCGTCTCGGCCAGCAGGTAGGAGGTCACCACCCAGGACATGTGGGCGGCCCCGCCGAGGTCGGAGACGATGGTGGGCAGAGCGGTGCCGACGATGGTCTGGTCGAGGGCGGCCAGCAGCATGCCGAGCACGATGGTGGCGAAGACGACGTTCCGCTGCCGGACGTCCAGCACCGGCGGGGCGGAGGGCGCGGTCTCGGTGGCGACGGTCATGCCGTCAGCCTCCGGGGTGCGGACGGCGGTCGCGATCCGGTTCGGCCGTTCGGGTGAAGCGGGCCGTCGCGGCCCGGTCGGCGGCCCGGGTGGCGGCCCCGGGTGGGCCGGGCGACGATGGCCGGACGACGCCGGCCTACGGTCCCCCTGGGCCAGGACGCCCCGGCCCCCGGGAAGAGGCCCCCATGAACGCCGACCCCCCGCGCGGCACCGCGCACCCGACGCACCCCGGCGCCACCGCCGTGGGCGGCCGGGCCGCCGCCCGGCGCTGGCGGGCGCTCGCGGTCTGCCTGGTCGCCGGCTTCATGACCCTGCTGGACGTCAGCATCGTCAACGTCGCCCTGCCGACCGTGCGGGACGGGCTGCACATGTCCGACAGCGGCCTGCAGTGGGTGATCACCGGGTACTCGCTGGCCTTCGGCCTGGTGCTGGTGCCCGCCGGGCGGCTCGGCGACGCGCGCAGCCGGCGGGCCGTCTTCCTCGCCGGGCTCGCCCTGTTCACCGCGGCCAGCGCGCTCGCCGGCGCGGCCCGCAGCCAGGAGTGGCTGGTGCTGGCCCGGCTGTTCCAGGGCGCGGCCGGCGGGGTGCTGGTGCCGCAGGTGTCCGGCTTCATCCAGGTGCTGTTCCAGGGCCCCGACCGCGGCCGGGCCTTCGGCGCCCTGGGCGCGACCATCGGGCTGTCCACCGCCGTCGGGCCGCTGCTCGGCGGGCTGCTGATCCACCTGGTGGGCCCGCAGGACGGCTGGCGCTGGGTGTTCCTGGTCAACCTGCCGATCGGCGTCGCGGCCCTGCCGATCGCCTACCGGCTGCTCCCGGCACCGCCGCCCGCCGCCCAGCGGGCCGGGCACCGGGACTTCGACCCGGTCGGCGTGCTGCTGCTCGGCGCCGGGACGGTCGCGCTGCTGCTGCCGTTCGTCCAGGCGCAGCAGTGGCACGGCGCGACGCGCTGGCTGCTGCTGCCGCTGGCGGCGGTGCTGCTCGCCGCCTTCGTCGGCTGGGAACTGCACTACGGGCGGCGGCGCGAACCGCTGGTGAGCATGGCGCTGTTCACGGTGCGCCCGTACGCGGCGGGGGTGCTGCTGTCGCTGGTGTACTTCGCCGGGTTCACCGCGATCTTCTTCATCTTCACGCTCTACCTCCAGGCGGGCCTGCACTACTCGGCGCTGACGGCGGGCCTGGCGATCACGCCGTTCGCGGTGGGATCGGGGGTGTCCGCGGCGGTGGGCGGTCGCCTGGTCAGCCGGCTGGGGCGGCGGCTGGTGGTGACCGGGCTGGTGATGGTGCTGACCGGACTGCTGGCCGCGGCGCTCGCGGTGCAGCTGTGGTCGGGGCCCCGGGTGGGCTGGACGACGGCGCTGCCGCTGCTGGTCGCCGGGGCGGGCAGCGGGCTGGTGATCGCCCCGAACCAGACGCTGACCCTCCAGCAGGTGCCGGTGGCCCGGGCGGGCAGCGCGGGCGGGGTGCTGCAGACCGCGCAGCGGGTCGGCTCGGCGGCGGGCATCGCCGTCGTCGGCTCGGTGTTCTTCGCCCACGCCGCCGGCCCCCGGCCGGACTGGGCGCTGGCCTTCCAGCTGGGGGTGACGGTGGCGGCCGGCCTGGTGCTGACGGCGCTGCTGGTGGCGGTCGCCGACATGGCGTCGGGCCGGGGGAGTTTCCGGGCCGCCGGGCCGCGGGTAGGGGACGGGCCGTGACGGACCCCCGAACGGACTTCCTGGCCGCCGCCGGCGCGGCCGAGGACCTGCTGCGCCGCCCCGAGGTGGCGCAGGCCTGGCAGCGGCCGAGCGCGCTGGAGCGGTGGAGCGTCGGCGGCCTGGCCGGGCACCTGGCCTACCAGGTCTTCTGCGTGCCGGAGCTGCTGGCCGCCGCCGTGCCGACGGAGCCGGTGGTCGGTCTGCTGGACCACTACGCCCGGTCGGCCTGGGTCGGCGCGCCGCCCGACGCGGACCTCAACGTGCGGATCCGGCAGGGCGGCGAGGCCCTCGCGGCGGACGGCCCGGCCGCCCTGCACCGCCGGCTCGCCGCCGTGCTGCCGGAGCTCGCGGCCGACCTGGCGGCGGCGGACGGCACCCGCCCGGTCCGGCTGCCCTTCTGGGGCCCGTGGTCGCTCACCCTCGACGACCTGCTGGCCACCCGGACGATGGAGCTGGCCGTCCACGGCGACGACCTGGCGGTCAGTGTCGGGCTGCCGAGCCCGGAACTCCCCTGGGACGCCGCCGAGTCGGTGTTCGGCCTGTTGACCCGGCTGGCCGCCCGGCGGCACGGCCGGGCGGCGGTGCTGCGGGCGCTCAGCCGGGCCGAGCGGGCGCCGGGGAGCATCGCGGCGTTCTGAGCCCGCGGTCGGGTCAGTGGTCCCGGCGGTGGACGGCGACCGCCGCGACGGCCACCGAGGCCGGCGACCACACCGCGAAGGTGATCCAGGCGCCGGTGACGGTGGCCGGGTACTCGGACGGGCGCGAACCCGCCAGGGTGGTCCGGGCCAGCCGCTGCCAGGCGGGCAGCGGCAGGGCGTGCAGCAGGTCGGCGCTCCAGCGGTAGCGCTCGGTGATCAGCGTCGCCCTCCGGGCCGGCGCGGCCCGCCGGGTGATCGGCCGTCGGCCGGAGCGGGTCGCCCTGCTGCCGGCCGAGCTCGACGCCCGGGACCGGGTGCAGCTGGTCATCCTGGCGTACGAGGCGGGCCTGGTCTCGGTCTCGGCGTCCGGCTGACCGGGACCGCCGCGGAAACGACCCGCCGCGGAGCGATTCCGCCGAAGGAACGACCCCGCCGCGGAAACGATTCGGCGGTCGAGCGCGAAGCGCCGGCGCTCAGCGCTTGATCGCCACGCCCGCGTACATCGCGATGTCCTGGTCGCGGACGGGCGCGGCGTCGGCGTCCGGGCGCCAGTGGTGCACCAGCGTGACGCCCGGGTCGAGCAGCTCGTAGCCGTCGAAGAACGCCTCCGTCTCGGCCTTGTTCCGGATCTGGAGCGGGATGCCGCGCGCGTTGTACTCGCGGCCGACGCCGCCCACGCCCACCGGGTCGGTGTCGCCGGTGAAGACCGTCAGGGCGAGGAAGCTGCCGGGCGCCAGTGCGTCCATGAAGCGGCGCACGATGCCCTGCGGGTCGTCCTCGTCCAGCACGAAGTGGACGATCGCGATCAGCGACAGCGCCACCGGCTGCGAGAGGTCGAGCACCTCGCGCAGCCGGGGGTCGGCGATGATCGACTCCGGGTCGCGGAAGTCGGCGTCCACGTAACAGGTGCGGCCCTCGGGCGAGCTGTCCATCAGGGCCCGCGCGTGGGTCAGCACGATCGGGTCGTTGTCCACGTACGCGACCCGGGCCCCGGGGGCGACCGCCTGGGCGATCTCGTGCACGTTCGGCGAGGTCGGGATGCCGGTGCCGATGTCGAGGAACTGCCGCACGCCGAACTCCTCGGCGAGCCGGCGCACCGAGCGCTGCATGAACTCTCGGGTGGTGCGCATCGAGATCGGCAGCGACGGCCAGGCCTGCACCGAGGCGTGCGCGGCGGTGCGGTCCGCCTCGAAGTTGGTCTTGCCGCCGATGAGGTAGTCGTAGACCCGGGCGGAGTGCGGAACGTCCATCCGCAGGTCCACCGACGGGTAGTCCTCGCGCGGACCGTGCTCCGTCCGGATCTCGTTCGCCATGCTCGTTCTCCCGCTCCTGGACATCCGTTCCCGGACGACCCGTCACCGGCCGCCGTGGTGGCGGTCCACGGTGCGCATGGTAACGGTCGCCGGATACGGCGGGGTGACGGGGTCTCAGGCCGGTGCCTCCGGGGAACTCGGTTCGAGCACGACGGCGCCCGGCTGGCGGGGCACCGCGGCGGTGTCGGCGTCGCGCCGGCCGTGCGCCGCGAGTTCGAGCGCGGCGCCGATCCAGGCGGTGCCGAAGGCCCAGGTCGCCAGCCACTCGGACAGGTAGAGCGGCCGCACCGACCAGTCGGAGCCGACGCCCGCCGCCCCGGCCAGGACGGAGAGCGCCAGGGCGGCCAGGATCACCACCCCGGCCACCAGGTAGGCCCTGCCCACCCGGGCCGACTGGGCGGAGCGGGGATTGCGGAAGGAGTAGAGGCAGAACAGCGCCAGCATGACGAACAGCAGGCCGGCGAAGACCAGGTGGAGCACCCCGATGGTGCGCTGGACGCCGGACGCGCCGTCCGGGGTCGTCGGGCACAGCGCGACCCCGAGCGCGAAGAACCCGGCGGCCGTGCTCCAGCGGTCGTCCCGGCGGTCGAAGCGGTAGCAGATCAGGAACACCCCGAGGGCGCACAGCCCGCCGACGAAGAGGTCCCGGGTGTCGGTGTAGTACGAGCCGCTCATCGAGTCCGGCCAGAAGCCGTCGGTGCTGCGCCCCATCACCTGGGCGGCCAGCCAGTTGCCGAACGGCAGGGCCGGCGGCAGCAGGATGCCGATCAGGCCGACGCCGAGGCGCAGGATCGCGATGGTCCGAACGTCCTGGGCGCTGTGCCGGACGTCGGGGGAGTGCTGCGTGCGCGAGTCGTTGGGCACGGACGCCTCCTTGCCTTTCGCACGGGCGCGGGGCCCGCTGGTCCTCCGGTCGCGAGGGGACGGCGCGGGGCGGGGCGGACGGGCGCCACCACACACCTGAGCGACCGTCGACTTGTGTACCCGGATCGGCGTTCGAAGCACCACCGATCCGGGCGGTTTACGTCCTCGGTGACCGTCCGGAGAACCAGGGTCACCATCGACCACGGCTGCCCGGGCCGTACCGGTCCGACGGCCCCGGGCGGGTCGGGTCGGCGCTCCGGGAACGGGGGTCGGACCAGCGGACCGGCGGCGCGAAGCGGGGGAGTCCTGACGACGGCGGAGGCGGTCCGGCCACCACGGCCGGACCGCCTCCGCCACTTGCGGCCGAAACGGCTCAGCCGGTGGGCTGCCGGGTGTGCGCGATCAGCGCGTTGAGCAGGGCCGCCCCGCGCTCGGCGTCGTCCACGCTGACCGCGAAGTCCGTGCCCCGGCGGGTGCGGACCACCAGGCAGACACCCCGGCGCAGCATCACGGTGGTGCCGAGCCCGTTGATCCGGTAGCCCCAGCCGCCCGTCTGCGCGGCGGTGCGCTCCTCGGCGCGGGCGGAGTCGAGGTCGGCCGGGGACCAGTGGCGGGCCGGCCAGCCGAACGGGCCGAAGCCGACGGTCAGGCCGCGGGCGGTCACCCGTACCCGCACCGAGCAGCAGGCCAGGCACGCGAGGGAGGCGACGGTGAACGGCAGCACCAGCGGCCAGTCCAGCTCGGAGACCCCGCTCACGACGGCCAGCAGCCCCGCCGCCGCGGCCAGTCCGAACACCGCCGCGGCCAGCTGCAGCCACGGGTTGGCCGCCCGGGACAGCCAGACGAACCGCTCGCCCGCCGGCACCTCCAGCGCCGGCGCCCCGGCCGCCGGGCGCGGATCGGGCCGGCCGCCGTAGCGGCGGCTCGCCAGCCAGACCAGCAGCCCGGCGAGGCCGGTGGCCAGCAGGACGAGGAGCACCTCGACGCCCATCGGTGCGGCGTCCTGCCAGCGGGTGCGGTCCAGGTTGGCGTGCACGATGGAGGCCTGCGCCCCCGTCAGCAGCACCCCGCCGGTCGCCAGCGTGGCCGCCGCCGCCCCCGGCAGCCGACCGGCCCGGTAGCGCTGCAGGGCCACCGCGGTCAGCACCAGCACCGCCCAGAACAGCGCCGGGACGAGCGTGGCCGCCGTCAGCGACATCGAGTCGTTCGGCTTGCGCCCGTCCCAGTGGGTGGCCAGCTGGTCCGGCAGCCGGTGGCGTGCCACCAGCGGCAGGGCGATCAGCAGCGCCAGCACGCCGACCGACCAGGCCGCCGCGGCCCAGACGGCACCGCGTGGTGCCCGCCGCTGCGCCGCCGTCGGCTCCGTCGTTCCCTCGTCCGTCACGACATCCCCCTGATCATGTCCACGAGATCGTTCCTGCTATAGCCGTCCCGGGCCGCGTCCTCGACCAACCGCCGTACCCGCTCGACCAGTTCGGAGCGGGTGTCGGCGCCGGTCGCGATCGTGATGCCGCGGCCCCGGCGGAACTCCAGCACCCCCTCGTCGCGCAGCGTGCGCAGCCCGCGCAGGACGGTGTTGGTGTTCACCCCCAGGGCCCGGGAGAGCTCCCGGGCCGGGGGCAGTTTGTCGCCGGGGGCGCATTCGCCCTCGGCGACGGCGCGTCTGATCGCTCCGGCGACCTGTTCGTGCAGTGGTCGGGTGTCCCCGATGTCCAGCTTCAGCAACATGGTGCTAGTGACGATAGCACCATTCATCGCTGAAGCCATCCTCCCCGCGCCCGCCCGTTCCGCCGCGCGCGGCGGCTACCCCCGCTCGTCCCCGATCAGGCCGAACTCCTGCATCAGCTCGCCGATCTCGGTGGCCTCCAGCCGGTGCAGCAGCCGCTTGCGCAGGAACTCCGGCCCGGGCAGGTCGAGTTCGGCGCCGTCCCGGAGCCGGGTGGTGGCGGCGAGCAGCTTGCGCACGTCGTAGGTGGAGTTGAACACCTCGGGCACGCCGCGCTCGACGTCGAGCAGCCGGTAGACGGCCTCCATGCCGGTGCGCACCGAGTACTCGGTGGTGAAGACGCAGTCCCGAGTGGTCTCCGCGAACTGGCCGATGAAGGCGAAGTTGACGGCGCCCTCGGGCACCACGTCCGGCCGGTCGCCCGCGTGCCGGGGCAGGAAGAAGGACGTCACGTACGGCATCATCACCGGCACGCAGCGGGCGGCCCGCGCGGCCAGCTCGGGGATCTCCTCGACCGGCACGCCCAGGTGGTACAGCCACTCCTGGGTGATCTCCTCGCCGGTGCACTCCTGCATCGGCTTCTTCACGAAGTCGCCCGGGCGGTCGACGAACAGCGAGTAGACCCAGGCCACGACCTGGTCGGCGGGCTGCTTCTTGAAGTGCGGCTGGCGGTTGACCGTCCAGCTCAGCAGCCAGGAGGAGTCCCGGGCGGTGACGATGCCGCCGGTGACCACGCCGCCGCCGAACGGGTCGCGCCCGGCGACCTTCCGGATGTAGTGCGGGATGCGCGCGTCCAGGGTGGTGACGGTCGCCGACTCCCACTTGCTCTCGGCGATGTTGCCGCAGAACACCTCGGGGCGGCCGAACGCCGGGTCCTTGGCGGCGATCCGGCGCCACAGGTCCCAGGCCGGGGCCGGGCCCTCGTCCAGCCGGGCCGGGGTGTGCTGGTCGCCGTCGTCGGAGTTCTCGGTGAGCGAGCCGATGGTGGTGAACACCAGGTCGTCCGGGCCGAGGTCCACCCCGCCCTCCCGGCCGGACTCCCGCCAGTGGATCCGGGTGGCCTGCTTGCGGGCGGGGGAGCCGGCGGTGGCCGGGGTGAGGTCGAAGTCGATGTCGGTGACCTCGACCCCGTAGCGGAACCGCACGCCCTGGTCCATCAGCCAGTGGGTGAGCGGCAGGACCAGGGACTCGTACTGGTTGTACTTGGTGAACTTCAGCGCGGACAGGTCCGGCAGGCCGCCGATGTGGTGGACGAAGCGGTGCAGGTAGAGCTTCATCTCCAGCGCGCCGTGCCACTCCTCGAAGGCGAACATGGTGCGCCAGTACAGCCAGAAGCCGCTGTCCAGGAAGTTCCGCGAGAAGACCTCGTCGATCCGCTTGCCCTCCAGCTCCTCGCGGGTGGCGAGGAAGACCCGGACCAGGTCCTTCTGCGCCTTGTCGTCGAGCGCGAACCGGCCGTCGGTACGGGCGTCCTGGCCGCGGCGCTCGGTGACCCGCTGGAGCGAGAAGTTCGGGTCGTCCTTGTTCAGCCAGTAGAACTCGTCCAGCACGGACGCGCCGTCGACCTCCAGCGAGGGCACCGAACGGAAGAGGTCCCACAGGCACTCCATGTGGTCCTCCAGCTCGCGCCCGCCGCGGACCACAAAGCCCTTCTCGGGCACCTCGATCCCGTCCAGCGCGCCGCCGGCCAGCTTCAGCCGCTCCAGGACGGTGATCCGCTCGCCGGGCACCTGGCCGTCCCGGACCAGGAAGGCCGCGCCGGCCAGGGCCGCGATCCCCGACCCGACGAACCACGCCCGCTTGCGGTCGGCCCCCTCCGGCTTCCTCGGCCGGGCGAACGCCTCGTAGTTGCCGCTGCTGTAGTACAAGCCCGTGCTCCCTAGAAAGTTCGGCATCGAACCGCCCGTCGGGCATGCCGCATCCCGGCGGGCCTCTCCATCCACCCATCCGTTGGTGATCTTCGCCTGCTGAGTAGGCCGAACGGGGGACGCGCGGACGGGCCGGACACCCGGCGGGCCGCGTATGGAGGGCGTTGGGAACACCGCCCGGAACGTCAGGAAGTCGTCAAGGAGCGCAGGTCAGCCCGACTGCGGCGGTTGGCTGGGGAGCGACGCGGAACACGACCACACGAGGACGGATCATGCACGGCAACGGGCGGCACGCGGACGGGCGGCGCGGGGACGGGGGGCGCGGCAGCGAGCGGCACGCGGACGGCGCGGCGCCCCGGGTGGTGGTCGGGGTCGGTGGGTCGCTGGGAAGCCTGGCGGCCCTGCACCGCGGCCTCGCCGAGGCCCGCGGCCGCGGCGCGGACCTGGTGCCGGTCCTCGCCTGGGAGCCGCCCGGCGGCGAACACGGCTACCGGCGCTCGCCCTGCCCGCCGCTGCTCGCCGCCGTCCGGGAGGCCGCCGAACAGCGCCTGCGGGACGCCCTCGACGCGGCCTTCGGCGGCGCCGACCCCGGCGTCCCGCTGCGCCCGGTGGTGATCCGCGGCGAGGCCGGCCCGGCCCTGCTGCACGTCGCCGACCGGCCGGACGACCTGCTGGTCCTCGGCCGGAGCGGCGGCCCGCTGCACCGCCGGCTGCGGCGCTCGGTGCCCGGCTACTGCTCCCGGCGGGCGGGCTGCCCGGTGCTGACCGTCCCGGTGCCCGAGCTGCTGCACGACCTGCACCGGCTGGAGTCGGCGCGGCGGCGCGCCCGCCGGCACCTGCCGGCCGGTCCGCTGCCAGGGCTCCTCGCAGCGGAGCGGTAGAGCGGTGGTCCGCGGTGCGGACGCACTCGGCCGGCCCGGGGTGTCGCCGCTGCGCTTCGACAGCCCGCGCTGAGCCGCACTCCGCGCTGCGGCGACGCCCCCGTGGACGGTCCGCCGGTGGACGGTCCGCCCGTACGGACGGACCTGACCGAGCACCCGGGGCTCCGGCCGGTATCCGGAGCCCCGGCGAACGGGTGGGGACAGGTGGCCGGACGCGCGGGGCGGTCGCCGGTTCGGATGGCGGCCCCGCCCGTTCGGACGGGGCCGCCGCGACCACCCCACGCGCTCCGGTCGGATCGAGCGGTTACAGCGTGAGCAGCGTGCGGTGGGCCAGGGTGGTGTCCCGCAGCGGTTTGAGGGCCAGGCGGACCAGGGCCAGGGCGTTGTCGTCCCCGGCGATCCGGTTGGCGCTCAACTCGCCGCAGGACAGGCACTGGTGGATGATCATCCACTCGCCGTCGGCACGGACCGACAGGCTCAGCACCGCCATCCGGCCGCCGCAGCCGGCCGCCCGGTCACCCGGTATCCGGCCGTCGACATGACGGCTGGCCAGGCAGTTCGGGCAGTGGTTGCGATGGGCCGTGCCGGGGGCGTCCAGCGGGACGTCCAGCCGGCAGTCCACGCAGCGGAAGGCGTTCGCCCGGTGGCCGCCCTGCTCGTGCAGGACGTCCTTGTGCCGCTGCGGGCGGCGTTCCCGCCGGCCCCCGCCGTCGGTGTTCTTGCGTCGTGGCATGGTTCGCCGCTCCCTCCTCTCCCTGCGCGGTTCAGAGGGTGCCGAACGCTTCGAGCGGGAACGGCGGTTGGGCGAGCGGCCGGACGGCCATCCGCATCAGGACGAGCTGGTTGTCGTCCGTGCAGACCGGAGTGGACGTCAGCTCGTCGCACCGCACGCACCGGTGGACGACCGTCCAGTCGCCGGTGCGCAGCACGGCGATGGCGATCGGCGACATCCGGCCGTGGCAGTCGCTCGGACCGCCCTCGACCTGGTCGACGACGTGCCGGGAGTGCAGGCAGGACGGGCAGTGGTTGCGCCGCGTGCCGTCGGCGGCGTAGGTGGAGACGGTCAGACCGCACCAGGCGCAGGCGAAGGTGGAGGTCTTCAGGACGGGGGGAGTGCTGGAGGTGCTGGACACCCGGGGTGCTCCTTGCTGGGGGGTTCGTGCGATGGCAGCAAGAGCAGGCCGAGTGGCCTCGACGGTTCGTCAGGCAGGGGCCGTCAGGCGGCGTGGCGAGGCGCACTCGGCGCAAGGCGGGACATCAAGACACCCTCTCGTCGGGCACGCGGCCCGGGTCGTCGACCGGTACGGAACGGCGTCAGCGTAACCACGGCGGTCGCGCCGGCGCCAACGACTTATCCGTCGGCCCGTTCGTCAGCCTGCCCGTCAGCCTGCCCGTCCGCCCCGCTCGTCAACCGGCCCTCGCCGCCGCGCCGGAGATAAAGGGCACGCAGGATGTCCGTATGCAGATGACCAACGTGCCGCAGGCCGCCACGCTCGATGACGCGTCGTCAGTCAGCCGGTCCCTGGCCCTCGCCTTCGCCGACGACCCGGCGATGTGCTGGCTCTTCCCCGACCCGGCCACCCGGCCGGCGGGGCTGGACGGTTACTTCACCACACTGTTCACCCGGCAGTACGTCCGGCACGGGGTGTGCGAGCGGACCGCGGACGCCGCCGCCTTATGGATGCCGCCGCAGGCGCAGGACAAGGCCGTCCCGGACGCGCAGACGCTCGGGGAGCTGACGGCGCTCGTCGGTGACCGGGCCGAGCCGTTCCGGCGCTCCATCGACGCGGCCGCCGCCAACGTGCCGCAGGAGCCGCACTGGTACCTGGCGGTCATCGGCACCGACCCGGCGGCCCAGGGCCGGGGGCAGGGCGCCGCACTGCTGCGCTCCGGGCTGGCCAAGGCCGACGCGGAGGGCCTGCCGGTCTACCTGGAGTCCTCCAAGGAGACGAACCTCGCGGTCTACCGGCACTTCGGGTTCGAGGTGCTGGAGGAGGTCCGGCTGCCGGAGGACGGGCCGGCGCTCTGGGTGATGCGGCGCGGGGCCGGGGCCCGAGGGTAGGACGCGCCCCGGCGCCGGCCCCGGGCAACCCGTCCTCGGTGAAGACCACCGCCGAGCCGAGCGCGTCTGTTCCTCCGCGTCCGTCCGCCGGGTCCGGTCGGGTTCCGCGTCCGAGCCGCCCGGACGCGGTCCCGGTGTGCGGGAAACTCTAAAGAGAAGGAAAAGCGGGCATATGGTTCCAGTAAAGCCGCAGTCGTGGGAGGGCCGATGGAGACGACCATGCTGGAGCCGGACTGGCACGCGCTCGGCGAGCCGGGGGCGGGGCGGCTCGGGACGGAACACCTGTTGCTCGCCGTGGCCGGGGGGACGGGCCCCGCCGGCCACGCCCTCGCCGCCGCCGGGGCGGGCGTGGACACCCTGCGCGCCCTGCTCCGGGAGCGCGAGGGGCGCTGGACGGCCGACGACGGTCCCGCCGCCGTCCCCGCCCGGGAGGTGCTCGGCACCACCGACGAGGACGGGCGGCTGCTGAGCGCGGCCGCCGCCCGGGCGCTCGCCGCCGCGACCGGGCACGCCGGCCGGGACGGCCGTCCGGCCTGTACCGCCGCCGAGCTGCTGCGCGCCCTGCTCACCGACGAGGACGACCGGCCGACCCGCGCCGCCGAACTGCTGCACGCGGCCGGTGTCGCCCCGCAGGCCGTCCTGGACCGGCTGGACGCCGCCCGGCAGCCGGGCGGCGGACTGGACCCGCTGCTGCGACCCACCCGGGAGGCGCTGCTGGCCCGCCGCACCCGGCGGGCCCCGCGCTGGAAGCGCCTGCTGCGGTCGGGCCCGTCCGGTCCGGCGGCCTGGATCCGGCTGGAGGCCGACGCCCAGGCCGAGCGCCTCGGGCGCCGTACGCCCGGCACCGAGCACGTCCTGCTGGCCCTGCTGGCGGTGCGCGAAGTGGCCCGCCACGAACCGGGGTTGGCGGAGGAGCTGGACGCCGGCGAGCTGCTCGCCGGGCTCGGCCTCGACTACGCCCGGGCGCACGCCGCGCTCGGCTCCGGCGTTGTGACGCTGCCCGCCGACCCGCGCGCGGTCGAGGCCTACCTGGCCGAGGCCGAGGGCGCGGGCGGTGATCGGTTGGTCCGGGCGCTGCTGGAGGAGGACACCCGGGCCCGGCGCCTGGTCGAAGCACTGCGGGGCTGAGGAGCTGCCGCGGGGGCGGACCGCAGGGGCGATCCACGTCACCGTCGCCGACGGCCCGCTCGCCGTGGCGACCGGCGCGGCCGCTCAGAGCACCGCGGCGCCGAGCGCGATCGCGCCGAGCACCGCCAGCACCCCGAGCGCGAGGAACCCGTACTCCAGCCCCGCGCGCTCCCGCCCGTCCACCAGCACCTGCCGAGGGTCCGCCGGGTCGTAGCGGACCGGGACGAAGCCGCCGTCCGGCAGCGGGTGGCGGGTGGTGGAGGGGACGGGGGAGAAGACCTCGACCACCCGGCCGTCCGCGGTCTCGAACTGGAGCAGCGGCCGCGGCGGCAGGGTGCGGTCCTCCGGGGCGAGGGCGCGCTCGCGCACCAGCGCCCGGACCGGGACGCCGACCCGGCGCAGCCGCCGCAGGTCGCGCAGGCCGACCGCCCCGGCGAGGTAGGCGACCACGCCGCCCAGCGCGCCGAACACCACCACGGCGAACCCGGCCGTACCGCCCATCGCCGCCTCCCTGTCCGCGAACCCGCCCCGGGCTCCAGTATCACGCGGACGAGGCGCTCTTGACGCCCCGGAGTGGTCCAGTCCACCCTGGGCGACGGCATGTTCCTGTCACCACCGGCCCCGTCGCCCCGGCCGGCCCCGACCACCGCAAGGAGCACCGTCCGTGACCAAGCGCCCCGCCGCCGCCCCCGCCGTCCTCGCCGCGCTCGCCGTCCTCGCCCTCGGCGGCGCCGCCCCCGCGGCCGTGGCCGCCGACGCCGCCACGCCGGCGGCGGTGGTCAGGGTCAGCACCGCCGAACAGCTCCGGAGCGCCCTCGCGGCCGCCGTGCCCGGCCGGACCATCCAACTCGCCGACGGCACCTACTCCGGCAACTTCAAGGCCACCGTCGCCGGTACCGCCACCGCCCGGATCACCCTCGTCGGCTCCGCGAACGCCGTCCTCACCACCCCCACCGGCGGCGGCTACGGCCTGCACCTCGACGGCGCGAGCTACTGGACCGTCCAGGGGCTGACCGTCACCGGCGCCCAGAAGGGCATCATGGCCGACGCCGCGAACCACGTGGTGCTGGACGGCGTGACGGTCCACCACACCACCATGGAGGGCGTGCACTTCCGCAACTCCAGCGCGTACGGCACGCTGCGCGACTCGCGCGTCCACGACACCGGCCTGAGCCGGGACGGCAAGGGCGAGGGCGTCTACGTCGGCACCGCCAACACCCTCTCCGACCACAGCGACCACGTGCGGATCACCGGCAACACCTTCGGCCCGAACATCGGCGGCGAGAACGTCGACCTCAAGGAGGGCACCACCGGCGGCCTGGTCTCCGGCAACACCTTCGACGGCGACGGCCTCACCGGGCGCAACTACGACGACTCCTGGGTCGACGTGAAGGGCAACGACTACGTCATCGAGAACAACACCGGCCGCCGCACCACCGATGACGGCTACCAGACCCACAGCGTCCAGCCCGGCTGGGGCTGCGGCACCGTCTTCCGGGGCAACCGCTCCGACCTCACGGGCGCCACCGGCCCGGACCGGTACGCGATCGACGTGACCGACTACGACGCGGCGAGGTGCAAGGTCACCATCGGTGCGGGCAACACCGTCACCGGGGGCCGGGGCCTGGTGAACCCCGGCGTCCCGGTGGGCTGAGCCCGCGACGGCGCGCCGAGCACCTCCGGCGGACCGCGGACCGCGGCCCGCCGGCTACAGCGCGTCGAGCGGTACGTCCGGGTCGGCAAGCGCCCCGGCGTCCACCACCCGTCCCGAGCGGACCAGTTCGCGGATCGGGTCGGTGACGTCGCTGGATCCTGGCCGCCTAGCCTAGGTGCCCCCTTCTTCTTCGGGGAACCTTCATGCCTCAGATCAACCTGCCCGACGGCACGCCGCCATGGCTCGCCGGGGTGGTTGCCGTCGTCGTCGCGCTCGCCGTGGCCATCCGCCTCCTGGCCGGCGCTGTACTACCCAAGCAGTCAGCGCACCGCCTCACTTGGTGGCGGGAATGGTGGAAGCGGCACAAGTAGCGATCAGCCCCACGACGGCGCCGGGATGCTCATGGCGAGATGTGCACGGTGTCCTGCGAGATGATCGCCAGGCCTTCACCGACAAGGGACCGCAGGCTCTGGTTGTACTCGTCTTCCCCGACACAGAGTTGCCCCGAAGGACGATCAGGGCTGGCCGGCTCACGCCTGAGCTGATGACCGGTTGTTCCATCGCTCCTCCTCCGTCCTGTCGCGCAGGTGCGCGACGAGCCAGGGCACCAGCCGCGGGGCCGCCACGGCCGCCACCCGTTCGGTCGGGTGCAGGAGGCCGAGGGAGCACTGCTCGGCTGTCCAGACGGTCACCCGGGTCAGCGGGGCGGCCGGGTTCACGCCGAGCTCTCCCTTCGGGCCGCAGGTGCTGTTGAAGGGAGCGGTGACGTTCTGGCGGTTCCAGTACGTCCACGCCTCCGCGGCCTTCTCCTGCTCGAAGAGGTGGTAGAGCTGCGGGTACCGGTCCAGGAGACGGACCTCGCGGAACAGGAGCTGGCCGAGCAGCGGGGTGGCCGACGTCCGCAGGTCGTCGGTGGTCGCCGCGGCGAAGGTGAACGTGGAGGCGTCGGCGGCTGGTGTGAGGGCGGTGGCCGTGAAGCGGTGGGAAAGGCGGTCGCGAACGAAGCCGGCGGCCGTCTCGGACAGCCCGGGCTCGATGGTGTCGACGAGCTGGAGCAGTCGACGGTGGCAGGGGTGGAAGCGGCTGAGGTCGAAGAGGGTGCCCATGCCGTCGACGGCGGTGAGGACGAGCTGCCTGTAGAGGTGGTTGTTCATCTCGCCCAGCTCGGCGTAGGACTTCGTCGCGGTGCTCGTGGAGTGGAGCATCAGGTACTCGGCGACGGTCTCGAAGTAGAGGTAGCCGAGGTAGGGCATCACCGGCACGGTGGCGGCCACCTGGTCGAGGAAGTGACCGGCTTCCGGGTGCGTGCGGCCGGCGGCGAGGCCGAGCATCAGGTCGAGCAGCGGTGCGGCGGCGCGCACCCGGTCGGCCACCGACCGGGCCACCTTCTCGTCCTCGGTGGGCGTCAGGGCACGGCGGTGGCGGTCGAAGGCGCGCAGGTGTACGGAACCCAGGCGCAGGTAGTCCAGACCCGCCGCCTCGGCCGTGCGGTCGGGGGTGATCTCGATGACCAGGGGGGTGCTGTCGCGCCTGCTGTCCAGCGCGGGGAGGGTGTCGAGGAGGTGGGCGCCGAGGTTGTGCGGGCGCAGCGCGCCGCCGGGCAGCGGGGTGAGGGGGGAGCCGTAGATCGCGCCGACGAGGCAGCCGGTGGAGGCGAGCAGGTGGCCGCTGGTGCGGACGGCGTCCAGGGAACGGGTCAGGTGCAGCAGGTGCAGGGGGCGGCCGGAGGCGAGGGCGGTGAGCATGGCGTTGCCATCGGGCCGTAGCAGGTGCCCGTTGGGGGTGTGCTGGAGGTAGTGGCGCCAGTGGTCCGGGGTGGCGGCGAGGCCGGCGGGCAGGTGCGTGCCGGTGGGGGAGTCGAGGTCGGTGTGGGCGAGGTCCCAGTCAGATGGCACGGGGCGTCTCCTTTTCGGTCGACAGGGCGCGGAGCGCCAGGTGGACGGCGTGGGTGTCGGTGGCACCGTCGAGGCGGGCCTGTTCGGTGAGCACCACCAGCTCGTGGGCGAGGACGGGTGCCCAGGCGGGGACCTGGAGGCGCAACTGGTGGAGGGCGGGCCACCAGCGGGTGGCGGGGAGGCGGTAGCGGTCGAGGGCGTCGGCGGCCTTGAGTAGGTCGACGGCCAGCCGGTGGCGCCGGTAGGCGGCCTGCTGCTCGGGGGTGAAGGCGTGAGGGGGGACGTCGTGGAGGGCGACGGCGGTGATTGCCTCGGCGCTGGGGGTGTGGCCGAACGCGGTGTGGAGGCTGGCGGGGTGCTGGGTGAGCCAGTTGGCGGCGCGCCGGCCGTGGCCGGGGTCGGTGCGGTCGTTGAGGCGGCGGCAGTCGTGGCAGGCTGCCGCCGCGGCGAGCGCGAGCACTCGGCCGGGTGCGAGGTGGTGGCCGACGGCGAGCAGCTGGACAAGGACGGTGACCCGGGCACCGTGCAGGACGCCGTGGATGGAGGTGGTGGTCTCCATGCGGGCGAACCAGGACCGATCGGGTACCAGGACCGCCGCGGGGTATGGCAGTCTGGGCCGCGCACCCGGACGGACCGGCCGCTGGTCGGCGATCCACGCCAGCGTCGGCCGGTCCATCACCTGGTGGTCGGGCAAGCGGCCCGCGGCCGCCAGCTCGTGCAGCGGCCGACGGGCGTCGGTGCTGGGTGTCGGAGAGTTCATCGAGTCCTCGAAGGGTCAGGTCGGTTCGCATGGGCGTCACGCTGGGCGTGGTGGTGCTGACGATGGGCAACCGGCCCGCCGAGCTGGCGGCGCTGCTGGAGTCGGTGCAGGCCCAGGACGGCGCCGACACCGGAGTGCGCGCGGTGGTCCTCGGGCAGGGCGTCAAGCTGCCCGAGCTGCCCCAGTGGGTGGACGCGGTGGAGCTGCCGGAGAACCTGGGCATCCCTGGAGGCCGCAACGCCGGCGTGGAGCGGCTTCGCGAGCTCGGCGGCACGGATGTGCTGGTGGTGCTGGACGACGACGGACTGCTGCCGCGCACGGACACCTTCCGGCTGATCCGGGAGGCGTTCGAGCAGGACTCGAAGCTGGGCATCGTCTCCTTCCGGATCGCGGACGAGACCGGGTTCACCCAGCGCCGCCACGTCCCCCGCCTCGGCGCCTCGGACCCGATGCAGTCCGGCCCGGTCACGACCTTCCTCGGCGGCGGCCACGCCATCCGCATGACCGTGATCGACCAGGTCGGCCCGTTCCCCGCACCGTTCTTCTACGCCCACGAGGAGACCGACTTCGCCTGGCGGGCCCTGGACGCCGGCTGGGGCATCGACTACCGCGCCGACATGGTGCTCCAGCACCCCCGCACCGACCCGGCCCGCCACGCCGCCTACTACCGCATGACCGCCCGTAACCGTGTCTGGCTCGCCAAGCGCCATCTTCCCGCCCCGCTGGTGCCCGTCTACCTGGCTTCCTGGATCGGCTACACCCTGCTGCGCCGCCCGCCGATGGAGGGCTTGAAGGCGTGGTGGGGCGGCTTCTTCGAGGGTGTGCGTGTGGCATGCCCGCCGCGACGGCCGATGCGGTGGAGCACGGTGCGCCGGATGGCCCAGCTGGGGCGGCCGCCGATCTTCTGACGGGCGCCCCGGCCAGGGTCGGGTCAGGCCCAGATGGCGTGCATCGCGTTGATGACCCGTTGCACGTCGGCCGCGGTCATGGGTGGGTAGCACGGCAGGGACAGCTGCCGGGCAGCGACCTGTTCGGTGACCGGCAGGTGGCACTCCAGCTGCCGGTACGCCGCGAGCCGGTGCACCGGCGTGAAGTGCACACTGGTGCCGATCCCGTGCACCTCACGCAGTGCGTCGGCCACCGTGTCCCGGGACCGGCCACCGACCGGGTCGATCAGCACCGGGTACAGGAACCAGCCGTGCCGGACCCCGTCGAGGACGGCCGGCAGACGCAGCCCCGGAAGGCCTGCCAGGGACCGGTCGTAGGAAGCGGCGATCCGGCCCCGGGCGGCGGTGAAGTCCTCCAACTTCTCCCACTGCCTGATGCCGACCGCCGCCGTGATGTCCGGCATCACACTCTTGAGGCCGGGTACGGTGACCTCGTAGTCGGCCGTGCGCCGCTCGCCGTGCCGCCGCCAGGCTGAGGAGTCGATGCCGTGCCGGCCCAGCAGCCGCGCCTTCCGGACGAGGTCGCCGTGCCCGGCGAGCACGCCGCCTTCGCCGGTGGTGATGACCTTGTTGGCGTAGAAGGAGAGGACGGCCAGGTCTCCGACGGAGCCGACCCGCGCGCCGTCGCGCCAGGCGTGCAGCGCGTGGGCGGCGTCCTCGATCAGCAGCAGCGCGTGGTCGTCGGCCAGCTTGCGGAACGCGGCGAGGTCGCAGGGCTGGCCGCCGTAGTGCATGACGGCGATCGCCTTCGTCCGCGGGGTGATCGCCGCCTCGGCCGCCGCAGGGGCGAGGTTGAAGGTCACCGGGTCGATGTCGGCGAACACCGGGCGTGCACCACACTGGACGACGGTGTTCGGCACCGCGCAGAACGTCAGGCTCGGCGTGATCACCTCGTCCCCGGGCCCGATCCCGGCCGCGAGCAGCGCCAGGTGCACGGCCGCGGTGCAGGACGACACCGCGAACGCGTCCTGCACACCGAGCGCGTCCCGCACGGCCTCCTCGAACCGGGCTGCCTTCGGTCCGTGGGTCAACCAGCCCGAGCGCAGGGTGTCCAGGACCTCCGTCTCCTCTTCCGGTCCGATCAAGGGCCGGTTCCACGGCAGAAACGGCGCGGTGGTGGCGGGCGTGGCCGGCACGTCAACGGTCATGACGCCTCCCACGCGCTGGTGTACTCGGCGCCGTACCGGCGGCAGGCGGCGCTCTCCAGACGGCCGACCTTCCCGGAGGTGACGGCGCCGAGCAGCCCGCGGTGGTTGTCGTACTGCGCCTGCCCGGGGTCGGTGACGGCGCCGGTCAGCACCAGGTCGGCGATCTCCCGCACACCGTCTTTGAGCGCCGTGGCGCACGCGCCGGGCAGCGCCTGCTCGATCCGGGCGAAGCTCACCCGGTAGTCGCGGGCGTCGGCCTCGTCCCGCTCCGGTCCCCGGTCGATCACCGCGCCCGGCACGACCTCGGCCACCGTGGCGGCGATGTCTCCGATGGTGTGGTTCTCCGGGTCGCTGCCCACGTTCCAGGCACCGGTCAGCCGCTGCTCCAGTACCCCGGCCAGGACCCGCGCCACGTCGCCGACGTGTACGAGCGGCCGGCGCTGGGACCCGCCGTTGAGGGGGATGCGGCCGCTGGAAGCCGCGTGGGACGCCATCTTGTTCACCACCGAGTCCAGCCGCTGGCGGGGCGAGGCGCCGTGCACGGTGGCCAGGCGAAGGCACGCCGGCGCGCTCTGCGAGCCGAGGACGTCCGGGAGCCGCCGTTCGGCCAGCACCTTGGTGCGGGCGTAGACGCCCAGCGGGTTGGGCTCGGTGTCCTCGTCCACGGTGCCCTCGTGCAGCCCGTAGACGCTGCACGAGGAGAAGAAGACGTAGTGCCCGACCCCGGCCGCGGTGGCGGCCTCGGCGGCGATCATCGGGCAGGCGTAATTGAGCTCGACCGCCAGCTGCTCGTCCAGCTGACTGGCCGGCTCGCCGACGATCCCGCCCAGGTGCACCACGGCGTCCGCGTCCGCGCTCACGCGGGCCAGCAGAGCGGCGTCGCGCAGGTCCCCGTGCACGAAGCGGGCGGTACGGGGAAGCAGCGCGGTGGGGTCGTCCTCGCGGTGGTAGATCAGCCCGTCCACCACGATGACCTCGTGGCCGAGGGCGGCCAGGTGGTGGGAGGCGACGGTGCCCAGGTAGCCGGCACCGCCGAGCAGTACGACACGCATCAGGGGTGATCCCTTCGTTCAGGCGGCCAGCGCGGCCGAGGTCGGGGCGGGGGTGGGGGTGCGAGGAGTGGTGAACCAGTCCGGGATTGCTCCGGGGGAGGCCTTCAGCCAGGCGACGTAGCGGCTGATGCCGTCGGCCAGGGTGATGCCGGGCTGCCAGCCGAGGAGATCGGTGGCCAGGCGGGTGTCGGCGCAGCCGCCGCGCGGGTCGCCCGCGGGCATGGGCGTCGTGATGAACTCCGCGCCCGGGTAGTGGCCGGCGATCAGCTCGCCGATCTGCCGGACCGTCGTGGCCACGCCGGTGCCGACGTTGACGGTCCGCCCGGCCATCCGGTCGGTGACCAGGGCGAGGACGGTGGCGCGGGCGATGTCCTCGACGTGCACCATGTCCCGCACCTGCCGGCCGCCGCCGTTGAGTCGGATCGGCTGCCCGGTGTGGGCGGACATGGCCATCCACGGCACCATCCACGAGTGCGACCCGGGCTTGGGCGCCTGCGGCTCGCCGTAGACGGAGAAGTACCGCACGATCGCGTGTTCCGTCCCGGTGCCGGAGAGCATCAGCCGCACCTGGTGCTCCGCCCAGACCTTGGTGTTGGCGTAGACGGAGATCGGGTCGAGCGGCTGGTCCTCGGCGAACCGGGACGGGACGTCCCTGACCGGGATGCCGTTGCCGTACACGGAGGCGGAGGAGACGAAGACCAGACGCTTCACCGCGGCCCCGGCGACGGCGTCCAGCAGGACCTGCGTGCCGTGCACGTTGGAGGCGAACGCGATGTCGGGCCTGCGGGTGCACGCCGCGACGTCCGCGTACGCCGCCGCGTGAACCACGAAGTCCGCCCGCCGGGCCATCCAGTTCACGGTGGCCTTCTCCCGCACGTCGCCGAGGACGACTTCCGCCGCATGCCGGTCCACCTCGAAACGGTCACGAACCGGGTGCGGGTAGGCGTCGAAGCGGTCGAGCACAAGCGAGCTGGCCCCGGCGGCGGCGAGCTGCGCGACGATGCGGCTGCCGACCAGGCCGCCGCCACCGGTGACCAGCACCGTGGCGCCGTCCAGCTGCCGCAACCGCGGATCGGAGGACACGTCAGCCATGAGGAATGAACCTCCTGAGGGGGTGTGGTTGGGTTCCGCCAGTGAAACGCCGGATCACCCGGCAGCGGTACGGTGGCGGCCCACCGACCCCGTTCAATCTGTTCAAGATCGTTCCAGGGAGGTTGAGTTGACTGAACGACAGCAGCGCAACCAGCAGCTCGCCGCAGTCATCGAAGAATCCGGGTACACGTACGAAGCCCTCGCCAAGGCGATCCGCACGGTCGCAGCCGAAGCGGGAGAGCCGCTGCGCACCTCCCGCTCGGCCGTCCACTACTGGGTGGCCGGCGGCACGCCGACCGGCCGGACGCCGGGCTACCTCGCCGAAGCCCTCAGCCGGAAGCTCCGGCGCAAGGTGACGCCTGCCGAACTCGGCCTAGGCTGCGAACCGGTCGAGGACGCCATGCACCCCGATCCGTTGGCCGCCGCCGCCGATCTCAGGAGGCTCATCGTGCACCGCCGCCGGGACTTCCTCGCGCTCGCGTTCTCCACCGCCGCCGTCGCGCTCCCGCTCACCTACGACCACCAAGCCGCCGCCGCCATGCTCCGTGCCGTCGCCAACGGCGGGCGGATCGGGGCCGGCGAACTGGAGACCGTACGACAGTTCACCGAGATGTTCCGCACCGCCGACGAACGGCACGGCGGCGGCCACGGCCTGGCCGCCATCACCACCTACCTCGACGACGTCGTCACCCCCATGCTCCACGCGGGCGCCTTCCCGAACGATGAGATCCGCTGCGGTACCTTCGGCGCGGCCGCCGAGCTGGCCACCCTGATCGGCTGGAAATGCCACGATGCCGGCCGGGAGGGCGCCGCGCAGAAGTTCTACCTGCTCGCCCACCAGCTCGCCTGCGAGGGCGACCCCGCTGGACACGCGGCATGGACGATGCGCGCCCTCGTCCACCAGGCCCTCGACCTGAAACAGCCCACCGGCTGCGTCGACCTGGCTCACGCTGCCCTGGAGCGGGCGCGCGGAAAGGTCGACCCTCAGACCGAGGCACTGCTGCTGATCACGGCGGCCCGCGCCCACGGGGCGGACGGCGACAGCGCGACCGCCGCCAAGCTCGTCCTCGCCGCCGAGGACGCCATGCTCGCAGGCGGCGCCGACACCATCCCCGCCTACGCCGCGGCCGCCGGCCCCGCCGTGGCCACCGTGGCCTCCCACACCGGCCGGACCCTGACCGCGATGAAGGACAACAAGGCCGCCGAGCGTCACTACCGCGCCGCCCTGGACAGCCGCCGACCAGAGACCTACCACCGCCTCCGCGGCACCACCCTCGCGAACATCGCCAAGGCCGTCGCAGCCCAAGGACGCTATGAGGAAGCCGTCGGACTGTGGAGCCAGAGCCTCGACCTGATGGACGGCGTCGCCTCCCGCCGCAACCGCACAGAGCTGGACACCATGCACTCCGCCCTCGGTCTCTACGCCAGGCGAGGAGTCCACGGCGCCGCCGAGCTCGCCCGCCGAGCCCAACTGCTCCGCGCGGACTGACCTACGCATTGACCAGCAGGAGGCCAATGAGCACGTTTATGAATTTTCTTGACATGGGTGGTCACGGGTTACGAATTGGAGGGAGGTTTGTCTCGCCGACGCATTGCGCTGGCGAGGGGTCTGTCCAATGAACGGTGCAGGTCTGCGTGACGGCCTGCGGCCAGACCGCGGTGATGGCGTCCGGCAGGCCTTTGAGGCCGTCGCAGACGATCATGCAGACGTCTGCGACGCCGCGGTCATTGATCTCGGGCAGCACGTGCAGCCGGTACTTGGCGCCCTCGCCGCCGTCGCCGGCCCACAACCCGAGGATCTCGCGGGTGCCCTCGACCGTGACCGCGAGCGCGACGTAGATCGGCCGGTTGGCGACCTGGCCGTCGCGAAGCTTCACATGCACGCAGTCGATGAACACCACCGGATAGACCGGGTCGAGCGGCCGGTTCTGCCACTCGGCCATGCCCTCGATCACCTGGTCGGTGATGGTGGAGATCGTCTGCCTGGACACGTCCGCGCCGTAGACCTCGGCCAGGTGCGCGGAGATCTCCCCGTGCGTCAGGCCACGGGCGGACAGCGAGAGCACCATCTCGCCCACCCCGGACAGGCGCCGCCGGCGCTTGCGGACCAGTCGCGGCTTGAAGGAACCCTCGCGGTCGCGGGGTACCTCGATGGCGACCGGTCCGACCTCGGTCAGCACGGTCTTGGAACGGGTGCCGTTGCGCGAGTTCCCGCTGCCCGCGCCAGCCGGGTCGTGTTTCTCGTACCCGAGGTGGTCCGTCATCTCGCCCTCGAGGGCGGACTCCAGGGTCTTCTTCGTCAGCTGCTGCAGCAGGCCGCCGGCACCGGTGAGCTGCAGCCCGCTCGCGCGGACCCGGTCCACCAGCTGACCGATCAACTGCTCGTCCAGCGCGTCCGACTGCAACTCCACCGGCCGCACAGCCTCGACGGCCTCGGCCGAGACGTTGACTTCCTTCATCAGGTGCTTCTCCTTGATCGGGAGTTACACCGTTCTTTTACAGACCCTCCCTCAGCGGTGAACGGACGGGGTCTTGGTTGGCTGCTCGTCGACCAGGGCTCGTGCCGTGTCTCAGACCTCGCCGAGGGGGATGCTCGGGTTCGCCAGGCGGTCGGCGTCCACCGTGCGCTTGGAGACGATCAGTTCGCGGATCGGGTCGGTGACGTCCCAGACGTTGACGTTCATCCCCGCGAGCACCCGGCCGCCGGACAGCCAGAACGCGATGAACTCGCGGGTGGCCGGGTCGCCGCGGAACACCACCCGGTCGTAGCCGTCCGGCTCGACGTAGCCGACGTACTCCATCCCGAGGTCGTACTGGTCGGTGAAGAAGTACGGGATCCGGTCGTACACCGCGTCCGGCTGCCCGAGCAGGGCGCGCGCGGCGGTCTGCGGCTGGTTGAGCGCGTTGGCCCAGTGCTCGACCCGCACATGGGTGCCGAACAGCGGGTGGAAGGCGTTGGCGACGTCGCCGGCCGCGTAGACGTCCGGGTCCGAGGTGCGCAGGTGCTGGTCGGTCTTCACGCCGTCGTCGACCTCCAGCCCGGCCGCCTCGGCGAGGCCGGTGGCGGGGGCGATGCCGATGCCGACCACCACCGCGTCGGCCGCCACCGTCGTGCCGTCGGCGAGCCGCACGCCGCTCACCGTGCCGCTCCCACCGGTCAGTTCGGCCACCTTGACGCCGAGGCGCAGGTCCACGCCGTGCTCCCGGTGCAGGTCGGCGAAGACCTGGGCGACCTCCCGGCCGAGCACCCGCAGCAGCGGCAGTTCGAGGGCCTCCAGCACCGTCACCTCGGCGCCCGCCTCCCGGGCCGCGGCCGCCACCTCCAGCCCGATCCAGCCGGCGCCGATCACCGCGATCCGGGCCCCCGGCCGCAGCGCCGCCCTGATCCGGTCGCTGTCCTCGACCCGGCGCAGGTAGAGCACCCCGTCCTGGTCGGCGCCGGGCACCGGCAGCCGGCGCGGCACCGAGCCGGTGGTCAGCAGCAGCTTGGCGTACTCCACCTGGCCGTCGTCGGCGAGCGTCACGGTGTGCCCGGCCGGGTCGATCGCGGCCACCGCCGTGCCCAGCCGCAGCGTGACGTCGTGCTCCGCGTACCACTGCGGCGGGTGGACGTAGATCTTCTCCCGGGACGTCTTGCCCTGCAGGTATCCCTTGGACAGCGGCGGCCGCTCGTACGGGCGCTCGTGCTCCTCGCCGATCAGGACGATGCCGCCCCGGTACCCGGCCTCGCGCAGCGCCTCGGCGGCCTTCGCGCCGCCCAGGGACGCCCCGACGACGACGATCGGGCGCTCCCGCCCGCCGTCCGCCGCGGTGGTCCCGGTGTCCGTGCCCGCCATGCTCGACTCCTCGCTCTGCGGCCGTGGTCGGGGTCAGCCTGCCGCCGTCCGGGTGGTCTGTCGAGACCGCGCCGGGCGCGCCGCGCCGCGCTCGCCCGTACGAGTGAACGCGGCGCCTCGGCGCCCGGCCTCGGGCAGGTCTGCCGCGCTCCTCACGCGGCGCCGCGCGCCCGGCCCGGCGGCGGTCTCACGCGGTCATCGCGTCCCTGACCAGTGCGGTGTCGGTGAACTGTTCGAAGCGCACGATCCGGCCGCCGCGCACGGTGAAGCGGTGGGCGACCCGGACCGCGAGCGGCTTCCCGGTGGCCCGGTGCACGGCGGTGTAGCGGCCCAGCACCACGACGGTCTCGCCGTCCACCACGTAGGTGTCGTCGTGCGCCGTCCAGTCGTGCCACTCGGCGGCCAGCCGCTCCATCACGTTGGCGGTGACGCCCTTCGGGGTGCGGTAGGTGCCGGCCAGCGGGAACCCGGCCATCTCGGTCCACTCCACGTCCTCGGCCAGGGTGCTGCGCAGCGCGGCCAGGTCGCCCCGGGCGGAGGCCAGGTACTGGCGGCGCACCACGTCGGCGGGGGCGGGCGACTCGGCGAAGGACGCGGTGTCCCGGGGGATCTCGATCACCGTCCGCTCACCCCCACGCCATCTCGCCCATGACGACCTTGGTGCCGATGTCCGCCGCGATCCGCAGCCCCAGCTGCGGGAAGCGCCGCTCCAGCGCCTCCTTGGCGGCCGCCGCGTCCGGGGCCCGGCCGATCTCCGTCTCGAAGGCGCGCAGGTAGGCGCGGGTGTGGTCGATGGCGGTGTGGTCGGTGGGTGCGCCGGCGACCCGGTGGCCGGCCGCCACCCAGGTCGGCTGGAGCGCCTCGATGCCGTCCAGCAGGTCGATCCAGGCGGCCCGTTGGGTGGAGGTGGGGGTGTCGGCGGTCCACACGTGCAGGCCCTCGAAGAGCAGCACCCCGCCCAGCACGGCCCGGTGGTGGTGCTGCCAGAGGTAGTGCCGGTCCGGCAGGTGGAAGTCGGCGCCGCGCAGCTCGAAGCGGTGGCCCTCGAAGACCAGCTCGTCCCCGTGCATCACCTCGGGCCGCACCAGCCGGGTGGGCAGCTCCGGCCCCAGGTGCGCCCAGGCCCGCAGCTTGGGCTCGTAGGTCTCCTGGATGTGCTCGACGGTCGAGGCGGTGGCCAGGAAGCGGGCCTGCGGGAAGGCGTCCTGGACCTCCTGGGCGCCGAAGTAGAAGTCCGGGTCGCCGTGGCTGACGAAGACGGTGGTCAGCCGCTTGCCGGCGGCCGCGATCCGGTCCACCAGGCGGCGCCCGTCGGAGCGGGTGAACCCGGCGTCCACCAGCAGCGCGTCGTGCGGACCGGTTACCAGGACCGAGGTCTTGTTGAGCGAGCTGTCCGGGCTGTCGATGATCTCGAAGTCGAGTGCACTCATGCGCCCGCCCCGCTTCGCTCGGCAGGCGCTTCGCGCGATACGCGCCTGCTGGTCGTCCGCTCACTTCGTTCGCTCACGTTCGGTGTCCTTCCTAGGGGCCGGGCACGCCTCGCCGCCAGGATCGGGGGTCGGCGGCCCGTCCGCATCCGGAAGGGCTAGGGCACCGGTGACCCGGAAGGGCTAGGGCACGAGCGACGGGCCCTCACTGCGGGTCCAGAGCGCGAGGTCGCTGCTGGTGGCCACCGCGAGGGTGCGGCCGGTCGGGGAGAAGCCGGCCGCGCGGAAGGCGGACCAGTCGGAGTCGAGGACCGGCCACCAGCTCTCGCCGGGCTCGCCCTGCCACGGCCCCCGGCCGGTGGCGAGCAGCACCCGGTGGTGCGGCCACTCCGGGGCGGCCACCTCGACGTGCCAGCCGCCCTCGGCGGAGGTGTGCAGTCCGCCGCCCCACATCCCCGCCACCGGGACGCGCACGTCGGCGACCTGGCCGAGGCCGGGGCAGGCGAGGTCCGGGCCGTCCGGGTCCTCGGCGGGCTCGTGGTCGCGGGCCAGCTTGAGGCCGGTCACCGCGTCGAACAGGCCGTGGCCGCTGTGCGAGACCGTCAGCACCAGGTCGTGGCCGCTCTCCGGGTGGACGGCGAAACCGATGCCGAGCAGCCCGCCGACGGCGATCGGCCCCCCGCCGACCGGCCGCCACGGCTCCGGCGGGGAGGTCACCCCGGCGGCCGTGATCCGGTCGCGGAGCTGCTGCTGGTAAGGGGTCAGGGCCATGCGGACGATCATCCCATCCGGCGGCCCGCCCCGGCGGCGGACCGGGCGCGGGCGGTACACCCTCCACGGGCTCGACCCGGCGGGCGGCGCCCGGCTCGGACTCCCCCGGGACGGTGCCGCGGTGAGCGGGGAACAGTGATCGCCGCGCGCGCGTTCCTCCGGTCATGACCGACGACGCCGCTCCCGAGATCCTCCGCTACGCCGCCTTCGCCACCCGCCCCGAGGGCGGCAACCCGGCCGGCGTGGTACTCGACGCCACCGGGCTGACCGACGAGCGGATGCTCGCCGTCGCCGCCGAGGTCGGGTACTCCGAGACCGCCTTCCTCACCCCCGGACCGGCCGAAGGGACCTACCGCGTACGGTACTTCAGCCCGCTCGCCGAGGTGCCGTTCTGCGGCCACGCGACGGTCGGCTCCGCCGTCGCCCTGGCCGAGCGCACCGGCCCCGGGCAGTACGTCTTCGCGACCGCGGCCGGGGACGTCCCGGTCGAGGTCGAGCGCGGCGCCGACGGACTGCTGCGCGCCACCCTCACCAGCGTCGAGCCGAAGGTCGAGGAGGTGCCGGCGGCCGACGTGGCGGAGGCGCTCGCCCTGCTCGGCTGGTCCGCCGCGGACCTCGACCCGGCCCTGCCGCCCCGGCTCGCCTACGCCGGCGCCCGGCACCTCGTCCTGGCGGTCGCCACCCGCGAGCGGCTGGCCCGGCTCGACTACGACTTCGACGGCCTCGCCGACCACATGCGCGCCCGCGACCTGACCACCCTGCAGCTCGCCTGGCGGGAGGCCCCCGAGGTCTTCCACGTCCGCGACCCGTTTCCGGTCGGCGGCGTGGTCGAGGACCCGGCCACCGGCGCCGCCGCGGCCGCCTTCGGCGCGTACCTGCGGGACCTCGGCGCGGTGACGGCTCCGGCGGTGCTGACGCTCCATCAGGGCGACGACCTGGGCCGTCCGGGCCTGCTGCGGGTCGAACTGCGGGCCGGGGACACCCGGGTGCGGGTCTCCGGCACGGCGGTGGCCATCGGCTAGCGCCGCCTCCGGCCCTCTGAGCGGGGCCGAACCCCTCGGTGCAGGCCGCCTCCGGAAGAAGCTCCCGTGCTCGACTCCGCGCTCAAGCGATCGCTCCGGCAACTGCGTTCGGTGCGGGCGCGCAGACCCGACGGGAGCGACCCGGCCCGCCTCGCCGGTTGGCGGGAGGAGACGGCGGAGGCCCTGGACGAGTTGGCCCTCCGGCTCGTCTTCGCGTCCGACCGGGCGCGGGCCGCGGCGGAGGCGGAGCGCGAACGGGCGCGGGCCGCGGCCCTCCGGTCGGCGGGCGCGGAAAATCGGTCGCGCCCGTCCGCCCTGGTGGGCGAAGCTGCTCCGATGCAGCGAGCGAGCAACCGGACCGTGACGGTCGATCTGACGTACGGCGACGAGTACTTCGGGCAGCTGGGCCCCTTCGAGGTGGAACTCGGCTGGTGGTCCTCCGTGGACGAGGTGGTCGCCCGGGCGACGGAAGCGGCCGGGGTGCCGGTGCTGGTGGCGCGGCTGGTCGAGGGCCGGAGCGGGGAGCCCGGCCACGGCGGGCGGGTGCGCTACCACGCCGAGGCGCTGCTCCGGCCGACCGGGATCGAGTCCGGGGCCCCGGACGGCGGCACGGCCGCGCTGCTCGGCCCCGCGGAGCACCGGGCCGCCTGGGCCACGCCCGCCGGGCTGCGGGAGGCGCTGGCCTGGGCGGAGGCGGAACTCGCCGCCGTCGGCCGCCCGTTGGCCGCGCCCGCGCGGCAGGTCCGGACGTGGAACCTCTCCGGCCTCTTCCGCCTGCCCACCTCCACCGGGGCCGACGCCTGGCTGAAGACCACGACGCCCGCGTTCAACGCCCGGGAGGGCGAGGTCATCGCGCTGTTCGGCAGCGTCGACCCCCGGCTCGTCCCCACCGTCCTCGCCGCCGACGCCCCGACGGGGCGGTTGCTGCTCGACCACGTCCCCGGCGAGGACTGCTGGAGCCCGTCCGCCGGGACCGTCGCCGAGGTCGTCCCCCGGCTCGTCGCCGCCCAGGCGGCGCTCGCCGACCGCCCGGCCGACCTGGCCGGCCTGCGCGACCGCACCCCCCGCGCCCTGGCGGCCCAGCTGACGGCGCGGCTGGACCGGCTCGCCGAGGAGACCGACCTGACGCCCGAAGAGTTGGAGCGCCTGGCCGGCTTCGCCGCCGAACTGCCCGGGCTGTTGGACCGGCTCGCCGGCTGCGGCCTGCCCGAGACGCTGCTGCACGGCGACTTCCACCCCGGCAACTGGCGCTCCGACGGCACGGGCACGGTGGTCGTCGACTACAGCGACTCCTGCCTCGGCCACCCGGCCCTGGACGGTTTGCGCCCGCGCGCCTACCTCGGCGAGGAGGCCTGGCAGCACCACGCCCGGGTGTGGACGGAGGCCTGGCGGCGGCACGCCCCCGGCTCCGACCCGGGGCGCGCCCTCGAACTCGCCGAGCCGCTCTACCACCTGTCCTACGCCCTGCGGTACCAGGAGTTCCTGGACCACATCGAGCCGAGCGAACGCCCGTACCACGAGGGCGACCCGGCCGCCGAGCTCCGCGCCCTGCTGGCCTGCCGGCCCGCGGACCGGCAGGCCGGCCGGGCGTAGACTGCCGGGGTGGAACGACCGACGCCGGCCCCCGGAGCCTCCGGGACAGCCGTCCTGCCCGAGCTGCCGTTGCAGGAGCTGGAGTGCTTCTCCGTCCTCGTCCACCAGTTGCACTTCGGGCGGACGGCGGAGCGCCTCGGCGTCTCGCAGGGGCGGGTGTCCCAGCTGATCAAGCGGCTGGAGAGCCGGGTCGGCGCCCCGGTGTTCCGACGGACCAGCCGCCGCGTGGAGTTGACCGCGCTGGGACGGGCGCTGGCCGAGCAGGTGGTGCCCGCCTTCGAGCGGCTGCGGGAGGGGTACGAGGCCGCCCGGGCCGGAGCGGCCACCGCCCGGCCGCTGCGGCTGGGCTTCCAGTGCGCGGTGTACGAGCCGGTGGCCCGGGTGATCGCGAGCCTGCCGGAGGGTACGGCGCGGCTGGTCGAACTGCCGTGGGCGGACCCGTTCTCGCAGCTCGCCCGAGGTGAGATCGACCTGGCCATCGTGCTCGCCCCGTGCCGGGAGCCGGGGCTGGAGGTGCTGCTGGAGTTCTCCCGGCAGCCGGTGTACGTGGCGTTCTCCGCGGCGCGGCGCCTCGGCGGGGCGGACGGGGTGAGCGCCGAGGAGCTGGCCGCGCTGCCGCTGGTCGAGCCGCGCGGCCCGGCGCCCGAGTACTGGCGGCGGGTGAACGCGCCCCGGCGGACGCCGGACGGACGGGAGCTGTGCTACCCGGCGGGTGCGGCCACCATCCAGGAGGGACTGTCGATGGTGGCCAGCACCGGCCAGGGGCTGCTGCTGTGCGAGCGCAGCACGACGTACGTCCAGCGGCCGGACATCCGCTTCCTGCCGGTGCCCGAGCTGGAGCCGACCGCGCTGGAGGTGGTCCGGAACGAGCGGCGGCCGCACCGGCTGGCGGCGGAGTTCGTCGAACTGCTGGCCGCGCACGTCGACTGAGCCGGGACTACACCGGCTGGCTGCCCTGCCGGCCGGGCCGCCGCTCGCGCGGCCGGGTGAGCAGGGCGAGCAGCAGCCCGACGGCCGCCAGTCCGGCCGCGGTGAACAGGACCGCGCGGTTCCCGGCCCGGTCGACGACCAGGCCGCCGGCGAAGGAGCCGAGCGCGATGCTCGCGTTGAACACGCCCGCCCAGACCGCCGCCGAGGCCTCGAACCGGGCCGGGGCGGCGGTGCGGACCCAGGTCTGGGTGGAGACCGACACCCCGCCGTACGAGGCGCCCCAGACGACCAGGACGAGCAGCACGGCGACGACGCCGGTGGCGTACGCGAGCAGGGCGGCGGCCAGGGCGACGCCGCTGAGGGCGAGGGCGACGGCCGTCTTCGGGCGGCGCCCGGACAGCGGGCCGAGGGTGAAGTTCCCGGCGACGCCCGCGAGTCCGTACACCAGCAGGCAGGCGGCGAGCACGCCGCTGCCGAGGCCCGCCTCGGCTTCCAGGACCGGCCGGACGTAGGTGTAGCCGGCGAAGTGGCCGAGCACGACGAGGCCGGTGATCGCGATCCCGGCGGCGACGCCCCGGTGGCGCAGCGCGCCGGCCAGTCCGCCGAGCCGTCCGCGCTCGTGCGCGGGCAGCGCGGGCAGCGTGGCGGCGAGCACGGCGGCGGACCCGGCGCCGAGCAGGGCGAGCGCCCAGAACGCGGCGCGCCAGTCGAGCAGGGCCGCCAGGTAGGTGCCCAGCGGGACGCCGAGGACGGAGGCGATGGAGATGCCGGAGAAGACCAGTGTCATGGCGAGCGCGATCCGCGGACCGTCGGCGAGGCGCGGACCGATGCCGGCGGCGAGGCCCCAGACGATGCCCATGGCGACGCCGAGCAGGACGCGTCCGGCGGCCAGGACGGCGAAGTCCGGTGCCAGCGCGGTCACCGCGTCGGCCAGGGCGAGGAGCAGCATGAAGGCGACCAGGACGGTCCGGCGGTCGCGCCGGCCGACGAGCAGCGGGGCGAACGGGGAGAGGACGGCGGCGATCAGGCCGGTGATGGTGAGGGACAGGCCGGTGACCCCGTCGGTGACCCCGAGGCTGCGGGACATCGGGGTGAGCAGGCCGACCGGCATCATCTCGGAGGACACCACGGTGAAGGTGGCGAGCGCGACGGCGAGGACCGGGGACCAGCGCAGGCCGGTGGATGAACCGGCCGGTGGGGCAAGGGTTTCGGCGTTCGTCATGCGGCCAGCTCACCAGCCGGCGAAGGGGCCGGACAAGATCGATGAGCTCATCGACCCATTAGCCGGGCTCATCGATCAGTCGGCGTGCCGGAGGTTCCCGGTGGCGCCCGTCGCCGTCGCCGCCGTCGCCGCCGTCGCCGTCGTCGCCGTCGTCGGCGGAGCGGGCGGGCGCCACCGGGGCGGACTCACTCCGCGGGGTCGATCCGGTAGCCGCCGCGGGCCGAGTGGAGGCTGAGCGCCTCCACCGGGCAGAAGTCCACCGCCTCGCTCAGCCCGTCCGTCAACTCCGCGCCGCCGTCCGCGTACTCGGCCAGCGGTGCGGCCAGCCCGTCGGCGCCCAGGGCCAGCGAGTCGGGGGCGCTGCGGGCGCACATCCCGGAGCCGATGCAGCGGTCCCGGTCGACCCGGACGAGCACCGGCTCGGTGTCGGCGCGGCCCGTCACCAGACCACCCGCAGGGCGTTCGGGCTGCGGGTGAGCAGACCGCGCCGCCAGTCGATCAGCTCGACCGGGTCGGCCAGCCGCAGGGCGGGCAGCCGGCGGGCCAGCCGGTGCAGGGCGAGCTCCAGCTCCATCCGGGCCAGCCAGGCGCCCAGGCAGTGGTGCGGCCCGGCGCCGAAGGTGAGCGTGGGCGCGGCCAGCGGGGAGAACAGCTCGGTGCGCAGGTCCTGGGTGAAGACCGACGGGTCGTGGTTGGCGGCGGCGGCGTCGGCGGCGACCACGCTGCCGGCCGGGATGACCACGCCGCCGATCTCGACGTCCTCGACGGTGCGGCGCATCAGTCCGGGCATGTGCTCCTGGGCGTCGCCGAGCGGGACGGCGCGCAGCAGCTGCTCGGTCGCGGCGGCGGCGCCGGCCTCGTCGGCCGCGAGCCGCTGCCAGGCCTCGCGGCCGTCCTGGAGCAGGTAGACCAGGGCGTTGCCGAGGCTGGTCATGGTGGTCTCGTGCCCGGCCACGACCAGGCCGATGACCAGCGCGACCAGCTGGCCCTCGGTGATCGAGCCGTCCTCGGCGGCGGCCGCGAGCAGACTGCTCACCAGGTCCTCGCCGGGGGCGGCGCGGCGTTCGGCGATCACCTCGGCGCCGAAGGCGGCGAACTCGGTCATCGCGGTGACGATCTCGTCGGCGCTGTGGGCGGTGATGGAGAGCGCGTGGTCGCTCCAGTGCGCGAGCCGGTTGCCGTCCAGGTTGTCCAGGCCCATCAGCCGGCTGATCACCGCCACCGGCAGTGGGCGGGAGTAGCCGGCGATGATGTCGGCGGGGGAGCCGTGGTCGATCAGCTCGTCGATCAGCGACTCGACCACCGAGGCCACCCAGGGCCGCCAGCGTTCGATCGCGCGCGGGGTGAAGGCCCGCTGCACGGTGCGGCGCAGCCGCTGGTGCTCGGTGCCGTCGATGTTCAGCATTCCCTGCGGGTCGTCCAGGATGTTGGGCGTGACCGTGATCGGCGGGGCGTCCGGCGCGTAGAGCGGGGCGCGGCCCAGCCGCGGGTCGGTCAGCACCTGGCGCACGTCGGCGTGCCGGCTGACCAGCCAGACCGGCGTGCCGGTGGGCAGCGCGGCGAGGCGGGGCGGACCGGGTTCGAGCCGGCGCATGCAGTGCAACGGGGGGAGCGGGGCGGTACCGGCGCTGGTCGCACTGTTCTCGGTGGACATCCGTACTCCAGACTCCAGAGCGGTGGGCCGCGGGGTGCGGCCCGACGGGGGGTGGATCCGGGGATGGTGCAGGGGGACGGGTGGTGCGGCCGGCTGGCGGCTCGACACGGGCCGGGTGCGGTCGGGCTCCTACGGGGGGTGGCGCGAAATGTGCGGGGGCGTACGGTCGGAACGCCCGCGGCGCGGTCGGCGCGCGGTCGCGCGCCGACGGGTGGGGCGGGTGTGCTGAGCGTGGTCGCGTGGACCGTCTCAGCTACGACCGTACGTGGGCGGCGGGCCGCCCGTCTGCGGCACTTCCAGCCAACGCCGGTGCTTTCCGGGCACTTCGAGGCGCACTGACAGGCGCTCATCGCCACCCGCGCGCCCCCACTCGTACGGCCGCGCCGCACCTTCGGCGGGTACGCCCCGCCGGAGCCCGGCCCGGGCGGGCGATACGCTTCGTGGGCAGTAGGTCTCGCAGTCTTTTGTCGCAGGTCACGCCGGTGCAGAGCCGCACCGGCCGACGGAGGTGGAATCGGATGCCCCAGCAGGTCAAGGCAGTCATCGCGCGCGCCAAGGGCGCGCCCGTGGAGGTGACCACGATCGTGGTGCCGGACCCTGGCCCGGGCGAGGCGGTGGTCCGGATCCAGGCGTGCGGCGTCTGCCACACCGACCTCCACTACCGGGAGGGCGGCATCAACGACGAGTTCCCGTTCCTGCTCGGCCACGAGGCCGCGGGCATCGTGGAGTCGGTCGGCGAGGGCGTCACCGAGGTCGAGCCCGGCGACTTCGTGGTCCTCAACTGGCGCGCGGTGTGCGGCCAGTGCCGCGCGTGCGAGCGGGGCCGCCCGCAGTACTGCTTCAACACCCACAACGCCGAGCAGCGGATGACGCTGCTGGACGGCACCGAGCTGTCCCCGGCGCTGGGCATCGGCGCGTTCGCCGAGAAGACCCTGGTCGCGGCCGGCCAGTGCACCAAGGTGGACCCGGCCGCCGAGCCGGCCGTCGCCGGCCTGCTGGGCTGCGGCGTGATGGCGGGCCTCGGTGCGGCGATCAACACCGGCAACGTCGGCCGGGGCGACTCGGTCGCGGTGATCGGCTGCGGCGGCGTCGGCGGCGCGGCCGTGATGGGCTCCCGGCTGGCGGGCGCCGCGAAGATCATCGCGGTGGACATCGACGACCGCAAACTGGAGACCGCCCGCCGACTGGGCGCCACCCACACCGTCAACTCCCGCACCACCGACCCGGTCGAGGCGATCCGCGAGCTGACCGGCGGCCACGGCGCGGACGTCGTGGTCGAGGCGGTCGGCCGGCCGGAGACCTACAAGCAGGCCTTCTACGCCCGCGACCTGGCCGGCACCGTCGTCCTGGTCGGCGTGCCGACCCCGGAGATGACGCTGGAGCTGCCGCTGCTCGACGTCTTCGGGCGCGGCGGTGCGCTGAAGTCCTCCTGGTACGGCGACTGCCTGCCCTCGCGGGACTTCCCGATGCTGATCGACCTCCACCTCCAGGGCCGCCTGGACCTCGGCGCCTTCGTCACCGAGACCATCGAGCTCGACCAGGTGGAGCAGGCCTTCGAGCGGATGCACCAGGGCGACGTCCTGCGTTCGGTGGTGGTCCTGTGAGCGAGGGGACGCGCATCGACCGGCTGGTGACGGCCGGCACCTTCGAACTCGACGGCGGCAGCTGGGAGGTGGAGAACAACGTCTGGATCGTCGGCAACGACGAGGAGGCGGTGGTGATCGACGCCGCGCACGACGCCGAGGCCATCGAGGCCGCGCTCGGCGGGCGCCGGCTGCTGGCGATCGTCTCCACCCACGCGCACAACGACCACATCGACGCGGCCCCGGCGCTCGCCGCCCGCACCGGTGCGCCGATCCTGCTGCACCCGGACGACCTGCCGCTGTGGAAGCTCACCCACCCCGAGCGGCTGCCGGACGGCGAACTGGCCGACGGCCAGCGGATCGAGGTGGCCGGCACCGAGCTGACGGTGCTGCACACCCCGGGCCACGCGCCGGGCGCGGTCTGCCTGTACGCGCCCGCGCTGGGCACCGTCTTCACCGGCGACACCCTGTTCCAGGGCGGCCCGGGCGCCACCGGCCGGTCGTTCTCGCACTTCCCGACGATCGTCGACTCGATCCGCGGGCGGCTGCTGACGCTCCCGGCCGAGACCGTGGTGCGCACCGGCCACGGCGACCCGACGACCATCGGCGCCGAGGCCCCGGCCCTGCCGGAGTGGATCGCCCGCGGGCACTGACGCTCCACCGGTACGGCCCCCGGGGAACGACCGTTCCCCGGGGGCCGTACCATCCGATCATGGCCCATGACCCGCGCGACCTCGACGAACCGTTCCTCGCCTTCTGGCGGGAGCGGCACATCTCCACGCTGACCACCACCCGCCCGGACGGCACGCCGCACGTGGTGCCGGTCGGGGTGACGTACCAGCCGGAGACGGGGACCGCCCGGGTGATCACCAGCCGCACCAGCCGCAAGGCCCGCAACGTGGCGGAGGCCGGGCCCGAGGGCCTGCGGGTCGCGGTCTGCCAGGTGGACCGGGCCCGCTGGTCGACCCTGGAGGGCGTGGCCGTCGTCCGCGACGAGCCCGAGCAGGTCGCCGAGGCGGAGCGCCGCTACGCCGAGCGCTACCGCGAGCCGCGGGTCAACCCCGACCGGGTGGTCATCGAGATCACCGTCGACCGCGTCCTCGGCCGGGCCTGAGAGCGCCTGGGCGGGACGGGATCGCCCGCGGCCGCCGGGCCGCTCAGTACCGGGCGTCGGTGGGGTCGATGGTGAGCTCGGTGACCCGGGCGTGTCCGGGTCGGCTCATCGCCCACTCGACGGCGGCCGCCACGTCCTCGGCGAGCAGCGGGTGGTACGGCCAGTCGGTGACGTCGTGGACGCGCGGGGCCGCGGCCCCGGAGAGCACCGAGGCGAACTCGGTGTTGGTGGCGCCGGGGGAGACCAGGCAGATCCGGCAGCCGCCGGCCGGCCGTTCCTCCTCGGCGAGCGAGCGGACGAAGCCGGCCAGGCCGTGCTTGGTCGCGGCGTAGGCCGCGTAGCCGGGCGAGGGCCGGGTGCCGAACAGGGAGCCGATCAGGACCAGGTCCCCGCCGGTGGCGTCCAGTTCGGGCAGCAGCCGGCGCGTGACGACCATCGGGGCCAGCAGGTTGACGCGCAGCTGGGACTCCCAGGGCGCGCAGTCGGCCTCCCGCACCGGGCCGTAGCCGCGGCCGTGCCCGGCCGCCAGCACCGCGCCGGCCAGCGGACTCGGCAGGGCCGCGAGGACGTCCGTCAGCGCGTCGGACAGCTCGTCGGTGCGCTCCAGGTCGAGGGGCACCGCCACGGCGGCGGTGCCGTGCCCGGCGGACAGCTCCGTGGCCAGCGCCTTCAGGCGGTCCTCGCGCCGGGCGATCAGCACCAGGTCGTGTCCGCGGGCGGCGAGCCGGCGCGCGGTGGCCGCTCCGATGCCGCTGCTCGCTCCGGTGACGAGCACGGTTCCCGTTGTGCCGGGCATGCGTCCTCCTGCTTCTTCGGTGACGGACTCGGGGGGCTTCGGCGCAGGCCCCGGGACTCGGGCCCGGGGCCTCGCACCTCAGGACTCGCGTCAGGCCTCACGCCTCACGCCTCAGGCCTCAGGACTCAGGACTTCTTCGCCTCGGCCGCCCGCTCGATCCCGGCGAGCATGTCGCGCGGGAACCAGAGGCTGCTCGCGCCCGCCAGGGCGACGGCCGCGGCGCCGACCAGCACCGGCACGATGCCGACCCGGGAGGCGAGCCACCCGCCGACGAAGGCGCCGACCGGCAGGGTGGCGGTCAGCACGGCCCCCAGGAAGGCGTTGACCCGGCCCAACAGGTGCGCGGGGGTGACGAGTTGGCGTCCGGTGGTCATGGCGATCGACCAGACGGTGGCCAGCAGCCCGAACAGCAACTGGTACAGGACCAGCACCGGGAACGGCAGCCCGAGGGAGGCCGCCGGGATGAGGAAGAGGGCCGCCCCGGCGCCGACGGCGCACAGCCGGATGGCCCGGGCCATGCCCAGCGCCCGGGTGACGGAGGTCGCGGCCAGCACCCCGGTGCCCATGCCGACGGCGTACGCGGCGTAGACCGTGCCGAGCTGCCACGGGGGCAGCTGCAGCTCCCGGTCGGCGTACAGGATGAACAGCCCGCCGCCGGCCCCGCCGCCGAGGTTGAGCCCGGCCGCGGCCAGCGCCTGGCGGCGCAGCAGGGTCTCGCGCCGGATGACCGCGAGGCCCTCCTTCAGCGCCTCGACGCGGGAGCGCGCACCGCTGCCCGCCTCCTGCGCGGACCGGTTCAGCGAGGCGGGCAGCGCGAGGAACAGGGCCCCGCCGACGAGGTAGGCGGCGCACTCCACCAGCAGCGCCGGGGCCGGGTCGATCACGCCGATCAGGATGCCGCCGAGCGCCGGCCCGCCGATCAGGCCGATGGTCCGGGCCCCGGTGAGCGAGGAGTTGGCCGGCAGCAGGCGTTCCGTGGGCACCACGCGGGGCAGACAGGACTGCAGCGCGACGCTCTGGGCGGAGCTCAGCGCCCCGGAGGCGGCGGCCGCGGCGAACAGGTGCGGCCAGGTCAGGCCGTCCAGCGCGGCCGCGAGCGGCACGCTGCCGATGGCGGGGACCTGCAGCCAGGAGACCGCGACCAGCATCCGCCGCAGCCGGGCCCGGTCGACGGCGACGCCGATCAGCGGGCTGAGCAGGACGCCGGGCAGGTAGGTCATCGCCATCAGCGCCGAGGAGCCCAGCGGGCCGGCGTGCAGGTGGGCGATGGCCAGCAGCGGCAGCGCCAGCGCGGTGACCTGCCGCCCCACCGAGCTGGTCATCTGCTCGGTGACCAGCAGCAGCAGCGGCCGGTGCCGGCGCAGCGGTACGGATTCCGGGGCCGGGGGCGGCGTCGCGGGCGGGCCGGACTCCGCGGGTACGGACGACTCCTCGGCCGTGGAAGATCCCATGTATCAGACTCCTGTGTCGGGCACGGTCCAGTGGCGGATGCGCGGAGGCAGTGTCACCGCCCAGCCCCGGGTGACGAGCACCAGGCCCTCGGACGCCAGTACGGACACCGCCTCACGGCCCGTACCGCTGAGGTCGTCCAGGGCGGTGGGGGTCAGGCAGGTCCGGAAGGTGGCCACCAGGTCGGGGTGGTCCAGGGCGAAGCGGGCCGAGGCGTCCGGGTCCCGGCGGTCCCTGACCTGGAGGAAGCCCGGGCCCTGCCGGTAGTAGAACCGCCCGTACCCGTACGTGGCGCGCCAGTCGGCCAGCGCCCGTCCGGCCGCCGGGCCCGCCGGGGCCGCGTCCCCGGTACCCCCGGACGCGTCGGCGGGCGGCGGCAGGTGGTGCAGGTGGTGGAGGGCGAAGTCGGCGGCCGCCGGCTCGCGCAGCACCGGGTCCCCCGGCGCCAGGGACCAGTGCACCGGGAGGACGTGGCTCTGGCACTCGCGCAGCAGCCGGACGGCCTCGGCGGCGGGCCGCCCGCCCGCGCCGAGCGGGACCGGCTCGGTGAGGACGACCAGCCGGCCGTCCATCCGGTACGGCAGCGCGTCCGGCAGCTCCGGCCGGTCGGGCGCGGCCAGGGAGGGCTTGGCGATCGGCATCACGCCACCTCCTCGGGGGTCGGTACGGCGGCGAGGAGCGGGGCGTCCTGGCCGGGGGCGCGGACCGGAACCGCCCGGGTGGGCAGCGCGAGCAGGGTGTCGCCGTCCTTGAACACCAGCCCGTGCGCGAGGAGTTCACGACCCCAGGAGGTGAGCTCGGCCAGTGGGACGTGGTGCCCGGCCTCGGCCAGGCGGCGGTGCAGGGCGGGGATCGTCCGGCCGTGGTCCAGTTCGCGGAACGCGGCGGCCCGCCAGTGGGTCAGCCGGTGGGTGCGCCGCGGCCAGCCCTCGCGTTCGTCGTGGACGAGCAGGTCGCCGTCCTCGCCGCCGTCGCCGTCCGCGGCCGGTTCGAGCAGGAGCCGGGAGGACGGGTAGGCCTCCGTCCAGCGGTCGATCTCCTCCACCAGCCGTCGTTCCAGCTCGCCCTGGATGCCGGTGGCCGGGGCGTCGAACAGGTAGACCAGGTCCTCCAGTTCCTCCCGCGGCAGCTGGTAGACGTGCTGGTAGATGTCGGCCGGGCGGCGCTCGGTGAAGCCCAGCGCGGGGTTGGTGAAGTGCGGGCTGAACCGCTCCAGGGCGATGCGGGTGGCACCGCCCGGCGGCTGGAGGTGACGCAGCGCCGGCATCTGGTCGATGATCTCCGTGTAGTCCTCGTCGTGCTCGCCCGGGAACCCGTAGAGGTAGTTCCAGACGCAGGTGAGCGCGTGGTTCTCGCACTCCCGCATGGTACGGACGTTGCGGGCGCCGGTGACCCCCTTGTCCATCAGGCCGAGCACCCGGCTGTTCAGGCTCTCGATGCCGGGCTGGACGTGGGTGACCCGGGCGCGGCCCAGCAGGGCGATCTGCTCCTGGCTGAGGTTCGACTTCACCTCGTAGTGGATGCGCAGGTCCCACTCGCTCTCGGCGGCCCGTGGCAGGAAGTCACGGAAGTAGTCCATGCTGATGATGTTGTCGACCGTGATGACGTCGAGCAACTTGTGCCGGTGGACGAGCCGTTCGATCTCGGACCAGAGCTGCTCGCCGCTCTTGGAGCGGAACTCCATCAGGCTGCCGTTGAGCCCGCAGAAGGTGCAGTGGTGCTTCTCGCCCCACCAGCAGCCCCGGGCGCCCTCCACCACGAGCTTGGGTTCGACGAACTCGGCCACCGGGGAGGCGTCGAAGGACTCCTGCCAGGCGTCGAAGTCGGGGCTGGGCAGCAGCCCGACGGGCACGGTGCCCTTGGCCTCCCGGTTGGCGCGCGAGGTGTCGCCGTCCCACCAGCAGACCCCGGGGACGTCCGCGGGGGCGGTGCCGCGCTCCAGGTGGGCGAGCAGCGCCGGGAACGCCCTCTCGGCCTCGCCGCGCACGACGTGGTCCAGGAAGCGGTGGTTGCGGTGCAGGGCGTGGCCCATGACGCTGTCGCAGTTGCTGCCGCCCAGCACGGTGACGACCTCGGGCCGCAGCCGCTTGATCTCCCGGGCGAGGGCCAGCGAGGGCACGTTCTGCAGGAAGGTGGTGGTCATGCCGACCACGTCGGGGTCGCCGGCGAGCACCTCACGGGCGGCCTCCGCGATGAACCGGGCGGCGTGCGGCCGCATCCGCAGCAGGCTGTCGATCGACGACCCGGTGCGCTCCGCGTAGGCGGTCAGCTGCTCGGTGCCCCAGTGCTCGTCGTCGTACAGGCAGCCCGAGAAGACCCAGTCGCCGAAGCCGTCGAACACCTGGTCGTCGGCGACGGTCATGTACTCCATCGGGGTCAGTTCGCCGTCGCTGTGCTCCAGCAGGAACTCGGCCCAGCGCAGCCACCCGTGGTACTCGGTGACCTCGTCCGCCGGCCGTTCCCGGGTGACGAGCGCGTGCAGGAGACCGACCTGGAGCGACGGCATCTCCAGGGCCTGCCACGGCATGGAGACGAGCGCGATACGCATTCCCTGGCCTTTCGGACTCGCGGAACAGTGGAGAGGCGGCCGTACCACCGGGGGTACGGCCGCCTCGGTACAGATGCGCGCTTACTTGGCGGCGCGGCGTGTGCTCACGCTGTACTTGTTGGCCGCCTTGGTCTCAGCGCGGACGGCAACCTTCTTGATCTCCATCACACCTCCATGTGTTCTCGCGGGGATTTGCGGCGCCGGGACAGTTCTTGCCGGTCGTCCCGGACGTTCAGGAGCACCCGCATGCGGGTGGCGTGCCGCGCCCGGAGCCAGGCGGCGACACGGGGTGCCGGCGTACCGGGCAGCAGCCGGTGCACCAGCTCGGACAGCTTGTCCACGTCGTTGTGCCTCAGCACCACCTGTTCGGCGGCGAGCAGCAACTCGGCGGGCAGGCGGCGCAGTCGGTCCGCACCGGGTCCGTGGGTGAGGTAGGCCATGCCGAGCGCGACGTGGCGGGACTCGTCCCGGCGCACCAGCCGGTACACCTCGCCCAGGCCGTCCCCGCGCAGGCCCTCGTCGAACCAGCGGAACTCGTCGGCGGCGAAGCCCTCGGCCAGGGTGTGGGCCAGGAAGCGGGCGGTGTAGTCGTCCAGCGACCACAGGTCGTGCGACAGCTCCTCGACGGCGTCCCCCGGGTCCTTGACCGACCCGGCGACGGCGTGCGCGTAGCGGTGGAAGACGGCCGAGTGCTTGGCCTCGTCGGCGACCGCGGTGGCGAGCACCAGCTTCATGTCGCCCTCCGGGCAGGCGTGCAGCAGACCGGCCGCCACGTCCATGCCGACCTGCTCGGCGTAGGTGCTGCCGCTGGCGATCAGCCAGGAGAGCTCGGAGGGCGGGGCCGGGTCGGTGCGGTCCCGCAGGGCCCGGTGGACCACCTCGGCCGGCTCCCAGTCGTGCGAGCGGGCGTCACGGATGAAGCGGTGGTGCAGGTCGGGGACGCCGCGGGTGCGGTAACGGGCCACGCCCGACGGACGCGGCCCGCCCGGAGCACCTTCGGTCCCTGCCATCCCTCACCCCGTCGCCGCCGCGCCGACCGATGTCATGTCCGGGGAAGCAAAACACGGCGACCCCGATTGTTCGAACGCTTTCGTCGCTCCGTCCCCGCAAACGCGCCAAGATCCAGCGGGCGGACGCTCCTTGCGCGGCGCGCCGGGAGATCCACGGATGACCAGCGGAGATCACCGGCGGGCGGACCGACGGAACGGTCGGTCCCGGCGGGTTCAGGTCGGCCCGGAGGATGGCCGAAACCCGACCTGTGGCCAGGAATTCACCCCCATGCGGCCGGTGGTCCACCTATCGTGTGTGCGCCATGCATCGGTCACGGTGGGCGGCGCACCGGCTGACGGAGCCCCTCGCCCGGCCGTGACGCCGTGAGGGAGAGGGGCCGCCACCATGCCGCAGGACACTCCGGAGGACGTCGCGCCGCAGGCGGCACCGCCCGGGCACTGGCTGAGCCCCGGCGACGCCGGGTACGACGAGGCCCGCGCCGTGTGGAACGGCATGCACGACCGCCGCCCCGCCCACATCGCCCGCTGCCGCAGCGCGGCGGACGTCGGCGAGGCGCTGCGCTTCGCGGCGGCCCACGGCCTCGACGTCACCGTCCGCGGCGGCGGCCACAACGTCGGCGGCAGCGCCGTCGCCGACGGCGCCCTGATGATCGACCTGTCGCCGATGCGCGCCGTCACCGTCGACCCGCGGGCCCGCACCGCCGAGGCCCAGGGCGGCTGCCTGCTGCGCGACCTCGACCAGGCCACGGCGCCGTACGGACTGGCCTGCCCCGCGGGCGTGATCTCCCACACCGGTCTGGGCGGGCTCGCCCTCGGCGGCGGGTACGGCTGGCTCGCCCGGCGCTGGGGCCTGACCTGTGACCACATCCTCGCCGCCGAGGTCGTCCTCGCCGACGGCTCGGTCGTCGAGGCCACCGAGGAGAGCCACCCCGAACTGCTGTGGGCGCTGCGCGGCGGAGGCGGGAACTTCGGCGTGGTCACCCGCTTCACCCTGCGGCTGCGCCCGGTCGGGCCGGCCCTGTTCAGCATGGGCGTCTACGCCCTGGACGACGTCCCGGACGCCCTGGCCGCCTACCGCGAGTACACCGGGCGGCAGCCCGTGGGCCTGCACACCGTCGGCGGGCTGAAGCGCGCGGGCGAGCAGGAGTGGATACCGGAGCACCTGCGCGGGCGGCCCGCGCTGCTGCTCCTGGCGGTGTGGACCGGGGACGAGGAGGAGGGCCGGGCGCGGACCGAGGAGCTCTACCGGGAGGTCGCGCCCGCGGCCCGGATCAGCATCCCGATGTCGTACCCGCAGCTGCAGGCGCTCGGCGACAGCAGCGAGCCCAGGGGCGACCGCTACTTCGTCAAGTCCTGCTACGTCGAGGACCTCTCGCCCGAGGCCGTCGCCCGGCTCGTCGAGGCGACCAGGGCCAACCCGTCCGCGCTCTGCTCGATCGACTTCGAGTTCCTGCGCGGGGCCATCGCCGACGTCCCCGAGGAGGACTCCGCCTTCCCCGGCCGCGCCGCGCCCTTCCAGGTGACGGCGGAGGCGCACTGGACCGACCCGGAGCAGGACCCGGAGCACATCGCCTGGTCGCGCGCGACGGTGGAGGCCCTGCGGCCCTTCGGCACCGGCGGGGCGTACGCCAACTACGTGCAGGGCGAGGGCGACCGCAGGGCGCGGGAGATCTACGGCCCGGAGCGCTACGCCCGGCTCGCGGCCGTGAAGAAGGCGTACGACCCGGCGAACGTCCTGCGCGGCAACCTGAACATCCGCCCCGAGGGCGCGGCGGAGTAGCCGGCGGCCCCTCGCTCAGCGCGGCGCGCAGCCGCCCGGCCCGGCGACCAGCCAGTGCGCGGGCAGCTCGATCCGGGCGCCGTCGGGCGTGGACTCCGTGGTGGCCAGCGGCAGTTCGCCGGTGGCCAGGACGTCGAGGCCGGCCGCGCGGAACAACTCGGGGAACACCGAGTCGGCGACCTCGGCGGGGGTGAGCCCGTGGGCGAACACCGGGCGCAGCTTCGGGGGAGGGCCGGCCGGGCCGCGGGCGAGCTCGCCCAGCACGCCCTTGGCCGCCTCGGCGAGCTCGAACACGAAGGCCCGGCCGCGTGCCCCGAGCAGGACGCCGATGGCCTCGACCACCCGTGGGCGGTCGGCCGGCTCGCTCTGGTGGATCACCCCGCGCACGTACACGTTGGCGTCGCCGAGGCGGCGGTGGAGCGCCCGGACGGCCTCGGCGTCGGTGGCGTCCAGCCGGGTGAACTCGGCCCGCCCGGCCGGGTCCCCGCGTCGGGCGCGGTCCAGCGCCGCCCCGGACAGGTCGACGCCGAGGGCGAGCGGGAAGCGTTCGGCGAGGAAGCGGGTCTGGGTGCCGTTGCCGCAGCCCAGGTCGACGACGGGCAGCGCCGGGTCCGCCAGGTGGGGGCGGAACAGCGTGAGGTGGCGTTCGGCGCTGAGGGCCGGGTCGGCGTCCCAGATCACCGAGCCGGGTTCCTCGGGCGCGTCGCGCCAGAAGCCCTCCCAGGCGTCCAGGTACCGACTCGTCACGCTCATGGCGGAGACCTCCGGGTTTCACTCAGGGTGTCTGGCTCGTGTCTATCGGTACCCGGCCGGGGCGGCAAGCGCGGCCGGGCGGCCGGTGGTCGGCGCGCGCGGGGCGGCGCGCGGCGGGCGCGCACGGCGGCGCGCGGGGGTCAGGCCTCCGGGCGCGGCAGGCGCAGCAGGTAGAGGCCGGAGGCGGCGGCGAGCGCGGCCATGCAGGCGGCGAAGACCAGGCCCGCGTGCGCCAGGCCGAGCGGCCCGGTGAGCAGGCCCACCCCGATGACCGGGATCGAGATGCCGAAGTAGGCGACCACGAACAGGGCCGAGAGCGCGCCGCCGCGGTGCGCGGCGGGAGCGGCGGCGGCCACCTCGCCGACCGCCCCGCGCAGGCCCATGCCCTGCCCGGCGCCGCCCACCAGGGCGCTGAGCACCAGCGGCGGCAGGCTCTTCCAGGCGAGCGAGGCGGCCAGCAGGGCCATTCCGGCGATCAGCACCAGGCAGCCCAGCGGGATCGCCCGGGCGGTGCCGAGCCGGGGCACCAGGAGCTGGCCGACGGTGGAGGCGAGGAAGGCCGTGAAGACCACCAGGCCGACCAGCGCGCGGTTGTGGACGCCCAGGCCGGAGCCGAGGAAGGCGGGGCTGACCGAGGTGAACAGGCCCAGCAGGGAGAAGCCGGCGAAGGCGGCGACCCCGGCCGGCACCAACACCCGGCGGACCTCCGGCGGCAGGGTCGGCCGGGCGGCCCGGGCGGTGCGCAGCGGGCGGGCCCCGGAGACCGTCTCCGGCAGCAGCAGGGTGAGCGCGAACGAGACGGCGAGCAGCCCCAGGTGCACGGCGAACGGCAGCACCAGCGGGTGCGGCGCGTACTGCGAGAGCAGGCCCGACAGCAGCGGTCCGCAGCCGAGCCCGCCCATGTTGGCGGCGGTCGCGACGAAGCTCGCGCGGGCCCGGTGCCCGGGCGGGGCGAGCTCCAGCACGTACGCCGTCCCGGTGCCGGTGAACAGGCCCGCCGAGAAGCCGGACAGCAGCCGGCCCAGGCAGAGCAGGGCGACGCTGTCCGCGGCCAGGAAGACCACCGCGCTGGCGGCCGAGCAGGCCAGCCCGCAGAGCAGCACGGGCCGGCGCCCGACGGTGTCCGAGACGTTGCCGACCAGCAGCAGGACGCCGATGACGCCGACGGCGTACACGGCGAACACGACCGTCACCGTCAGCTCGGAGAAGCCGAGCTCCTCCTGGTACAGCCCGTAGAGCGGGGTGGGCAGCGTGGTGCCCGCCATGCAGACGGCGAAAGCGGCGGCGGCGACGAGGTGGCCCACCCGGGCGACACCAGGCCGGGCAGTCCGACGATCGGTCATTCGCCCACCATAGGCGCGCGGCCGGGGGCCGGCCCGCGCGTCCGGGGGAGCGCTGCGCCGAATGGCCGTCCGCGGGCGGCCCGTTGGCGGTCGGGCCGCGTCCGGGCGTCGGGGTGTCCGGGTGTCCGGGTGTCCGGGCGGGGCGTGCCCAGGGCGCCGAGCACGGTGTTGTCGAGCGGGCCGGCGGCGAGGCGGTCCAGGACCCGCGCGCAGGCGGTGCGCAGTCCGTGGCCGTGGCGGCGCACGTCGGGGACGACGGAACGGAACGCAGCGAGGACGGACATGCGGCTCACCTCCGGGGCGACCTGCCGGTCTTGCAGGTGCGGTCCGTTCAGCTTCCACCCGCCCGCCGGTGCCGGGGCCCGGATTGACGGGCTGCTGACACCCCGCTGACGAACTGCTGACGCGGGGTGGTGCGTGCCCCCCCGGCCGGCCTCAGACCCGGTGCGCGGCGACGTAGCGGGCCGGGTCGCCGCGCAGGTCGCCGTGCCAGCGTTCCCGGCACTGCTCGGCGAAGGTCCGGCCGGTGGCGAGGACCTCGTCCAGCGGGTCCAGGTATCCGAGGACGTGCGGCGGTTCGAGGCCGGCCGCGATCCGGGCGGCGAGCCCGGCCCGGGCCAGCCGCAGCAGTTCGGCGGCGAGCGGGCGGACCGGGTCGCCGCCGAGGCGGGTGGCCAGGCCGAGGGCGGGCAGTTCGGCGAGTGCGGCCCGGTGGTCGCGCAGGGTGTAGCGGCCGAGCAACTCCCAGGCGGCGGAGAGGGATTCGGGGTGGTAGCTGAGCCCGGCCCAGAGCGCCGGGACGGCCGGGATGTGCGGGTACGGCGGGCCGTCCGAGGCGCGTAGCTCCAGGGTGTTGCGGACCCTGGTGTTGGTCCAGAGCTGGTTGAGGTGGGCGGCCCAGTGCGCCGGGGTCGGCCGCGAGCCGTCCGGGTAGCCGTGCCGGAGCAGGTCGGCGAAGGTGCGGTCGGGGGGTGCCGGGTGGTAGCGGCCGTCCGGGGTGCGGTAGTGGATCAGCGGGATGCCGAGCGCCCAGTCGACGACCTCCTCGACGGTGACGCCGGGGCGCAGCGCGGGCGGCAGCACCCCGCCCCGGCGCGGGTCCATCCGCAGCCAGGCCCAGCACCGGTGGGACAGCAGGCCGCTGTCTGAACTCCCCGCCTGAAGAGGCGAGTTGACGAGCATGGCGGAGACCACCGGGGCGGCGGCCATCTGCATCCGCAGCTTCCGGGTGAAGTCGTCGGGGGAGAGGTAGTCCAGGGTGACCTGGGTGGAGAGCGACAGCGCCATCACGTACCGGGCGCGGCCGCCCGGCTCGCCCAGCCCGGCGAAGTAGTCCCGCATGATGGCGCCCCGGGTCATCGGCACCCACTGCATGTCGGCGAGCCGGTCGAACGGCAGGTACGCGCCGGGCAGCAGGGCCAGGCCGAACCGCCCGACCAGCTCCGCGAGTCGCTCCAGTGCGGCGCGCATGTCGTCCACCGCCTTGGCGACGGACGGGACGGGCGTCGAGGAGTACTCCAGCTGGCCGCCGTGCTCCAGGGTGATCTGGCTGCCGTCCGGGAGCAGGATCCCGGTCAGCCGACCGGCGTCCTCCAGGCGTTCGCCGCCCCACCGGGCCAGCACCGCCTCCAGCACGGCCAGCACGCCGCGCTCGCCGAAGTAGCGGGCGGCCAGCCCGGTGACCGGGTCCACCAGGCCGCACTCGACCTCGATGCCGACCAGTTCGCTGCGGCCGGGGCGGAACGGGGCCAGCAGCGCGGCCCGGTCGAGTGCGGGCGCGGGGTCGGTCGCCGGGGCGGAGTCGGGTGGGGGGTCAGCGGCGGGCGCCGGCGCGGGGTCGGGCTCAGGGGCGGGCGCCGGGCCGGGCGCACGGTTGGGATCGGCGACCGTCACACCGCCCCCACCCGGGTGCTGACCCGGGGGTGCCCGGCCCGGTCGAGCAGCGCGCCCACCGCGCCCAAGGCGGACTGCGCCGCGCCCTGGCACCAGGCGTGGGCGCCGGACAGGTGCTCGCCGGCGAAGAACACCCGCGGCCGCTCCGCCGGGAACGGGGAGCCGAGCACGGTCAGGTAGCGGGTGTGCTCGCCGGGCGTCAGATGGGCGAAGGCGCCGCCGCCCATGCCGGTCTGCACGTCCCAGTTGCAGTGCACGATGTCGTCCACGTCCCCGGTGATACCCGGGTGGAGCCGTTCCAGGCAGTCCAGCACCAGGGCGTCCCGGTCGGCCTGCTCCAGTGCGGCGAAGCGGCGGGCGTTGGCGCCCCACAGGTAGGCGCCGAGCAGCGCCGTCGGCTCGGCCGAGCGCAGCGGGTCGCGCACCGCCCAGCGCGGGCGGGAGCTGCCGTTGACGCCGTCCTTCACCCGCACCGCGTTGTCCGAGGGGTACCAGCACTGCTGGATCGGCAGGTCGGTGAAGCTGCCGCCGCCGTGGATGCCGTCCTCCAGCTCCCAGCGGCGGCGGGTGAGGTGCAGGACGGTCTTGATGCTGCTCGCGTAGCTGATGCCGCGGATGGCGTGCCGCTGGGCGTGCGGCAGGCCCGGGGTGACGGTGATCCGGTCGAGCGCGGGCGCCGGGACGCAGCACACCACGTAGTCGACGTCCTCGCGCAGCGGGGCGCCGATCCGCCGGCCGCGGAGCCGGACGCCGTCCGTGGTCAGCGCGAGTTCGTCGATCTGGGTGGAGAGTTGGAGGGTTCCGGGGCGCAGCGCGGCGACGAAGGCGTGGATCAGCGCGTCCAGCCCGTCGACCAGCTCGACCTGCCCGCGGTGGAACAGGCCGAAGTAGTCGACCAGCACCTCCAGCAGCGAGGACTGCTCGTAGTGGGCGAGGCCGGTGGCGTGGCCGACCAGGTCCCAGGCGTCCTGCGACAGGTGCTCGTGGACGAACTGCCACAGCGACACCGAGGCCGCCCGCTCCAGCGCCGGGTCGTCCCAGTGGCCCTCCAGGGTGCGGCGCTGCTGCTCCACGGTCAGGGTGCGCCACACCGAGCCGAGCAGGTGGTCCAGCAGTGGGGCCGGGGCCCGCCGTTCGGTCGGGCGCAGCTCGTACGCGGGGAACAGCGCCGCCACGTCCTGCACCCGGACCCGGCGGCCGCGCAGGTGGTAGTAGGCGCGCGGGTTGGCGTTGACGAACGGGCGGGTGGCCAGCCGGAAGCGGGAGACGTAGTGCAGCACGCAGTGGTGGTTGCCGGGGATGCGCATGGCGCCGAGGTCCACGTGGGTGCCGTCCCAGAACCGGTGGGTGCGCACCCGGCCGCCGGGCCGGTTCGCCCGCTCGTACACGACGACGTCGAACCCGCGGCGCTGCAGCTCGTAGGCGCACACCAGGCCGGCCACGCCCGCCCCGACCACCGCCACCCGGCCGCGGGCACCGGCCACCGGCTCCTCCAGCGAACGCGGGAACGCAAAGCTCGTCTCGAACATCGGCACCGTACCCCTCTGAGGCGGGACCCCCGCCCCAGCCTCGGCCAGACACCCCGCGCCTGCCACTTCGCCGCACCGATGCGGGTGACGGGCGCGGGGCCTCAGCCCGCCGCGGTCCGCCCGGCCTCGCCCTGGTGCATCCAGGCGATGACGTCCAGCACCCGCAGCACGCCGATGTCCTCGCCGATCCCGGCCTCGGCACGCAGCCGCGCCAGCCGGGCGCGGAACGCCCCGCCGTCGGCGCGCAGCGCGTCGGCCGGCGCGGACCAGAAGGTGGTGTCGACCTTCGGCCGCCGGAACACGGCCTTCACCCGGACGTCGTAGACGGGCACCAGGTGCGGCCGCTTGCGGGCCAGCAGCTTGCCCGCGACCACGGGGCCGGCGCCGCGGGCGGGCCGGGGCGGTGAACCGGGCCGGTGGTGGGGGCCGTAGGTCCGTAGTGGGCGCGCCGCGGTGCGGCCGCGTGGCAGCGGGTGGGTCCGCGAGGAACCGGGGAGGAACTGGATGCAGTCCCGACGCGACCAGGTGCAGGCGCACCTGTTCGTGATGAGCAGGGTGGCCTCGGGCATGCTGCGGGCGGAGCCCGACGCGCCGGACACCCCGACCGGGCGGACCACCCGGGGCACCTTGACGGGCCTCGCGGTGGGGGTGCTGATCGGGCTGGGCGTCACGGTGTACGGGGTGATCCGGCCCGGCGGCGGCGACGGCTGGGCCAAGCCCGGCACGCTGGTGGTGGTCGAGGAGACCGGCGCCAGGTACCTGTCCGTCGGCGGGCAGCTGCACCCGGTGCTGAACGACACCAGCGCCAGGCTGCTGGCCGGTGAGCAGATGACGGTGCGCCAGGTGAGCCGGGCGTCGATCGCGGACGCGCCGCGCGGCACGCCGGTCGGGATCGTCGGCGCCCCGGACGGGCTGCCGCCCGCCGCGGACCTGGCCGGCGGCACCTGGCTGGTCTGCGGCACCGTCCGGCCGGGCCCGACCGGCGCCCCGGCGCCCCGGCTCGGACTGCTGGTGGACCCGGCGGCCGAGGGACGGGCGCTGACACCGGGCCAGGGCCTGCTGGTCACCGTCCCGGACGGCTCGACGCACCTGCTCTGGCAGGGCCAGCGGCTGCGCGTCGACACCGCCAACCAGGCGCTCCAGGCGCTCGGTTACGGCGGTACGGCCCCCTTCCCGGTGCCGGCCGGCGTGCTGAACGCGCTGCCCGCCGGGCCCGACCTCGCCTCGCCCGCCGTCCCCGGGCGCGGCGAGGCCGGCCCGGCGCTGGGCGGGAAGCCGACCCGGATCGGCCAGCTCTTCGAGGCCCCGGGCGGCGCCCACTACCTGCTCACCAAGGGCGGTCTCGCGCCGCTCACCCCGACGCTGTACAAGTTGCTGCTCGGCGACCCGCGCACCCAGAAGGACGCGTACGGCGGCGCCGCCCCGGTGCCCGCGTCGATCGGCGCGATGGACCTCGCGGGGCACACCGCGCCCGGCGGCCCGCCCTCCGCGGGGCTGCCCGAGGCGCCGCCGGCGCTGGTCGCCCCGCTGCCCGGCGAGGGCGTCTGCGCCGACCTGCACACCGCGGGCGCCGCCCCGACCACCGCCGTCACCGTGCTGCCCGCCGCCCAGGCGGAGGCGGGCGGCCCCCCGGCGGTGCCGGCCGGAGCGCCGGGCGGGGCCTGCGCGGTCGCCGACCGGATCGCCGTGCGGCCGGGGCGCGGCGCCCTGGTGCGGGCGCTGTCGGGCGCCGGGGCGGGAGGCACGGAGTACCTGGTGACCGAGGGCGGGGTGCGCTACCCGCTGCCCTCGGCGGCGGCCGCCAAGCAGCTCGGGTACGGCGGGGCCACACCGGTCTCCGTCCCGGCCGCGGTGGTCGCCCTGCTGCCGTCCGGGCCGAGCCTGGACCCGGCGGCGCTGGCCGACACCGCGGCGCCGACCGCGGGCGGAACCGCCGCGCCGGCCCCGGCGGCCCCGAGCAGCGCGGCCCCGGCGGCGGGTCCGTCGGCGTGCGGCTGAACCACCGTCCGCAGCAGGGCCGTTGGTCCGATCAGACGTCTCGGCCGGGCAGTCCGTCCGGCGAGCGCAGGGAAGGGAGCAGAACATGACCACACCGGGCATGTTGACCAAGGAAGACGAAGCGATCCGCCAGGTCCTGGCGAGCCTGGAGCAGCAGATCGAGCACATGGTGACCGCCGGCCGCACGGTCGAGCGGATCAAGGAGGAGATCGCCGGCGGCTACATCTCCGGCGCGAGCACCGTCTTCCAGGAGAAGGTCGCGGACTGGATGACGCGTTACCAGCAGGTCATCGGGGCCTTCGAGCGCTTCGTGCAGTCCACCCAGGGTGCCAACGCGATCCTCACCCAGGCCGAGGACGACGCGCGCGCCCACGCCGCCGACGGCATCTACAACGGCCTGCAAGGCGCCTGACGGACCACCACCAGTAGAGGACGGGTACCCCCATGGACTTCGGCAACATCCAGCTCCACCACGAGACCGTGTCGCAGGCGGCGGGTGAGCTGCGCCAGGCCGGCAACATGATGCGCAGCAACCTGGACGAACTCATGAGCAAGCTGCGGGGCGTGATCGACGGCGGGCACTTCCAGGGTGTCGCGGCCGGCGCCTTCGAGGAGCTCTCGCGGGTGGTCGCGGCCAACGAGTCCGCCATGGACGACGACATCACGGCGGCCGCGAACACCCTCAGCACGATGCACGACATCATGCGCGAGTCGGACACCCAGGCGGGGAAGCAGTTCGCCTGACGAGGAGGGGGGTCCGCGCATGAGCGGCGACACCACCAAGATCACGATCGCCTACCTGGAGGGCCGCCTCGCCGAGCTGCGGAACTTCCAGACGTCCGTGAACGACCAGACGGTGGCCTGGCTGAAGGCGCCGGCGGCGCTGAAGGCGGGCCAGGACGCGTTCCCGTCCGCCAAGGCGCTGAAGCAGGCCTACCTCGCCTACGCGAAGAGCGTGGGAGACGGCATCGCGGCCGTCGAGAAGACGATCGGCGACATCGTCAACGACCTGCTGAAGGCCGGACGGACGCTGCACGAGGGAAACGACGAGGCCCTCACGGAGGCCCAGCTGCTGGAGGTCCTCCACGACGTGCTCACCGGCGTCGCCCCGACCACCAAGGTCCCCTGACGCCAGGAGCCCGCCGTCGGCGCCGCAGGGCCACCCGGCCTTCCGGCGCCGGCGGCACACCGCTGCCCGACAACCGTTCCACCCCGCCCGGAGGATGACCATGGCCGACCAGACGAGCTACACCTGGGAATACATGCTGAAGGTGTTCGCCGCGACGGACCACATGGACGGCGTCGTGCAGCGCACCGACGTGACCAGCCCCCAGTGGATCCAGGCCCGCTACCTGATCACGGACACCAAGGGCAACAACGACAAGCGCAAGGTCCAGAACGGCATCGCCAAGGGCGACGCCGGGTACGACATGTGGGCCGAGTGGGTGTACCAGGTCGAGGGCGGCGGCACCTACAGCACGATCCTGGGCGTGACCTGCAACTGGCCCTCCTGGGACGGCAAGAGCGGGGAGCCGAGCCAGTGGACCAAGTTCAAGGCCGCCCCCGGGGACATCCTCGGTCCGTCGATCTGGGGCAGCTGCACCGGCAACGAGGCCACGGCGCCCCCGACGTTGTGGGACGCCAGCCGGATCATCGGCGAGATCGACACCTTCTTCGTGGACCAGCGGAAGCAGGTGAACACCTGGTTCAACGACGTGGGCGGCTCGGACAGCGACTTCCAGGGCAGCGCGGCGGGCCGGTTCAAGGAAGTGCTGTACGGCCTGGAGAACGAGTTCATCGCCATGCACTACGGGCTCAGCGGCGATCTCGGTGCGTACAAGGACCTGCCCAAGGAGCCGCCCACGAACCCGCCCAAGGCCGACGCCGGTGGCAACCCCATCGTCACCAAGCTGAAGGAGGCCGGGGACGCCCTGAAGCAACAGCAGTCGGACATGTACTACAAGGGCTACGAGGCCTGGATAGGGAACTCCACGCTGGAGAGCTCCGGCGCGAGCAACGAGCACGGCGAGCACTGGCAGTACACCGACGGCTCGGCGGGCGGCAGCTTCGCCTCGCCGTACACGTGCGTGCACTTCGCGTTCACGGAGCTGGTCAAGGACCTCACCGCCGTCCTCACCCTCACCACGCTCAACTACGAGGACGGGAGCGTCTCGGCCGACGCCACGGTCTCGGGCGGCGGGACCGTCCTGGCGACCACCAAGGACGGCGTGGACAAGGGCGCCCTGGACGCCTTCGTCACGAAGCTGGAGGCCAAGGCGAAGGAGAAGTGGAACAGCTGGGCCGCCGAGAAGCTCGACAAGGCCGCGGCCGATGCCGGGAAGGCCCTGGCCGCCGCCTACGACGCCGCCAGCAGGCTGTTGATACCGATCAGGCCGGTGACTCTCGACCTGCCCAAGGACAAGGTCGACCCCCCGAACACTCCTGATGGCAAGGACGGCACGGGCGGCGACGGGTCGAAGACCGACGTCAAGGGGCCGCCGAACATCGGCGGCACGGGCGGGGGCGGCGCCGGCGGCGGTGGCACCGGCGGGATCGGGGGCATCGGCGGCGGGACCGGCGGCAAGGGCGGCGGGAAGACCGGCGGCATCGGGGGCATCGGCGGAACCGGTGGCGGCGGACCCACCGGCCTGGTGCCGCTGCTGGACAAGGACGGCAAGCCGCTGCTCGGCAAGGACGGCAAGCCGCAGATGGTCCCGCCCGGCACCCGGGTCAACGACAAGGGCCAGCTGGTCGACAAGGACGGCAAGCCGCTGCTCGACAAGGACGGCAAGCCCCGGACCGTGCCGCCGGGCACCGTCGTGGGCCAGCCCGGGTCGGGCAACTCCACCACCGGGTCGGGCAGTACGGGCACCGGCTCGGGCACGCCGTTCAAGGTGCCGCCGGGCTCGAAGAAGAACGACGACGGGACGGTCACCGCCCCCGACGGCACGCTGGTGAGGGACTCCAACGGCAACCCGGTGGTGCTCGGCAAGGACCGGACCATCGCCGAGGACGGCACCGTCCGGGACGCCAACGGACGGCCGGTCTCGCAGTTCGAGCAGCTGCTCACCGACGAGGAGCATGCCCTCGCCGGGCGCGTCGGGGACGTCCGCACCGGCGGGGGCGGCAGCTGGAGCGGGCTGCCGGGCTCGATCGGCGGTGGTGGCATCTCCTTCGGCTCGGGCGGTTCCGGCGGGGCCGGCTCCGATCTGTTCGGCGAGCCGCGCGGCGGTGCGGCCCCGAAGACCGTCGGCGGCGTCTCCTCCGGCCCGGCGGGCCTCGGTGTCGGCGGCCGGCTGGCCGAGACCATGGGCGTCAGGCCGACGGCCGAGCTGGCCGCCGAGGAGGCCGCCCTGAACCGCGCCACGGCGGCCGGCCGGACCGTGGCCGCCACCGCCGCCGAGGAGGCCCAGCTGATGGGCCGGGGCATGCCCACGATGGGCGGCATGGGCGGCCCGATGATGCCGCCGATGGGCGCCGGCGCCGGAGCCGGCGCGCCCGGCCAGGGCGAGAAGGAGCGGCAGCGCACCACCTGGCTGTCCGAGGACGAGGAGGTCTGGGGCACCGACTCGGGCGCGGTCACCGGCGTCATCGGCCGCTGACGGACCGACCGTTCCGCCCTGGCCCCGCCACCCCGGCCGGCCCGATCCGGCCCGGCGTCGAACCTCCGGCCGTGCCCTGTCCGTAGAGAGAACCGTACGACCCACAGCCGGTGCGTCCCGGGCCAGACCTCCTGGACCCGGGACGCACCACCGGGAAGAGACGGGAGACGCGGGCGGATGACGTTCTCGTACGCCGAACAGATCGACCAGGCGATGGCCGCCCTGGCGGAACAGCAGGCCAAGATGGCCGATACGGTCAAGGAGTTGCAGGCGGCCACCGCCTCGGCGACCAGCAAGGACCGGATGGTGACCGCCACGGTCGGCGCGCAGGGCCAGGTGGTGTCGCTGGTCTTCCACACCACCGCGTACCGGACGATGGCTCCGGCCCAGCTCGGGACGGCGATCGCCGACGTGCTGAACACCGCCCGGGCCGACCTCGGCGAGCGGCTGGCCGAGGCCATGGGGTCGTTCAGCGGCCTGGGCGAGACCCTGCGGGCCTCGATGACCGGCGGCAGCGAACTGGACGAACTCTTCGCCCCGCTGCGGGAGATGCGCCCTGGGTACGCCGAGGCGGAAGCCGCGGAGGAGCGGCGCAAGCGCGACCGGCAGGAGGAGTTCCGTGGGTGACCGGCTGAACGTGGGCGCGGACCTGGACGCCAAGTTCAAGAAGTTCGAGCCGCTATCGGAGATCCTCGGCGACATCGGCGCCCGGTGCGACGAGATCAACCTCTTCAACAAGGAGTCGGCCGGGAACGACGAGATCGGCAAGACGTACCACGAGAACGTGGACGGGGCGACCGCCGACCTGGTCAAGCTGTTCAAGACGGTGAGCACCGAGGTGGAGAAGCTCGGCCTCAAGGGCCGGCGGACCTCCGTGATGCTCCACAACGCGGACGAGGACGCCAGGCGCCACGCCTGACGGGCCCGCCCGGCCTCCCCGCCCGACCCCCTTCCGCCCCGCTTCCCGTCCCCACCGGCTCCCGCCCGCGGCCGTTGCGCCGCCCGAGCTTCCCGAACGCCAGGAGTGCGCCCCCGTGTCGATCATGCTGCCGCCGGGCTTGGCGAAGTTCTTCAGCATCGTGACCGGTATGAAGTGGCCGGAGGCGGACGAGGACCGGCTGCGCGCGGCCGGGGACGACTACCTGGCCATCCACGCGGAGATCCCCGAACTCCGGGAGTGGCTGCGGCGGTTGCTGGCCACCGTCCACGACAACGACGACTTCGCGGGCGAGGCGGCCGACCGCTTCTACCAGCGGGTGCTGCCGCTCATCGGTGGCACCGGCGGTACCGACTACGTGACCGCGGCGGGCCTGATGGCCAAGCAGTTGGGGGACTTCGCCCACAAGGTCGCCAACCAGGTCGAGTACGCCAAGTGGATGATCATCGCCCAGCTCATCCAGCTGGTGGCCCAGATCGCCTGGGCGATCGCCATGTCGCCGATCACCTTCGGCGGCTCGCTCGCGGAGATCTTCGTCGCCTACGAGACCGCGGGGGCGGTGATCAAGCAGGTCTTCATCTGGCTGTTCAAGCAGCTCCTCCTGCACGAGTTCCTCTCCATCACCACCGCCATGGTGATGGACGGGATCATCCAGGGCATCCAGATCGGCAAGGGCCACAAGGACGAGTGGGAGAAGGAGTCCTTCATCCAGGCCGTCGAGATGGGAGCGATCAACGGGCTGCTCACCGGCCCGCTGGAGCTGCTCACCTTCGGTCTCGGCAAGATGTTCGGACGGATCTTCGGGCGCGGCCTCAGCAAGGACCTCCAGGCCGACCTCAAGGCGCTGGCCGGCTCCGAGTTCAAGAAGCTGTCCGAGAACGAGCTCAAGTCGCTGAGCGGATCCGAGCTGAGGGAGGTCGTCGCCCTCCTGCGGAAGAACGAGACGAACCTCACCATCAAGGAGGCCATCGCCCAGGTCAAGCAGAACGTCGCGAAGGACCTCGGGAAGAGCGCCGCGAAGGCCGGCGAGAAGAAGGTGCAGAACAACGCCCTCAAGGAACTCGCGGACGGTGTCCGGAAGGACGTTGTCCGGGAAGGCGGGGAGAGCGCCTTCAAGGGCGCCGGCAAGGACGCCGTCGAGAACGTCGCGCAGAAGCTCAGCAAGGTCGAGAAGCTCACCCAGCAGATGGGGGACGCCTTCGAGCAGCACCTCGTCAAGCAGGGCGTCGACGCCGAACTCGCCAACGCCGCAGGGAGGTTGGTCGGATCGCGGCTCGCCAGCGAGGGTGCCCGGCACGCAATCGACCTCGGCGCCTTCACCAAGCTGACGACGACGCTGGTCGAGGCCAGCGGGAAGCTGGAGTCCGGCACGCTCAGGACCGAGCTGCGGGGCGTCACCCAGCAGATCGGCCAGCTGCAGAACGAGTTGAAGCACCTCAGCGGCAGCTCGCTGGACAGCGGGATGAGGGACCTGGGCTTCCTCCGGGCGGAGCAGCAGCACCTCACGGAGACCGTCCAGGCCGCCCGGGACCTCGCCGGGCGGGCGGTGGGCCTGATGGACGGCCTGCACCCGCAGACCGCCGGGCAGTTCCTGTACAAGCTCGGCGAGGGCGTCGGCAACTACCTCAAGGGCGGCGTCCAGAACGTCGTCTCCGAGGGCGCCTACAACCTGACCTTCGGGGAGAACCACGAGTTCACCGTCAGCGTCGAGAGCTTCTACGGCGGCGTCGCCATGGGGGCGCTCGGCCACCTCGGGCACATCGCCGGCGGCCCGCTGCGGCTGAAGCTCGCCGACCTGCACCTGCCCAACTACGCGCGCTTCCCGCTCGCCGTGGTGTCCACCCTGATGGGCCACCCGACCTCGCTGTGGACCTCCCACCCGGGGGCGCCGGCGAGCGCGGGCGGGCCGCCGAAGGGGATCTTCGTCGGCGACGAGCCGCATGTGAACGGTCCGCTGGACGGCTCGCGGCCGGAGAACCTGAAGACCGACTCCGACGGCTCCTCGCAGCCGTCCCGGGAGAGCGCGGCGAAGTCCCCGGCGACCACCCCGACGAGGACGACCGGCGGGGACGACGCGGCGAAGGCGCCCGCCGGCTCGTCCAGGACCACCGACACCTCCACGCCGGAGCCGCCGAAGCGGAGCACCACGGTCGGCGGCCCGAAGGAGGAGCCGGGGCGCACGCCGCAGGAGGAGCACACCGCGACGGTGCCGGCCCCGGCGCACGCCACGGCGTCCTCGACCGACGTCCCGCGGCCCGCCCACGTGCCGACCGACACGTCCTCGACGGACGTCCCGCCGCCGGCGCACGTGCCGACCACCGGCAGGCACGAGGAGCAGCCGCAGCAGCAGCACGTCGACGGAGGAGACCGGACCGTCCACGAGCCGCGGAGGCCGGACCCCCGGCCGACCGAGCCGCAGCCGCAGCCGGACCTCCGGCCGGAGCCGAAGCCGACCGGGCACCAGGAACCGGCCGGGACGGGCGGCACCGAACGCCTGCAGTACCTCGACGTCGGCGACGACTCCCACATCCCGCCGACCGTCGGCCACTTCCTGCCCCGCACCGGACCGGAGCGGCAGCCCGGATGGGTCGCGGGCGACGCCGAGCCGAGCCCCCACCTGCTGGAGACGCTGGAGAAGCTGCCGGTCGACCCCGCCCGCTACACCGTCGTGATCCACACCGACGGCAGCGGCGAGCCGATGCCGGCCGGGGAACTCGCCTCCGTCATCCGGGGACTGGCCGATCTCGGACACCTGTCGGGCGGCCGCCGCACGATCGAGTTCGTCGCCTGCAACCTCGACAGCGGCCCCAACCCCGGCTACGTCAGGCAGGTGATGGAGCAGGTCTGGTCGAACCCGAAGCTCGCCGACCTGAAGGCGGTCGCGGCCGACGGCCCGGTCTGGGTGGCGCCCGGCTTCCAGGGCAAGACCGCTGTGACGGGACCCGGTACCGGCCACGTGATCGTCGCGGACAAGGTCGGCTTCAACACGGACGGCCGCCCGACCGTCGTCGGCGGCGGTGAGTGGCACACGTACTCCAAGGGGCCCGACGGCGGCGAGCCGACCGTGACCAGGACCGCATCGCAGCGGCCCGCGGAGTACGAGCACCAGCCCGCGGGCGACGTGAGCCCGATGGACACCGCCGTGCGCTTCGGTACGGACCCGGAACCGGCCGCGTACCACTACACGGACGCCCCCGAGCACATCCGGGCCGAGGCGGACGGGGTGCGGGCCGAACAGTGGCGCCGGACCCAACGGGACCTCCAGGACCAGTACGAGGCCAAGCTCTCCGAGGCGGCCGAGGAGCTGCGGACGGACCCGGACGGCAGCGGCCACCGGCGCGAGGACGAGGCCGAGCGGCTGCTGGAGGAGGCCCTGGACGCCCCGGGCCGGTTCCCGGAGGACGCGCCGGCCGACCTGCGCGGAGCGGTCCACGAGCGGGCCCGCACGATGATGTACGAGTCCCTGGCCGCCCGGCCGGAGGACCGGCAGCGGATCCTCGGCGACCTCGACGGCCTGGTGCGGGTCGCCGCCGTCCGCGAGGCCGCCGTCCGGGTGGCGGTGCAGCACTTCGACCGGGCGCTGGCCGCCCGGAACGCCCCGCGGATCACCGACGGCGGGACCGGCGTCGCCCACACCCCCGACCACGCCCCCGCGTCCGTCGTGGAGCTCGTCCGGCAGGACTTCCGGGCGCGCGCGGACGCGGAGGCCGCCCGGATCTACGCGGACGCGGACAGCCTCACCACCGAGGCCAACACCCTGGCCGGCCAGGCCCTGCGACGGCTCACCGAGCACGCGCGCGCCGAACTCCTCCTGGAGACCGACCGGGCGAAGGCGCTGGCCGAGGTCGAGGCTCGGGTCGGGCGGGCCGCCGGCGACTGGTACGAGCGACTCTCGCCGACCGACCGGGAGATGCTCGCCGCCGTCGGCGTGACGGAACGCGTCGACCTGTCGCCGAGCAGCGTGCAGGCGATCCGGGAGCGGCTGCACGAACGCGTCGTCGCCGACTTCGAGCAGGCGGCGGGCCCGCGTGACGAGGCGACCGGCAGGCGCCGGGGCCACGACGAGGTCAGGGAGCTGTACGCCCGATCGCAGGCCGAGAATCCGTCCGCCCTGCCGCACGAGTTCGCCGTGCAGGCGGTCCGCGAGGCCGCGATCAACCGGGCCGTCGCGGAGGCGGAGAGGGCGGCCGACAGCTGGGCCGAGGACCTCGCGCGCAAGGAGTTCGCCGAGAAGTTCGGCGCCGACGAGTCCGACGTGCTGCGGGCCAAGGACACGGTGCTCCGCGAACTCGCCGGGGAGATGGACCGGGCCGCCACCGAGCGCGTCGGCGAGCCCGCCGCGCTCCGCGCCGCCCTCGACCGGCTCGTCGACCCCGCCGCCCTGCACGACCGGCTCACCCACCAGGCCGCCCGCCTCGCCGTCCGCCGGCAGGCCACGGCCGAGGCCCAGGCGGCCGCCCGCGAGCACGGCCTGACCCCGCACGCCGCCGACCGCCTGACCGAGGGCCACGGCGACCGGATCGCGCGCGCCTTCGACGAGTCCTTCCGCTCGCACGAGGACCTCGCCGGCCGCCAGGAGCACTGGCAGAACACCCGCGACGAACTCGTCAGGGAACTGCGGGAGCACGCGGCCTTCGAGCGGGAGGCCGCCCCCGCCCTGCGTGAGGCCGCTAGGGGCTTCGACGGGCTCGCGGCGCGCCACACCCTCAACGAGGCCCTGACCGACCACCTCAAGCGCGAGTACGGTGACGACTTCGTCGCCCGCTACCGCGAACTCTGGACCCTCGACCACTTCGACGCGGCCGGGTGGAACGCCCACCAGCGCGCCCACGAGGACGCCTTCGGCCGCCGGACGACGGAGTCGGAGACCGGGAGGAGCGACGACCAGCCGGTGGAGGCCGGCGCCCTCACCGTGGTGAACCGCCCGGGGGAGGAGCAGGGGAGCAGCTCGGGGGACCGGGCCGGGGACCGGCCGGTCGAGCGGGACGACCACGGGGCCGCCGACCTGATCGCCGACGCGCTGACCTCCCGGAACACCACGCCCGAGCCGACCGACCTCCTGGTGCCCGCCCAGGCCCCGCCGGCCCCGCCGGTGGCCCTCCCGCCGACACCCCTCGGCCCCGAGGCGCGGACCGAGGTCCTCGCCCGGGCCAACCGGCTGATGGGCGGGGTCGACGGTCGCCCGGGCCTGTACATGTCCTCGGGCCGGCAGGTCGGCTTCGACGAGGCCGGCCACAACATGCTGGCCGACGTCAAGGCCCTGGCGGACCGGCTGTTCGACCTCGGCGCCCTCGGCGCGGAGGCGAAGGGCCTGGTGGACCAGCGGTACCAGAAGGCGGAGGTTTCGGCATCGCGGCGCCGGAACGCGCCCGGGCAGTCCGTCCAACCGGTCGGTCACGGCACGAGGTTGCTGAGGGACGACCTGGCGCTGGTGGGTCCCGTCGTGGACGCGGCGGCCGACCTTCTCGGTGGCCCGCTCCGCCCCTTCCACGCGGACCGGCTGGGCCTGCGGATCGGAGACGAGGTCGGTCCCGGGGCGGCCAACCGGCCGGAGGACATCACCGCCCTCGCCACGAGCCTGCACGGCCGGGGCCGACTCGACCGGGCCACGTACGAGCGGCTGACGGAGACCCCGACCGACGCGGAGGCCCTCACCCGACTGCACGGGGAGACGTCGAGGCTGGTCGCCGACCACCTGGCCGGGCGCCTCGATCTGCCGGCCCCGGAGAGCGGCCACCGGCTGGTGGCCGCGATGGGCCGACCGGGCCAGCGGATGACCTGGCAGGTCGACGGTACGGGCAGCGACTTCCAGAAGTGGGCGACCAACGGCGGGAAGGTGCCGCTGCTCACCGAGGACACCACGCTCAACTGCTGGGAGTCGATCCTGCTGACGGCCCACCACGCCGGACTGCTGTCCGAGGAGTGGATCCGGGCCGCCTACGCCGACCACGACGCGCCGGACTGGCACAGCCGTCTGCGCGACGCGCTGTTCCCGCGCGGCCGCGTCCGGTACCAGGAGCCCGTCACCGAGAACGGCGACGACCGCACGAGCCCGGTTCCGCGCGCAGGCGACATCGTGGTCTCCGCCATCAGCGAGGACCTCGATCACGTGGCGCTCGCCACCGGTCGCGTCGATGACCAGGGCAGTCCCCTGGTGTGGAGCTTCGGCGTGGCCAGCGAGCCTGCCGGGGCGTTCGGCGCGGACGACGTCGTGCTCGTCGCCGTCGACGCGGTCGGCCTGAGCCGGGCCGACTTCGGACCCGGCCCGTGGTTCCTGGAGAACAGGGAGCCGGCGGCCTCCGTGCCGCCCCCGCAGCCGCCCACCCCGGTCCGCACGGTCGGCCACAGCACCCCGGACCCGGAGCCCCCGGTGCCCCGGCCGGGGGAGGGCCGCAGGGCGCCGCGCTTCGTCGTGGAGTCGTCCTTCGACGTGCGGCGGTTCGAGCACGACGGCGGCCCGGTCACCGACCTGACGGTGCGGATCGCCTTCCGCGACGGCGGGCACGATTCGGCCGGGGTGTGGAACAAGCTCGTCCAGGGTGTGGAGGAGTACCTCAACAAGCCCGGCTACACGCTGTCCAACGGCGACCGGATGCACGTCACGGTGCTGCCGGCCGAGCAGGGGCAGAAGGCGCACCTGACCGTGGACCTGATCGGGCGCGGGCGGCCGATGGACCAGAAGTCGTGGTGGCCGGACGCCGCCCCGATCGACTACGCCCACGAGGTCGGCCACCAGCTCGGACTGCGCGACGAGTACCGCGCGCCCGGCCTCACCCACCGCCCCGACGTCAAGGGAAGCCTCCTCGGCAACCACCACGCCCCGGCCCCCGACGGCCTGAGCCAGGGCGGCCTGCGCGAGCGCCACCTGTCGCTGATCTCCAGGATCGTCGGCGAGGTGGAGCGGCCCCCGACCTCCGGCCCGAAGGACCTGACCTGGCAGCAGGCCCGCGACGCGGCGGCGCCGCAGGAGCGCAGCCACGTCTGGGTGGACCCGGTGTCGCTTCCGAGGGCGACCGACGCGGCCGCCGTCTCCCCGCAGGTGCTCGACAGCCGCCTCCAGTTGGACCAGCGCAGGCTCATCAAGCAGCCCGGGTACGCCTCCGGCGACCAGTTCGCCCTGGTGGTGGCGCTGCGTCAGGACCGGAACCTGCACGTGATGATCGCGCGCGGACCGGAGCCGGGGGAGCCGGGGCACGACAGCAAGGACAAGTCCCGGGAGATCGAAGCGCTCTACCGCGACAGCGGCGTCCTCCCGGAACAGATCCACATCGTGCGCGTGCCGAACATGATCACGCGGGACCTCTACCCGGTCCTGGAGGCCCACGCCTACCAGCTCGTGACGGAGGAGTGGAACTTCCAGCCCCACCACGTCGACGAGGTGGTCAGGAACATCACCCACGGCACCCACCGCGTCGCCGAGTCGTTCTCGGTGGAGGCCCGGGACGACCTCCGTACGGCGTGGGGGATGGACACCGCCCACGACGGGGAGATCGTCAGGTGGCTGGACCACCGGCAGATCCGGCTTCCCGAGCCCGGCACGGGCGGACGCGTGCTGGTGCTCTGGTCCCGTTTCACCGGCAAGAAGAGCCAGTGGGCGGACGTGCAGGGCCGGATGGAGCACGACACCAGCTTCCAGGGCACGCGGCAGCTCCTGCGCTCCCTCGGCCACGACTTCGCGACGGTGATCATCACGGGGGACCCCCATCCCACCCGCAGTGGGAAGTGGGACGAACTCGTCGAGCAGATGCGGACGGAACTCCCGAACACGGCCCTCCACCAGGTCACCGGCTTCTGGAACGAGAGGGGTGAGCACACCGGCTGGATGGGGGCGAACCGGGCGGCACAGCTGAGGCTGTACGACTACCTGAACCGCAACTACGACCTCGAACACCTCGGGGCCCGCTCCGGGAACCTGGAGGCCGCGGCCCTGATCGGCCATCGCGTCACCTACCTGGAGGAGGAGGGCGCCAGCGGGTCCGTTCGCATGGAGAACTGGCACGCGCTGTACCCGCGGACGCCCGGGAGCAGCAACAGGTTGGGCGGGTTGGCACCGGGCTACGAGCGTGCGCTGATCCCCGATCCCCCGACGGCGTCCGGCCGGTACAGCATCCCGTTCGACCAGAAGCGCCCGCAATTCGAGGGCATGAAGGTCGACCGCTACGCGTCGCCGGGCCGGAACGCCTGGTCGCGCAAGCCCGCCGACGTCTACGCGGAGGAGCGGGGCTTCGACTTCACCGCGCTCGAGTCCATCCGGGGGTCGCTGGGCCTCTGGAGCCATGACACGGCGGAGGCGCGGGAGTGGCACGCCTACTACCGTGTCGCCCACCTGACCGGGCGGTACGCGAAGCTGCGCGCGTGGGTCACCTCGTTCCACGGAGCGGAAGCGGAGCGGCACGCGGCAGAACTCCAGCCGTACCGTTCCGAGGCGGAGGGTCTGCTGGGCGAACTGGACGGTCTCTTCCACGCTGAGGGGGCAGGGAGCCACCAGGAGCAGTACGACCACCTCGTCGAGCACGCACTGCCCCGCCTGCCGGACCTCTGGCGACTCGCCCGGGACCAGGCCAACACCTGGGCCGTGGCCGAGGAGGGCTACCGGATCGTCGACGTGGAGCGTGACGGCGACTGCCTGTACCACGCGGTCGGCCGGGCGCTGAACCTGCCGGACGACCCGAGGCAGCTCCGTCAGCGGGTCACCGGGTGGGTCGACGCCAACCAGGAACTCGTCCGGTCGTTCGCGGGGCCCTTCGGATCAACCCTCGGAGACCTCAGGTGGACGGTCCGGACCCCCGGGGCGTGGGCGGGGGCGGCCGGCGACCTGGTCCCCCGGGTCGTCGCCTCGGCCCTGGGCGTACGCCTGAGGATCTTCGACGGGTACCAGTGGCACAACCTGGATCCGCTCGACGGCCATGTGCCCGCGGGGGGTCCGGAGACGATGCCCGTGGTCGAGCTCTTCCTGGGCGAGAACCACTACTCGGTCATGGAGCGGATCACCGCGGAGCCGGAGGGCACCGGCGACCACTCGGCCATGGACCTCGACCGGAAGCGCGGCCACGAGAGCGGTTCGGACGACGAGCGCCCGGACGCGCGGAGGGTCAAGTCGGCTCCCCCGACCGGGCAGGACGGGCTGGTCGTCGCGGCGCACCCGCCGGTGGGGCTGGGCGGCGGGGAGATGCCGGTGCCCGGGCCGCTGCACGAGCGGGTGCAGGCGCTGGAGCACCTGTCGTCGGAGGAACGGCGTCTCTTGGCGGAGGACGGCGCCTTCCTGGAGAGCCTGCGCGAGCTCGCACCGGAGGACTACGCGCAGGCGGCGGCGAGGCTGCTCGTCGACGTCGATCCCCGGACCCAGCAGCCGGTCGCCGCACGCCGGACGGCCGAGGAACTGGTCGCGCGGATGCTGGCGGACAAGGAGGTCGCGGAGCGGCTGGTGGCGTCGGGCGTGCGGATCGGTGTGGTGCCGCGCGACGTTCCGATCACGGAGATGCCCGGCTTCACGGCGTCCGAGCACGGCACCGCCGACGGCCGTGACTGGTCGCTGGTCCGGGGATCGAGCGGTGACGGGCTGGTGCTGATCACCGAGGAGAACCTGCTGGGCGCGCGGACGACGATCGGGCCGCACCTGGAGCACGCCGAGGGGTACTCCGTCTCCGCCCACGAACTCGCCCACGCGATCCACGAGTACGGGCTGACGGACGGGCAGAAGGAGCTGATCGGGAAGGCGTACCGGGAGCGGAGCGTCTCGGACGCCCTCGCGGAGCTGTTCGGTGAGCAGCCCCTCACGGCCTGGCCGGACGGCGACGTGGCCGGCAACTACTCGGCGCGCGACGAGCACGAGTTCTTCGCCCAGCTGGTCACCGCGTACTTCGGGCACAACCACGGCAACGACCCGGCCACCGGGCAGGCCCGCAACAACGGCGCCGCGTGGGTGCGCGAGCACGCGCCCGAGCTGGTGCCGCTGCTGGAGCACCTCTTCGGGGCCGACCCGCGGGCGGACCGTCCGGAGCCGGCCAACCAGATCGGCCGGACGGAAGCGGAGGAGGAACTGTTCGGAGGCTTCCGGGAGTTCATGGAGTCCGTGACGGAGAACGTCGTCACCGAGCACGTGGTGACGGAGAACGTCGTCACCGAGCACGTGGTGACCGAGCCCGTCGTCACCGAGCACGACACCGTCCCCGTCCACCTGGTGGACGAGATCCAGCAGATCCTCAACCCGACCGCCCCCGTGCACCCGCCGGTGGCCGAGCAGCCGCCCCTCGTGGTCGCCCCCGCGACCGTCGTCACGCAACCGGCGCCGCCGCCCGTGCCCGCCCCGCCCGCCCGCTTCGGTGACCGCGGGCTGGCCGCGTACGACGTGCTGGTGCACCTGGAGAGCCCCCGGCCGGCGGACTTCGACGCCCTCGTGGGCCGGTTCACCGAGGCGCTGCACGGCGACCGGGAGGCCGCGCGCACGCTGGCCCGGAGCCTGCTCGGCGGCGAGACGCTGCGCTCGGCGGTGTCCGCGCTGTCCCGGGGGGACGTGCGGGAGGTGTCGTTCCAGGCGGGCCGGTGGTCCGGGGAGGTCAGGATCACCGCCGAGGTCGGCCGGGGCCGGCACCTCAAGGCGTTGAACAGCTTCGAGTTCGAGTACGGTTCGGAGCAGCAGAGCACGGTCGGCACCGTCGCGGACCGGCTCAAGCAGGCGAACCTGGGCGCGCAGTTCAAGGCGAAGTTCGGCAGCTCGGGGGACGTCACCGCGACCTTCGGCTACCAGCGCGGCTGGATGGACGGCACCACCACCACCGACGCCAGCCGGACGCTGGCCCGGGGCAAGACCACCGAGGCGGCGGAGCTCTTCGAGACTCCCTTCACGCTGAGGGTGGAGTTCCTGGACGCCCGTCTGGAGGGCGCGCCGGGGACCTGGCGGGCACCGGAGCCGATCGACTTCCCGCTGACCGGCCACGTCGCCGTGCCGAAGCGCGAGACGGCCGACGCCGAGCAGGCGGTCGAGGCCCACTTCGCGGTGCCGGTGGAGGTGTCCAGGCACCGGCGGCTGGCCGGCTCGCACATCGTCACCGACGTCTGGCCCCTCGACCCGCCCCGGCGCACCCCCCAGGTGGACGAACAGGGCCAGGTGCCGCTGCAGGACCTGAACGCGCGGACGAACGCCCGGGCCATGGAGAAGTTCGTGGCCGCCTTCGAGGGTGCGGCCGAGCGCTACTTCGGCGGCCGCTGGCCGGAGTTGCGGAACAGGCTGCTGTCCGAACTCGACCTCGGAACGCTGCACCAGGAGCTCAAGGGGACGATGTCCGGCCAGAAGCTGACCATCGTGGACGAGAGCCTGACCGGGGCGGCCGCGGTGATCACCATCGGTGGCGGGGCGGTCGCCAGGATGCGGCAGGTCCACACCCTGCCGTCCACCGAGTTCAACATCGCCACCGCCACCACCCGTTCGCACGTCGAGCAGACGACCACGAGCAGCGAGCGGCAGGTGCTGCCGTCCATGGCCGGCAACGGGACGGCCAAGGACGGCGGCGGCGGTGCCGGGCTGGGCGTCAAGACCGGAGGGGACGGCGTCGGGCTGCAGGGCTCCGGCTCCGACCTGGGGAACGGCACCAAGACGAAGCGGCCCGCGGTCCTGTTCGAGGGGACGGCCGACCTGACCGTCACCTTCGGCTGGCGCGGCGGGTCCTCCGCGACGGCGGACCGGGAAGCCCACGTCCAGCTGGGCTTCCGCACCGTGATCGACCAGGACGAGGCCGTCCTGGTCACGGCGGCCGACCAGACCGTGGCCGGCACCCGGCCGCCCGAGTTCGTCGCCGAGGGCCCGCTCGCCCCGCCCACCGGCCCCGTCCAGCTGCCGCAGGGACCGCTGCGGGCCCCGACGGACGAGGTCTGGTCGGGCCTGCCCGACACCACCGTCGTGCGGGACCTGCGCGACGTCGCCCCGCTGCACGCCGAACTCGACCGCGTCGGTGCGGTGCTGCTCGGCGCCAAGACCTGGCGGCAGGTGCGCGAGGACGTCCTGCAGTCCCACTCGCACGCCGCCGTCAGCGCCCACCTCGTCGGCATGTCGCGCGGCTCCGCGCTGCGCGGTCCCGAGGTCACCGCGGGCCCGCTGAAGGACCTGCACCTGGCCACCACCGTTCGGCTGCGCCGGATGACCCACCTGCGCGGGCAGGCGGGCGCCGAGCTCAACCCGATCCGCGAGAACAGCACCTTCGACTCGTCCCGCCACCTGCGCTCCGACACCGTCAACGGCCAGCTCCAGGGCGCCGGCAAGGGAGTGCTGCACACCGACGAGAATCTGCTGACCTCCTCGGGCAAGCCCTTCGACTACACCCTGCAGGGCGGCGTCACGCCCTCCGTGGAGTCCCGGGTCCGCGACGGCTGGCGCGGCGGGGAGTCGGGCAAGAGCTACGCCAACGGCAAGTACGGCAGCCCGCAGGAGCTGTTCCGGGCCGAGTTCGAGGTGCTGCTGAAGGTCAACGGCAGGGACTACGGGCCGGTCCCGCTGGTCGCCGAGCTGAGCCTGGAGCAGGCGCACACCCTGCCGCGCGAGCTGGACGGCAACCGGCTGCGGAGCTTCACGGCGCCGGAGGTCCTGCCGGTCCCGGAGGGGCAGCAGCACCTCACGCACCAGGGCGACGGCCGGACACCGCCGCTGCGCCTCGGCCAGTCGGACGTGGTGCTCAGCCTCGGCCGGGGCGACACCGCGGTGCTGCGGACCGTCCTGGACGCGCTGCGGGAGCACACCGGCCGGCCGGTGCCCGCGAACGTCGAGGCGCTGCTGGCCCGCTCCATCGACGCGGACGGCCTCAAGTCCGCGCTGTCCGGGCTCAGCCGCGGCGGCGAGATCCGGGTGCCGGTCGACGTCAAGGGCTGGAAGGGCACCATCGTGGTCGAGGGCGACCTGCTGCGCCCCCGGGCGCGGGAGGACCTGGTCAACGGGTTCGAGTTCGAGTCGGGCAGCCAGCAGCGCACCTCCACCGGCATCACCACGGACTCGCGCACCCGGGTGCGGGTGCGCGGCCGGCTCACGGCCGCCGTTCCGCACGCGGACCTCGCCGTGGAGGTCTCGCACTCCCGCGACTTCGTCAAGGGCGTCTCGATCGACCGGATGGGCGGCACCAACAGCCGGAGCAAGAGCACCGAACCGGCGCGACTCACCGACGCGGACGCCGTGTTCAGGATCACCTTCGAGCCGTCCAGGTGGTCGGACGCGATCACCGCGCCGGACCCGGTCACGGTGCCGGCCGTGGTGGCGGCGCCCCACCGCGCCGCCGAGCAGGTGCCGCGGATGCTGCCGAGCCACCGCTTCGGCTCCTCCGACGTGGTCACCGCCGTCCACCTGAACGCGGACCGCAGCGGGACGGTGCGGCAGTTGGTGGACGCCCTGGGCGAGCGTCCCGTCGGCGACGGGCGCACCGCCGCGGCCTTCCTGGGCAAGGACTGGTCGGGCATGGCGAAGAAGCTGGCCTCCGCGCTGGACTTCGACCGGCTGCAGATCGACCTCAAGCCGGTGATGGCCGGCCACCCCCTCGTGGTGGAGCACGGCAGGAGCAGGGCGCTGATCACCGCGGAGGTGAGCGCCCTCACCCCCACCGGGCGGCCGCCGGTGGTCGAGTTCAACATCGGGAGCGGCCACCAGACCTCGCTCACCAGCGCGGACGGCGGGACCAACACCGGCGGCGGCCGCGGCACCGCGTTCACCCTCAGCGCACTCGGCACCACCAGCGTGCTGCCGGGCGGGGCCGTGGCGGTCGTCGGTCTCAGCGGCACGGGCGCGAAGGGCGTGGACCGGCTGCAGCACGGCAGCGACTCCTCGGCGAGCGGGACGGCCGTCAAGAGCAAGGTCGCCGCGGTGGCCCACCAGGCCGCGGTGGTGCTGAAGGTCCGCTTCGAGCACAAGCCGTTCGTCCTGCTGCACCCGGCGGACGCGATCCGTCCCGGCGGCACTCCGCCGCCCTCCGGGCCCGCCCGTTCGGTGCTCGGGACGGTCCAGCGGAGCCTGAGCCGCTTCGGCGACCGGATCACCGGGCTGGGCCGCTACCGGCGCACCCTCGTCGAGGCCACCGTCCACGCCGACGTGCTGATGGAGACCGGCCGGGACCAGGCCGTCGTGCCGTCGCGCTACGGGGCCCCCAAGGAGGGGTTCCCGCCGCTGCGCGCGGCCGAGCCGGTCACCGCCCAGGTGCTGCGGCGGCCGCCCGCGGACCTGTTCACCCAGGGGCCGCGCGACATCGGGGTGCTGCGCTGGGTCGACGACACCTCCGGGATGCGGGACCTGCTGTCCGTGTTCGGGTCGAGCTTCTTCAAGGGGAGCACCTGGTCCTGGCTGGAGTCCGTCGCCCGCAACACCCACAGCCACGCCCAGCTGTCCGCGCTCTTCGGCTCGGTCGCCCGGGGACGGGAGGTCCCGGTGCTCCCCGACGCCGACGGAGAGCGCCGCGACGTGGTGGCGCAGGACGGCGGGAGCATCGTCACCCCGTCGGCCGGCAAGCGCCTGTTCGTCGACGACGCCGACGTCACGGCCACCGTCTCGATCGTCCAGCTGGAGTACCAGCGCGACAACACGGCCGCCGCGCTCAGCCCCGCCAACGACGCGGGCGGCGGCGGGCGCCGCACCCGGCTGGACTGGTCGCTGTGGAACGTCCAGGGCCAGGCCGGGGCGAAGGCGGGCACGGGCGGTGCCGACCTCACCGGCAGCGGGATCCTCGGCGGGGGCATGCGGTGGCGCGAGGGGCCGTCCACGGGCGCCTCGGGCAAGACCGTCGCCGGGGCCAAGTTCCCCACGCCGACGGCCCGGTACACCGGCTACGCCGAGGTCCAGCTCACCTTCCGCGACGGGGACCGGACCCTCACCGAGAAGGGTCTGGTGCCGATCGAGATGGAGGTCCCGCTCGACCGGACCGGCGAGCTGGCCTCGGACAGCAGCCGGCGGGTGCTCTTCACGGCGCTGCACCCCGAGGGCGAGGCGATCACCCGGGGCTCCGTCCCCGACGCCGTCGCCGACGTGCTCGCCACCCCGCTGGACGGGGCGGGGAACGGGGTGCACTGGCTGGCGGACCCGGCCGAGCGCGAGGCCTCGGCGGACCTGCGGGCGGCGCTGGCCGGCCTGCCGCACGACGACCCGTACTTCACCGTGGTCTTCCACGGGCGGCCGGAGGACGGCGCCCCGACCTGGCGCGGCGGGGAGCTGACTCCGGAGCAGTTCGCGGGGGCGCTGCTGCGGCTCGCCGAGGGGGGCCAGTGGCAGGGCGAGCCGCTGCGCTTCCTGTCCTGCAACAGCGCGGTCGGCGGGGCGGGCTCCTTCGCGGGCCGGACCGTGCAGGCCCTGCACGAGCAGCTGGACGCCCGTCGCACCGAGGCCGCCCTCACCGGGCAGCCGCTCAGCGGGAACCTGGCCCGGCTCACCGAGCTGACGGCCTACGCCGGCAACGGCTCCGTCTACCTCACCGGTGGCAGCGACCCCCGGGCCGTGGTGGCCCGCAACGTCGGCTTCACGGCCGACGGCCGCCCCCTGGTGGACGGCCCCGGCGACTGGCTGCGCCTGCGCGTCGAGAACGACGAGGTCCGCACCACCCCGCTGGGCCAGGAACTCCTCCACGAGGGCCAGGAGCCCGTCCCCCGCACCACCGGGGACGACCCGATCGACCCGGACCGGCCCGGCCCGGTGAAGCTGGTCGGCGGGCCGAACGCCGCGCCGTCCCCGGCGCAGGCCCAGCCGGCGGCCCACCTCCAGGGCGTAACCAAACACGCCGCCCCGACCGGGCAACTGCTACGCCTGGTCAACCCCGCCGACCCGGGCGGGGCCGCTCCGACCCTCGGGCAGAGCGTCTCGGCGACGTTCGCGCTCTACCAGTCGTTCCGCGGCAACGCGGCGGTGGCGGATCTGGCGAAGTTCACGGCCCTGCCCGCGCAGATCTCCGACCACCTCCGGACGTACGGCACGGGGGATGAGGCCCTGGGGACGCTGGAACGGCAGCTCCGGGTCGCGGGGCCGGGGAGCTTCGGGTTCGTCGTGCTCGGGAACGACCGGGTCGTCGCCCTGCTCCACGACAAGAGCGGTGGCCTCCACTGGGCCGATGCGTACCGGCGGGAGCTGTGGGTCCCCGGTGACGGGCGGCCCGACGGATTCCGTGCCGACACCCTGGTCCGGGCGACCACCTACGACAGCTACGGCGACGCCCTCGTGGGGGAGGTCCGCCTCAAGGAGAGGATCAGGGAGCTGGTCGCGAACCTCGACACCTCGCAGCAGGGCGTGACCTTCGCCATGGCCGGGCTGAAGGTGAAGTCACCGTTCACGGAGCAGGGGAAGACCACCCTGCAGGATCGGTCGCACATCTTCGCTCCCGTCATGAACGGGTCCGCCGTCGTGCGGTCGAATGACGGGGCCAACCCGCTGAAATCGGCGTCCGGGGACGCGGCGAACAAGTGGCGGACGGACATGACGGCGAAGGTGCTCACCCCGGTGGTCACGGGCTACGGCGAGGCCGGGAGGCTGCTGAGGGAGGCCGCGGCCCTGTGCGAGGAGGTGGACACCGGGCTGGGATGGGGAGCGGTCGGCAAGGACGAGCTCCCGTCCTGGGGCGAGAAGCTCGACCTCGTCGGGCGGACGGTGACGGCGGCCGTCGAGGCGGCCGAACGGGCCAACGCCGGGACGGTGGCCAGCAAGACCGGAAGCTACGGCCAGAAGGTCGATCCGAAGCCGTTCGAGGAGGCCGTGGAGAACGCGGAGGCGGTTCGTACGGCCATGGCGAACCTGGCCGGGGCGAGTCGGAGTCTGATGCGGCTCGCCGGATCCGACGCGGCACCCGAGGCGGTCGGCACGGCCACCGGCGAGGTGGCCCTGACGGCCAAGAAGGTCATGGAGGCGGTGAACAAGCTCGGGACGAACCAGAGGTCGATGGCGAGGCTGATCCAGTCCGTGATCGACCAGTCGTCCCGGCAGAGCACGATGGGCCACCAGCTGAACGACGCCGAGGTCATCCTGATGGAGGGCGTCTACGACAAGCTGCTGTCCTGGGGATTCGACCGCAAGCTCGGCGTCCACGCACGCGGGACGCTGATCGTCGCCTCCTCGAAGGGGACCTGTGACAGCTGCAAGTTCGTGGTGGAGTCCTTCAACACGCACCTGCCGCACGTCGAGGTCGTGGTCGTCTACGCCAAGCCCGAGGAGAGCAAGTACTCGGACAACGGTCGGCAGCTGGTGGGCCGTGACCTGTCCATGGGATGGCGCTCGGTGCCGGTCAGCATCTGGTACGGCTACGGCAAGGACCGCGAGACCGTGATCACCCTCGCCGACGGCAGGAAGTTCTACTACCTCCTGCCCGCCCTGGCCGGGACCAACTGAGCGGGGAGCACAAGTCGGCCCCGGCCGGAAGGACTCCGGCCGGGGCCCGTCGGGGCGGTGCGGGGCGGCTCAGCCGGCCAGGCCGCGCAGGCGGTGGTAGACGCCGCAGGCCTGGAGGGCGAGCGGCAGCAGGGACAGCGCGCTGAGGGTGTGCAGGATGTCGGCGGCGCGGCCCCAGTAGGGGAGCAGGCGGCGGCCGGGGACGGTCCAGGCGGCGACGAGGAGGGCGGCGGTGAGGGTCAGCAGGACGGCCACGAGCAGCAGCCGGTCCGCGGTGGTGGCGCCGGTGGCGGCGCGGGCGAGCAGCACCAGGCCGCCGAGGACGCCGGGCAGCAGGACGGCCAGGCGCTGGCGGATGCTGCCGACGGCCCGTCCGTGCAGCAGGAGCAGCAGGCTCAGCGCGCCGGCCTCGGCGGGGCCGGCCCAGCCGTCGGCGAACGGCAGGGCCACCAGGCAGACGGCGCTGACGGCGCCGATCGCGGTGTGCAGGGCCATCAGGTAGTCGTCGGCGACCAGGGCGCGGGGGAGCACGGTGGCGGCCGGGACCGGGTCGATGTTCTCCTGGAGCTCCTCCGCGTTGCGCGGCAGCATCGGCAGCCGCAGTCCGGACAGCCGGAAGGCCAGCGAGGGCACGAAGGCGCCGACCAGGACGGCCGCCACCGCGACGACCGCGACCAGCTGGGCGAGCGTCAGCCCGGCGAGCACCAGCACCCCCGACAGCACCCCGAGCACCGCCACCAGCGCCACCCCGAGGAACAGCGGCGCCGCCGCGCCGACCGCCGCCAGGGCCAGCACCGCCGCCCCGGCCCCGGCCGAGGAGGCCGACAGGATCCGGGCGCCGAGCAGCTCGCCGTCGTCCGGCCCGTTCGGCAGCAGCAGGGCGGCGAGCGCCAGGTACGGCACGGCGGCGGCGCCCAGCGCGGCCCCCGCGCCCGCGTCGGACATCGCCCGGGAGGCGCTGGCCGCGCCGAGCAGCAGCAGGACGGCGACCGCCGCGGCGGCGGCCTGGCGCGGGGCGGCCGCGCCGGGCAGCGCCAGCAGCACCCAGCCGGCTGCCAGCGCGGCCAGCGCCAGGGCCACCGCGAGGACGCGGGTGAGTGCGGGGCGCCAGGTATCGCCGCGCTCCTCCATGCCGGTGGCGACGCCGTCCACCAGGTCGTCGAAGTGCACGGTCGGCAGTGCCTCGTGACGGGCCCGCAGGTACAGCGCGTCGCCGTCGTGCAGGCCGAGCGCCTCGGGGGTGCGCTCCTCGTCCAGCGGCTCCTCGCCGAGCCGCTGGAGCACCCAGCCGCCGTGCTCCAGGCCCTCCTCGGCCAGCTCGGGGCCGGCGTGCCCGAGGACGGCGGGCAGCAGGTCGGCCAGCGGCACGTCGGCGGGGACGGCCAGTTCGAAGGCCGTCCCCGGCGCGTGGAACCTCAATCGGCACAGTCCTGCCACGACACTGCTGCTCACGCCGGTCCTCCGGTTCGGTGGGGTGGTGCTTTCTCCGCCCGGATGAACGGCCTGCCCGGCGCGCCGCGTTCAACCGCCGACGTGAACCCGGGGACCGGCGCCGTCCGTGGGTGTGAACGGGACGGGCGCCGCGGTGGGGAGCCGCAGGTGCGGCGCCCGTCCTCCCCGAGCAGCCCGGGACGGTGAGCAGCCCGTCCCAGTGAGGAGCCCTGTGTGAGCGTGGAGCTGATCAACCGGACGCCCCGGCGTCCGGGGCCCGAGATGCCGGACGGCGAGATCCAGCTCCAGGAGCCGCCGGGCCTGCCGGAGAAGCAGAGCGGCATGGCCAGCATGATCGCCATGGCCCCGATGGCACTCGGCTCGCTGTCGATGGTGTTCATGTTCCTGCACCCCGGCGGGGGTGACGGCCGCAGCGGGATGCTCAGCTACGTCGCGATGGGCATGATGGCGCTCTCCGCCGTAGGCATGCTGGTCACCCAGCTGATCCGCGGCTCCAGCGACCGCAAGCAGCAGCTGCGCGCCGAGCGCCGCGACTACCTGCGCTACCTCTCCCAGATGCGCCGCCAGGTGCGCCGCTCGATCGACGCCCAGCGCAAGGCCCTGGCCTGGCGGCACCCGGAGCCGACCGAACTGGGCGCACTGGTCGGCACCACCCGGCTGTGGGAGCGGCGGGCCGCCCACCCCGACTTCAGCGACGTCCGGATCGCGCTCGGCGCCCAGCGCCTGGCCACCCCGCTCGCACCGCTGGCCACCAAGCCGGTGGAGGACCTGGAGCCGCTCTGCGCCCACGCGCTGCGCCGCTTCATCCACGCCTACGGCACCCTCGCCGACCAGCCGATGGCGATCCACCTGCGCGGCTTCGCCCACCTGCTGCTGCGCTCCGACGACCCCGAGGCCGCCCGCGCGCTGGTGCGGGCGGTGCTGGCCCAGCTCGCCGTGGTGCACGGCCCGGACGAGCTGCGGGTCGCCGTGGTCACCGACACCGAGCGGCGGGCCGCGTGGGAGTGGGCCAAGTGGCTGCCGCACGCCCTGCACCCCACCGACACCGACGGCGCGGGCCCGGTCCGGCTGGTCGCCGGAAGCCTCGGCGAGGTCGAGCAGCTGCTCGGCGAGGAGTTCACCGGCCGCCCCGGCTTCGAACCGGACGCCGTACCCGACCGGGACGAGCCGTTCACCGTCCTGGTCCTGGACGGCCCCGGCGCGCACACCGGCAGCCGCGCCGCACTGACCGGCTACCGCAACGCCGTCCTGATCGACCTCTCCGACTCCCTGGAGTGGCGCGCGGCCCGCACCACCCTGCGGCTGCGGATCGAGGAGGGCCGGCTCGCCATGGTCGGCTCCGACCGCAACCGCAAGGACGTCGTCACCGAGCTCGGCCGGCCCGACGCGCTCCCGCTGCCCGCGACGACCCGGCTGGCCGCCCGGCTCGCCCGCTACCGGATCGCCGACGGCGTCGACGCCGCCGAGCCGCTCGCCACCGACTTCGACCTCACCGCCCTGCTCGGCATCCCCGACCTGCACGCCCACGACGTCGAGGCGCTCTGGGCCCAGCGCGGCATCCCCCAGCGGCTGCGCGTGCCGCTCGGCCTCGGCCCGGACGGCCGGCCCGTCGATCTGGACCTCAAGGAGTCCGCCCAGGGCGGCATGGGCCCGCACGGCATGCTGATCGGCGCCACCGGCTCTGGCAAGTCCGAGCTGCTGCGCACCCTGGTGCTGGCGCTCGCCGTCACCCACTCCTCCGAGGTGCTCAACTTCGTCCTGGTCGACTTCAAGGGCGGCGCGACCTTCCTCGGCCTGGACACCCTGCCGCACACCTCCGCCGTGATCACCAACCTGGCCGACGAGGCCGCCCTGGTCGACCGGATGCGCGACGCCCTGCACGGCGAACTCGTCCGCCGCCAGGAGGTGCTGCGCGAGGCCGGCTACGCCTCGCTGCTGGACTACGAGACCGCGCGCGCCGCCGGCACCGCGCTGCGCCCGCTGCCCACGCTCTTCGTGGTGGTCGACGAGTTCTCCGAACTGCTGTCCGCGCACCGGGACTTCATGGAGCTCTTCGTGATGATCGGCCGGCTCGGCCGCTCCCTCGGGGTGCACCTGCTGCTCGCCTCGCAGCGCCTCGACGAGGGCCGGATGAGCGCACTGGAGTCCCACCTGTCCTACCGGATCGGCCTGCGGACCTTCTCCGCCATGGAGAGCCGCGGCGTGCTCGGCGTCCCGGACGCCTACCAGCTGCCCTCCCAACCCGGCAACGGCTTCCTGCGCAGCGACATCTCCACCCTCACCCGGTTCAAGGCCGCCTACGTCTCCGGCCCGTACCGCCCCAAGCGGCGCGCCGCCCAGCAGGCCGCCATCGCCGGGCAGGTCGTCGCGTACGGCACCGACTACGTGATGCCCCGGCAGCGGCCGGTGGCGGAGACCGAGACGGAGGAGGAGCCGACCTCGGCCGGCTCGCTGCTGGAGGTCGCGGCCGGCCGGCTGCGCGACGCAGGACCGCCCGCCCACCGGGTCTGGCTGCCGCCGCTGGACGTCCCGCCCACCCTCGACGAGCTGCTGCCGCCGCTCGTCCCGCACCCCGAGCGCGGCCTCACCACCGAGGACGAGGCCCGCCACGGCGCCCTCGGCCTGCCGGTCGGCGTGGTCGACCGCCCCTTCCACCAGCTGCGCGACCTGCTCACCGCCGACCTCTCCGGCGCCGGCGGCCACATCGGCATCGCCGGCGCCCCGCAGAGCGGCAAGAGCACCCTGCTGCGCACCCTGATCACCGGCCTGGCGCTCACCCACACCCCGCGCGAAGTCCAGTTCTACTGCCTGGACTTCGGCGGCGGCACGCTGTCCGCGCTGCGCGGCCTGCCGCACGTCGGCGGGGTCACCGGCCGGCACGACGGCGAGCGGGTGCTGCGCACGGTGGCCGAGGTCAACGGGATCATCTCCCGCCGGGAGCAGTACTTCGCCGAGCTGGGCATCGACTCCGTCGCGGCCTTCCGCCGCCGCCGGGCCGCGGGCGGACTGCCCGACGAGGCGCACGGCGACGTCTTCCTGGTGATCGACGGCTGGAACACCCTGCGCCAGGAGTTCAACGACCTCGTCCAGTTGCTCACCCTGATCTCCCAGCGCGGCCTCAACTACGGCGTCCACCTGGTCATCGCCACCACCCGCTGGGGCGAGGTCAGCAGCGGTCTGCGCGACCAGCTCCAGACCCGCTTCGAGCTGCGCCTCGGCGACTCCGTCGACTCCGTGATCAACATGCGGGCCGCCGCCAAGGTGCCCAAGCTGCCCGGCCGCGGCCTCACCGACGAGCAGCTGCACTTCCTCACCGCACTGCCCCGGATCGACGGCTCCGGGCGCACCGACGACCTCGGCGAGGGTGTCGCCGACCTGGTCGACGCGGTCGCCGCGCACTGGACCGGGCCGCGCGCCCCCGAGGTCCGGATGCTCCCGCTCACCCTGGACGCGGCCCGGCTGCCCGCCCCCGAGGGCCGGCTGCGGGTGCCGATCGGCCTGGAGGAGACCGAGGTCTCGCCGCTCTGGCACGACTTCGAGGAGAACCCGCACCTGCTGGTCGTCGGCGACAGCGAAGCCGGCAAGACCAACCTGCTGCGGCTGATGATCAAGGCCATCACCACCGCCTACACCCCGGCCGAGGCGAGGATCATGCTCGTCGACTACCGGCGCGGCCTGTACGACGCGGTTCCGGAGGAGTACCGGCTCGGCTACGCGGTGGCCGTCGACAAGCTCCGCCAGATCGTGGACGGCGCGTCCCGGGCGATGAAGAACCGCATCCCGCCCGCCGATATCACCCCCGCCCGGCTCCGGCTGCGCGACTGGTGGACCGGCCCCGAGCTCTTCGTCCTCGTCGACGACTACGACCTGGTCGGCTCCAGCAGCGGTGCCCACCCCTTCGCAGCCCTGCTGGAGGACCTCTCCCAGGGCGCCGAGATCGGCCTCCACCTGGTCGTCGCCCGCGGCGCCAACGGCATCGGCCGGTCGCTCGGCGACCCGCTGATCCGCAAGCTCCAGGAGGTCAACTCGCCCACCCTGCTGATGTCCTGCCCGCCGTCCGAGGGCTACCTGTTCGGCAACCTCAAGCCCCGCCAGTACCCGGCCGGCCGCGGCCTGTACATCACGCGGCGGCGGTCCGTGCTGGTGCAGACCGGGCAGCTGGCGGAGGAGGAGTGATGGGCACCACGACCCTGCGGGCGCTCGGCCCGCACTACGTGATCGCCCCGCCCGGCGCGGAGGCGGACGGACTGGCCGAGGCGCTGGCGCCGGTGCGGGCGGAGCCGCGGGCGCTGCTGCTGCTCGCCGCCGCCGCGGACGCGGCGCCCGTCCTGCTCGGCTCGCTGGACGAACTCGCCCGAGCGGCGCGTGAGCGGGACGCCGAGGTGCTGGTGCTGGCCGCCTCCGGGCTGGCGGCGGTCGGCCCGGACGGCCGGCGGCCCGCCGAACTGCTCGCCCGGCGCGCCGGGTTGACGGTCGTCGCGCCGGACACCGTGGTCAGCGTCGAGGCGGACGGCACCCTGCCCGCCGTGGACGGGACGTGGTGGCGCTGCCGTCCCGGCGGGGGAGCGGAGCCGCTCGGCGGCCGCTGGCCCGCCGCCGCGACCGTCACCCCGCTGGCCGACGGGGCGTACTGGGTGACCGAGGCGGCGGTCGGGCCGGTCCGGCCCGCCGTGCTGGACCGGGCCGTCGCGCCGGCGGACGGACTGCTGCTGGTTATCGGCGAGCCGGCCGGGCCGCTGCCCAGTGGAGCCCAACTTGCCGACGCGGCTTCGCTGTTGCAGGAGAAGGCCGGGCGGGGGGAGCGCCTCGTGCTGAGCGCGCCGTGGGCCGCTCCGGTCGAACTCATCGAACTGGCGGCGGTGCTGGCGGCCTCGCTCGGCCAGGAGGTGCGGGCCGCGGTCGGCGTGCCGGTCGGCACGGCGGGGGCGTCCGGGTTCGGCGCGCGGCACGTCCACCCGACGGCGGACGGCGGCGAGGGCTGGGAGCCGTACCTCACCGAGCTGGCCGCCCGCCCGCGCGAGCGCACCGTCACCGCCGTCGGCTGGCGCACTCGCCCCGACCTGCCCGCCGCCCCCGGGGCGGCGCGCTACCCGGCTTTCCCCGGCTGGGAGTTGGAGGCGGTGGCGGCCGGCCTGTGGCTGCGCCCGGCCGCCACCCCGGACCGCGGGCCCCGGCTGCGCCGACCGGACCCGGCGCAGCCGGTGCTGGTCGTGGGCACGCCGGGGCGGCCGGTTCCGGAGACGGTCTGGGACCACCTCGGTGCGGTGCTGGGCTCGCTGCCGCCCGGGCCGGTACGGCTCGCGCTCTCGGTGGCGGGGGCGCTGGACGTGGGGTCGGCGGCGGTGGGGCGGTTCTGCGCGCGGCTGTACGGGCTGGACTGGGTCGGGGAGGAGGCGGTGGGCGAGGTTGCGTCGGTGGCCGAGGCTGTGGTGGGGCCGGAGGCGGTGGTGGTTTCCGAGTCCGAGCCCGAGCCGATGGTCGTACCCGAGCCCGTACGCGAGCCCGAGGCTGAGCCGGTGGCGGCTCCGGAGGCCGAGCCCGAGCCCGAACCCGTGACGGTTCCGGAGCCCGCCGCGATGGTGGCGACGTCGGGCGGTGCGTTCGTGGCGGAGACTCCACGGGAGGTCGACGAAGGGCCAATGTTGGCCCCTGATGCCGTTCCGGAGGAGCCCGCGGCTGAGGAGCCGGTCAACGAGCCCGACCCGGTTCCTGAACCTGAGCCCGAGCCCGAGCCGGTACCCGCGGCCGAGCCCGAGCCTGCGCCGGTCCCCGAGCCCATGGTGCCCGCCGTCACGCCCCCGCCGCCGCCGCCGTCCCCGTCCCCGTCCCCGGCACCGCCGGTGCCCTCCACGCCCTCCACCCCCGCCGCGGACGGCGCGGCCCTGGCCGCCCAGCTCGGCCCCGCCTACCAGCGCCTGGCGCGGCGGGCCGAGGACGTCGCCACCCGGCTGCCCGCCCTGCGCGCCCGGGCGGAGGACGGTGAGCAGGGCGCCGAACTGGTCGCCGTCCTGCTGCAGCACGGTGATCCCGGCCCGCTGGCCCCGCGGGCCGAGCTGCTCGCGGCGGCCCGGTCCGGCGCGCCCGGCCCCTACGGTCCGTACCTGCGCTGCCTGGCCGCCGGGCTGCGGCGGCTGCCCAGCCACTACGGCGGCGTGCTGGTCGCCGGCCCGGCGCGGGCCTGCGACCTCGCCGCGTACGCCCCGGGCACGGTGCTGACCGAGCCGGCCCCGGTGACCGGCCTGGCGGCGCCCGGGGTGGACCTGGGGGAGGACGTCGGGATCGAGTTCGCCATCTGGTCCGTCGGCGGCCGCCGCAGCTCGGCCTTCGGCGAGCCGGGCGACCAGCCGACGGTGATCTTCGCCCCGGGCACGGCGTTCGAGGTGGTCGAGGTCGAGCCGGCGGACCCGGACGACGGCCGCCCGCCCCGGGTGCTGCTCCATGAGATCGGCGGCGTCCGCCCGGGCCCCGACCGGCTGCGCACCTGGCTCGCCCGCCGCGACGCCGTCGCCCCCGCCGACCGCGTCCGCCCCGCCGACCCCTCCCGCTACGCCCTCGCCCTCGGCGCCGACTCCGGCACCGGGTGACCGTCGGGACGACGGATCCCGACGCCTCGTCGGTCGGTGCGCGCGCCGCGGCGAGGAGGCGGCGCGGCCCGGTGCGCTGGGGGGCATCCGCCAGTGCGCGCACTGGCAACCACCGTGACCACGACGGACGAGACTCCTCACGCGAACGCTCCGTACGGAACGTCGAACGCCACGTACGGAACGTCGGACGTCATAGGTAAACGGCAGGGAGGTCGTTGTGTCCTTGGTTCGTCAGCGTATGGTCAGCGGTTGGCGCGCGGTGCTGGCCGCGTTCGCCGGGGTGGTGCTGGTACTGGCCGGCACGCCCGGTCCGGCGCAGGCCGCGGAGACGGAGTGGATCAGTCTCGACGGAAACCAGTCACGGGTGCTGTCGGCGGTGTACTCGGTGACGATCAGCGGTGCCACGTACGACGTCGCCCGGGGCACGGACAACAACATCTGGTTCCGCTACAACGGCGGGAGCTGGCACCCGCTCGGCGGGAACAACGCGTCCCGGACCACGTCGCCGCCGCGCATCGTCGAGTACCCGCCGGGGCGCGCGATGGTCGTCATCCGGGGCACGGACGGGGAGATCTGGTACAGCCAGGCGAACAGCGGGTCCCTGAACTCCTGGACGGACTGGGTGCGGCTCCCGGCCGGTGCCAACGCGATCGGCAGCCCGATCCTCACCATCAGCTCGGCCACCCGGGACCTCATGATCGAGGCACCGAACTCCTACCGGCGCATCAACACCACGTTCCTGCGGAACTACAACGGAACGCTGACGTCCAGCGGCTGGCGGGTGGACTCGCACGCGCTCCTCGGCACCAACGCCACGGACATCGAGGGTGACAGCCAGATCGCCGTCTACGGCACCCATTACTACGAATCGGTGCTGCGCAGCTTCTTCACGGGAACCGACCACCGGGTGTGGCGCGAGACGACGAATCCCACGACCGGCGCGGTCCGGGACCTGTCCGAGGTGAACGGTGGTGCCGAGTGCGCCAGCGGCGTGGGGGCGGCGCGGCTCGGGAACCAGACCACCGTGGTCGGCCCCGGTCAGCCGGGCTACGCCGAGCAGCAGCGCGTCATGATCTCCTGCATCGGGAACGACGGGTACGTGTGGGAGAGCACCTCGAACGACGGCGGCAACACCTTCGACGGCTGGCGCCGCCCGGCCGGTGCGCTCGCCCCGTCGAACTCGACACCGGCGGTGTTCCCGACGCCCCTGGGGTACCTCTCGTGGACGATCACGATCAGGTGGAACGGCGCCAGGAGCAGCCTGTTCCCCGACAACGCGGCGGTCTCGAAGCGCATCTGGTAGCTCTGCCGGAAGTCCCGCGCGAAGCACGGCCGGAAGTCCCGTGCTTCGCGCCGTGCGGTGGATCCTCCCGGCGACCGCCGACGGGTGGCACCCGGGTGTTCCGGTGAACCGCGGGGAGGTGGTCGTCCGTCGGAGGGAGCGTAGGGATGTGGCCGGCGGGAGGAGTACGGGGATGGGCGAGACGGTGCGGGGCGGGTTCCGGCTCGCGGCGGTGTTCGACGCGGTGGATCCGGTGACCGGGCCCGGGTTCGCGCCGGATCGGCCGCGACTGGCGGTCGGTCCGGAGCGCGAGTCCGTCGCTCGGTACCTGCGGGCCGGGGCGGCGGTGTTGCTGACGCCGATGCTGATGGACGACGTGGTCGACCCGGGCCGGCGCGGTGTCGTGCCGATGGGTTTCCGCACCGACGGCCGGTGGGTCTGGACCGACACCGTCACGTACTACCTGGAGGAGTACGGGCTGGCGCCCGACCCGGAGCTGCTCGCGCACGTGCGCGAGCAGGGGGACGGGCCGTGGGCGGAGCCGTCGGCGGAGCTGCTGGAGCAGGCCGTGTCCTTCGTGCTGACCCCGCCGGAGGCGGCCGAGGAGCCGGTCTGGACGGTCGGGTCCTGAACCGCGCCGATGCGGCTGAACCGGTTCGGGCACGCCGTCCGTACCTCCCCACAGGAGTGTCGTCGAACGCAGGGGATGCATGGTGGGCGAGGAGCAGCGCGGCGAGCCGGAGCGGAGGTCGGGCGGCTTCCGGCTCCCGGCGGTGAACTGGGCGTTGGCGGCCGAGGCGGCGTCCGAGGAGGAGTCCGCGAGCGCCGCGACCGCGGTGCTGCCCGCGCCGCCGGCCGCCGGGGCGGGCTCCGGGGCCACGGGCGGCGCGACGACGGGTTCGCGGACCGCGCCGCGGCCCGAGGCCGGGCCGGAGACCGAGTCCGAGTCCGAGTCCGGGGCGAAGCCGGAGGCCGGGGCCGGGATCGGCCCGGCGACCGTGCCGTCCCCCGCCGCGAACCGGGCCGCCTCGGCCCCCGCTGGGCCCGAGGCGGTGGCGCTCGCCGCCGCCGCGGCCGCCGAGCCCGGCGGTGAGGGCGCCGCGGACCCGGGGCCGCGTCCGGGCAAGGTCTCCCGTCCGATGATCGCCGCGGCCGTCGCCGTCGGCCTGGTGCTGGTCGGCGCCTCCGTGGTGGTGACCCAGCTGGGCGGCAACGACCCCAAGCACGGGCCCGCGCAGGCCGACGTCCCGCCCGGTTACGGGCAGGGCGGCGACGGCGGCAGCGGCTACGTCCCCGGATTCGACGCGCACGGCGGCAGCATCGATCCGGTGAACCCCACGCCCGACGGTCAGCCGGGCGCGGTGGTCCCGCCGGTCGACGGTTCCAGTTCACCGCCTCCGGGCGACCAGCCGGCCGCGGCCCCGAACGGGACCGGCGGCGCGGGCGCCGTCGTCCGGCCCGGTGGCGTGGCCGCCCCCGGCGGCGCGGCCAACCCCGGTGGCGGCGGTTCCGCCGGCGGGACGGACCGCTCCCAGGGCGGATCGGGCTCCGCCTCGGGCGGTTCGGGCGGCTCCGCCGCGAACCCGGCCCCGAACCAACCGGCCCCGAACCAGCCGGCGCCCCAGCAACCCGCGCCGAACCAGCCGGCGCCCCAGCAGCCCGCGCCCCCCGCCGCCAAGCCGCCCGCACCGGTCACCGTGATCGCGGGTCCGTACTGCAAGTCCGGCGGCCAGTACAAGGCCAACGGCTGGTACGACCAGGGCAGCAGCGGCTGGAACACCAACTCCGGCGGCTACGGCGGTGACGGCTGCACCGGCAACTACGTCTCGATGCCGATGTCCGGGGACGCCAACAAGGACGACAGCGGCAACTCGGTGGTCTGGACCTTCACCGTGGACAAGGTCACCAGCTGCACCCTGTCCGTCTACATCCCGGCCAGCGGCGACGTGAAGCAGGTCGGCGGCAGCCCGAGCACCTACACGGTGCAGAGCGGCGGCGGCCAGGTCGGCGCGTTCTCCATCAACCAGACCGGCAGCAGGGGCAGTTGGGTGAACCAGGGGCCGTTCACCTACCGCGGCCCGATCTCCCTGACGCTGCACAGCCGCGGCCTGGACTGGTCGGGCAGCACCAAGACCTACGCCCACCACGCCGCCGCCGCGGTCCGCGCCACCTGCACGGCCTGACCCCGGCCCCGGCGCCCGGACCCGCCGGGCCAACCGAACCGACCGAACCGACCGAACAGACCGACCCGAACCACCGAACCCCACCGAACCACCGAACCACAACGCCCCACGACGAAGGGAACCCCAGGCAATGTCGCGCCCGGTGCTGACGGTCTGCGCGGAGCAGCGGGAGCCTGGCTCCTACCGCACGATCGGCGAAGCCCTCCAGGCGGCCCGCAGCGGCGCGGTGATCTCGGTCCGCCCCGGCCGGTACGACGAGAACCTGGTGCTCACCAAGGTGGTGAGCATCACCGCCGAGGACGTCCGGGGCAGCGTGCGGATCAGTCCGCGGCGCGGTTCGGTGGTCCAGGTGCTCACCGAGGCCGTCCAGCTCACCGGCCTGGTGCTCCAGGGGCAGGACGACGACCTGCCCGCCGTGGACGTCCCGCGCGGCCAACTCGCCATGCAGGACTGCGAGGTGATCGGCAACGCGTGGACCGCCGTGCTCACCCGCCAGCAGGGCGAACTCGCCATGCGCGGCAGCCGGGTGACCAACCCGGCCGGCGCCGGGCTGGTCGAGACCTCCACCGGTGCCAGCGTGATCGAGGACAGCGTCATCGAACACCTCGGCACTTCGGCGGTGGTGATCGGCGAGCGGGCCAACCCGACCGTACGGCGCTGCGTGCTGCGCGACGCGCGCGGCAACGGCCTGTGCGCCAACGGCGAGTCCCGCGGCCTGGTCGAGGACTGCGAGATCTCCGCCACCGACAAGCCCGCCGTCGCCCTGGAGGAGCAGAGCACCACCCGCCTGCTGCGCACCGAGGTCCGGGACAGCGCGCTCGGCGTCTTCGTCGGCTCCACCGCCCGGGTCGTCCTGGAGGACTGCACCGTCACCGCCGTGCGCGGCCACGGCTACGTCCTCACCAACGGCACCGACCCGCTGCTGCGCCGCTGCCGGGCCGTCCGCCCGCAGGGCCACGGCCTGCACATCGCCGGCCGGGCCCGGGGCACCCTGGAGGACTGCGAGGTCACCGCCCCCGCCCAGGCCGGCATCCACGTCGGCGAGTCGGCCGGGCCCAGCCTGGTGCGGGCGGTGGTGCGCGACGCCGGGACCGACGGTGTCGAACTCACCGGGGAGAGCGCCGCCGAGTTCGACCGGCTGGAGGTCCGCGACGCGGCCGGCGTCGGCATCGTGGTGCGCGAGGGCGCCAACCCGCTGCTGCGCCGCAGCACCGTCACCGCCGCCGGCGGCCACGGGATCGAGGCGCTGCACGACGGGCGCGGCCGGCTGGAGGACGTCACCGTCATCGACGCCGGCCGGCACGGCGTGCGGATCGCCGACGGCGCCAACACCTACCTCGGCGGCAGCCTGGTGCGCGGCAGCGGATCCTGCGGGATCTCGGTCGGCCCCGAGGGTATCGCCACCCTGCGCGACGTCGAGTCCACCGACAACGCCCTCGACGGGGCGAGCGTCGAGGACGGCGGCGAACTGACCGCCACCCGCACCCGGCTGCGGACCAACCGGCGGCACGGGCTGCACCTGCTGCCCGGCGCCCGCGCCACCCTGACCTCCTGCCAGCTCGTCGACAACACCGTGGACGGGCTGCGCTCCGAGTCCACCGAGCCGGTCCGGCTCACCGACTGCGTGGCCGCCGAGAACCAGGGCGCCGGGCTGCGGCAGACCGAGCCGACCGAGCGCCTCGCGCTGGAGAACCTCGACAGCCGCGACAACCGCTCGCCGGACGCCCACGGCACCGCGGCCGTCGCCACCACCGAGCCCGGTGCCGTCCCCGCCGTCGACGGCGCGGACGCCGCGGCCGAGGGGGCCGCCGGGCCCGGCTCGGTCCCCGCCGAACCGCAGGGCCCGCAGGCCGTCCTGCAGACCCTGGTCGGCCTGAAGGGCGTCAAGGAGCAGGTCGCCACCCTGGTCAACCTCAACAAGCTGGCCCGCCGCCGGGAACAGGCCGGGCTGCCCGCCCTGCCGATGAGCCGGCACCTCGTCTTCGCCGGCCCGCCCGGCACCGGCAAGACCACCGTCGCCCGGCTCTACGGCGCGATCCTCGCCGAACTCGGCGTGCTGCGCAGCGGCCACCTGGTCGAGGTCGCCCGGGCCGACCTGGTCGCCTCGATCATCGGCGGGACGGCCCTGAAGACCACCGAGGTGGTCAAGGAGGCGCTCGGCGGGGTGCTGTTCATCGACGAGGCGTACACCCTGTCGGCGGGCTCCGGCGGCACCGGGCCGGACTTCGGCCGGGAGGCCATCGACACCCTGGTCAAGCTGATGGAGGACCATCGCGACGACCTGGTCGTGATCGTCGCCGGGTACGAGGCCGAGATCCGCGAGTTCCTGGCCTCCAACCCGGGCCTGGCCTCCCGGTTCAGCCGCACTGTCGAGTTCGCCAACTACAGCGACGACGAGCTCACCACGATCGTCGAGCACGCCGCCGGCGGCCACGGCTACGAACTCGCCGAGGGCACCCGCGAGGCACTCGCCGCGCACTTCGAGCGGATGCCCAAGGGCGCCGACTTCGGCAACGGCCGGGCCGCCCGCAAGGTGTTCGAGGAGATGGTCGACCGGCAGGCCTCCCGGCTCGCCGAGCTGGAGCACTTCGACAACGAGGCGCTCACCCGGCTGCTGCCCGCCGACGTCGGCGAGGAGGCCGCCGCGGCCGCCGCCGGCGAGGAACGGGCCGAGGAGCCCGGCCTGCTCGACCGGCTGCGCGCCATGGTCGGCCTCGCCGCCGCCAAGGAGCAGGTCGAGGACCTGGTCAACCTGACCAAGCAGACCAGGCGCCGGATCGAGGCCGGACTGCCCGCCGCCACCATCAGCCACCACCTGGTGTTCTCCGGCCCGCCCGGCACCGGCAAGACCACCGTCGCCCGGCTCTACGGCGAACTCCTCGCCGAACTCGACGTGCTGCCCTCCGGCCAGCTGATCGAGACCGCCCGGGCCGACCTGGTCGGCCGCTACATCGGCCACACCGCCCAGCTCACCCGGGACGCCTTCGAACGCGCCCGCGGCGGCGTGCTGTTCATCGACGAGGCGTACACCCTGACGCCCCGCAACGGCTCCGGCGGGGACTTCGGCCAGGAGGCCGTCGACACCCTGATGAAGCTGATGGAGGACCACCGCGACGAGGTCGTGGTGATCGTGGCCGGCTACCAGGAGGAGATGCGCGGCTTCCTCGCCTCCAACCCCGGCCTGGCCTCCCGGTTCTCCCGGGAGATCACCTTCGACCACTACGCGGACGAGGAACTCGTCACCATCGTCCGGGTGCAGGCCGAGACCGCCGGCTACACCTGCGCTCCGGAGACCCTGGCCGCACTCGGCACCCTGTTCGGCGCCGTCCCGCGCGACCGCTCCTTCGGCAACGGGCGGTTCGCCCGGCAGGTGCTGGAAGCGATGATCACCCGGCAGGCGGGCCGGCTGTCCCGGCTCGACGTGGCGGACCTCGACGAGCTCAGCCTGCTGCTGCCGCAGGACATCCCGGTCGAGCGGATCGGCAGCTTCGCATGAGGACGGCGGCCCGGGCCCGGGCGGTGGCCGGGCTGCCGACCGGTCGGCTGTCGGCTGGTCGGCTCCCGTCCGTCGGCCGTTCGGCCCTCCGGCTCCCGTCCGTCGGCCGTTCGGCCCTCCGGCTCACGGCCGTCGGGCTGCTGACCGCCGGGACGCTGGCCTCCGGGCTGGTCCCGGCGGGCACCGCCGCGGCCGACGCCCCCGACGCCCTGCCCGGCGTCAGCCAGCAGCGGCGCGACGCGAGCGGCCGGCCGGCCGGCTGCCTGCCGCCCTCCACCAAGGGCACCCAGCTCACCCCCTGGCCGCAGACCTTCCTGCGGCCCGAGCGGGTCTGGCCGCTCAGCCGCGGCGAGGGCGTCACCGTCGCCGTCCTCGGCTCCGGAGTCAAGGACGGCAGCGGCCTGCTGGCCGGCCGGCTCGACCTGGCCCCGCTGCCCGGCGGCCCCGACCCCGCCCAGGACTGCGTCGGCCACGGCACCTTCCTGGCCGGCCTGATCGCCGCCGACCAGCGCGAGGGAGCGGGCTTCGCCGGCCTGGCGCCGCGCGCCCGGATCCTCGCCGTCTCCGTCACCAACGACGCCGGGACCGCCTCGGCGGACCTGCTGGCCCAGGGCATCACCACCGCCGCCGACCGGGGCGCGCGGGTCATCGCGGTCGCCGTGGCGCTGCCCACCGGCACCGACGCCCTCGCCGCCGCGGTCCGTACGGCGCGCGCCAAGGGGGCGCTGGTCGTCGCGCCGGCCGCCCCCGACACCGCCCCGACCGACGCCTCCGGAACGGTCAAGCCCGGCCCGGCCTACCCCGCCGCCTACCCCGAGGTGCTCGCCGTCCGAGACCTCGCGCCCGGCGGCGCGCTCCCGGACGGCCCCTCGGCCGTCCCGGTCGGCGGCCGGATCGACCTCGCCGCCCCCGGCGACGCCGTCACCGGCCCCGGCCCGGCCCCCGGCGGCTACTACACCGGCGCCGGCCCCAGCTTCGCCACCGCCTTCGTGGCCGGCACCGCCGCCCTCGTCCTCGGCTACCGCCCCGACCTGACCGCCGACCAGCTGGCCCAGCGCCTGGAGACCACCGCCTACCGCAGCCCCGGCCCCCAGTACGGCCACGGCACCGTCGACCCGGTCGCCGCCGTCAGCCGCCTCGCCGCCCCCGCGGCCCCGGCCCCGCCCACCCCGGCGGCCGCCCCCACCATGCCGGCCGCCCCGCCCCCGAGCGACACCGGCACCCAGGCGAGCCTCATCGCCCTCTCCTCCGTCGCCGTCGTCGCCCTCGTCGCGGCGGCCGGCGCCGTCGCCCCCCGGGCCCGCGCCCGCGGCTGGCGCCCGGGCCGGGCGGAGGAGAGCTGACGGGGCGCCGCTCCCACGCCCGGCCCCGTCCGGCGCGGTGGCCCGCCCGCAGGTCGGCTCCGGGGCTCAGGGGCTCACCGGCCGTGCCGCAGGGCGGAGTTCGGCAGGCCGCCTACGCCCCTGCCTGCCGGTAGAGCGTCACCAGGACGCCGTGCACCGGCTCGCCGTCCGGATCCTCCTCCGTCTCGTCGACCAGTGCGGCCAGCGCCTCGGCGAGCCGCGCCGCCTTGGCCGGGCTGAGCCGGAGGTGGCGCAGCGACAGGAGGTGGTCGACGGGTGAGCGGTCCAACTCCTGGGCGACGGCGCCGAGCAGCGCGGCGGTGCCCTCGGCCTGCGGTTCGGCGACGAGGAGCCGCTCGGTGGTCCGCCGGTAGTACTTCTCGGTGCCGCCGCGCACCCGTCGTGTTCCCGCGTCCTGGACCAGTCCCGCCTCGCACAGCACCCTCAGGTGGTGGGAGACGCTGCCCTTGTTCACCCCCAGCTGGGCGGCGAGCCGACTGATCGTCGACGGACGGCCGCCCAGGGCGAACAGCAGGCGCTGGCGCAGGGGGTGGGCGAGTGCGGTGTGCTGCGGGGACGTGTCGATCCGCTGGACGGTCTCGTCTGGTCGGTGGCTCACCCGATCAAGCGTTAAGTACGTTTGACGCTTTGGCAAGCCGCTGGTCTACTCCCTCCCATGACCTCCACCACATCGCCGTCCGCGCTGGACACCGTCGCCGTCGTCGAGTCGATCGCCGACCTGGTCGCCGAGAACTACGTCTTCCCCGATGTCGCCGGGGAGCTGGCGGCGCTGCTGCGGAGCCGCAGCGCCGAGGGCGCCTACCGGGCCGGATCCGCCGAGGAGTTGGCCGAAGCGGTCACCGCGGACCTGCGGTCCGTCAACGGCGACCTGCACCTGGCCCTCAAGCACCACGAGGCACCGGTGCCGAGCGAGCGGGGCGCGGCGGTACTCGCCGCGATGCGCAGGGACTTCGAGGCCTCCCTGAGCGGTGTGCCGCGCGTGGAACTCCTCGACGGCGGCGTCGCGGTGCTGGAGATCGCACCCAAGATGTTCCCGCTGGACTGGGCGGCGCAGCCGCTGGCCGCGGCGCTCTCCCTGGTGGCCCCCGCCCGCGCCCTCATCCTGGACCTGCGCCGCAACACCGGTGGCGATCCGGGCACGGTCGCCTTCGTCTGCGGCTACCTGCTCGACGGCCGCACCCACCTCAACACCCTGCTCTCCCGGCAGGGCAAGGTGGCCGAGCAGTCCTGGACGCCCCCGTTCGTGCCGGGCGCCCGCTTCGGCGGCAGCAAGCCGCTCTACGTGCTGACGAGCGGGAACACCTTCTCCGCGGCCGAGGAACTGGCCTACGACCTGCAGCAGCTCGGGCGCGCCGAGATCGTGGGGGAGGCCACCCGGGGCGGTGCGCACCCGCGCGAGGGCTGGACGGTGCACCCGCACCTGGAGCTCAGCGTGCCCGTCGCCCGCGCGGTCAACCCGGTCTCCGACGCCAACTGGGAGGGCGCCGGCGTCCAGCCCGACGTGCGGTGCGACGCCGGCGCGGCGCTCGACCGCGCGCTGTCCCTGGCCGTGGCGCGCCTGGCCTGAGCCCCGGCCACCCGTCGTCGCTCCCCTCGGGCCGGGTGCCTACAGGACGACGAGCAGCTTCGTCCCCGGCACCAACTTCCGGTTGACGGAGGTCGACTGGACGAACACGGTGTACGACGGGTTGTCGCCCGGCTTCACCGTGGCCTCCGACGCGGGCAGGCCGAGCAGCTGCCGGGCCGCGGGGCCCGAGAACACCCTGCCCGTCATCCGGCCGGTGGCCGGGTCCTTCTCCGCCACGGCGAGCTGCTTGCCGCCCTGGATCTTCTCGCGCTTGGACAGCTCGTAGAAGGCGCAGCCGGTCTTGTACGCGTGCCCGGCGGTGGTGACGAAGTCGCGGATCGGCATCGGCTGGTCGACCGGGATCAGGATGTACTTGCCGGTGTCCAGGGCGTCGAGGTTCGCCTTCACGTCCGCGGTGCTGAGGTCCTGGCCCATGGCGAACAGGTTCCTGGTGCCGCGCACGCCCTGCTCGCGGCCCCGCAGGAAGCTCGTGGCGGCCGACTTGACGGTGCCGATGGCCTCCTCGACGCCCTTGGTGGAGTCCGCGTCCCAGATCGCGATGTTGCCCGCCGGGAAGCCGTACTCCTGGGCGGTGCGCTTGGCCAGGGAGTTCGGGACCAGGATCGCCGAGGTCCAGTGGTCGGGGAGGTCGTCCATGGCGCCCTGGATGCGCTCCATCCAGCCGCGCAGGACGGCGGCGCCCCGGCCGGCACCCATGCGGGTGTGCATCTGGCCGCTCTCCGAGCAGCCGGAGGCGTTCTCCTCGCCGTCGGTGACGACGACCTGGAGGAACGAGTGCTCCCCGTACCCCTCCCAGATGTTCTTCAGGTCGTCGACGGACTTCACGGCCGCCTCGATCAGCGCCGTCGCACCGTTGTCGACCTTGTAGAGGCCCCGCAGGGACGGCAGGTGCTTGACGTCCATGTCCCAGACCAGGTTCTGCACCTCGTGGTCGAAGGCGTAGAGGCTGATGCGGGTCTCGTGGCCGAGCCGGTCGGACTCCTCCTGCAGGCCCTTCACGAACTCGTCCACCACCCGGACGAGTTGCGCCTCGTGCTGGCGCATCGAGCCGGACTTGTCGACCACCAGCGAGACGTGGTTGACCTTGTGCTTGATCCTGTTCGCAGACATTGCCTTACACCCCTTCTCCGACGCCCGTACGACGTCCCCGGCGCCTCCCCGGCGCCCCCTCCAACGTTGATCCCACACTACGAGGAGGCACTGACACCCCGTCCCGGCCCGGGACCTGCGGACACCGACCACCGACCACCGACCGCCTGGGGCCGGCGGCGGTGGACCTTTAATAAATGAGCCATCATTTACTAACGTGCTACGGTCGGTCCTGAGAGGAGGGATCGATGCCACGACCCCGCGTCACCAGCGACGCCGACATCCTTGCCGCCACCGGGCGCGCCATCGGCGCCCACGGCCCCGGCAGGCTCACCCTGGCGCAGGTCGGCGCCGAGGCGGGCGTCTCCCCGGCGACCCTGTCGCAGCGCTTCGGGTCCAAGCGGGGCCTGTTGCTGGCGTTCGCCGCGAACGCCGCCGCGGACGCCGCCGCGCCGTACCGGAGGGCGCGGGCCGAGCACGGCTCGCCCCTGGCGGCGCTGCACGCGGTCGCCGCGGAGCTCGCCGGTCTGATGTCCACCCCCGAGGAGCTGGCCAATCACCTCGGCATGCTCCAACTCGACCTGTTCGACCCGGAGTTCCGCGTCCATGCCGCCGCGCACACCCGCGCGGTGGAAACGGCGCTGCGGGAGCTGCTCGCCGAAGCCGTCGCCAAGGGCGAGCTCCCGTCCGGCACCGACGTGCCGCGCCTCGCCCGCGCCGTCAAGATCACCACGGACGGCTCCCTGCTGCGGTGGGCCCTCACCGGCGACGGCGATCCCGCCGCGCTGCTCCGCGACGACCTCGACCACCTGCTCGGGCGTGTCTGACAATTCCCGCCGGGTGCGCGACGCCGGGGCACGCACCTCGCCGCGTTGTCGTCGGTCGCCAATGCTCCGCAGTGGCTCCCTCCTCCGCCTTGCGATGCACGCACCCCAACGCCGCGCCCTGATCCGACGCGAATTGTCAGACACGCCCTAAGGAGGACCTCATGACCTTCACCGCCACCGTCTTCATCGGCACCAGCCTCGACGGCTACATCGCCCGCCCCGATGACGACATCGAATGGCTGACCTCGCGCGGCGAGAAGGCCGGCGACCTGGGCTTCTTCGAGTTCCTCGACTCGGTCGACGCCGTGGTCATGGGCCGCAACACCTACGAGAAGGTGATCGGCTTCGGCGAGGAGAACTGGCACTACGGCGACCGCCACGTGGGTGTCCTGAGCACCACCCTTCCCGAGGACGCCGACCCGCGCGTCACCGTCTACCGGGACCTGGACACCCTCTTCGCCGACCTCGACCGGCGCGGGACCAGGCACGTCTACCCCGACGGCGGGCGCCTCGTCCAGAGCTTCATCCGCGCCGGTCGCGTCGATGCGTTCGTCATCAGCGTCGCCCCGGTCCTGATCGGGGCCGGTCACCGGCTCTTCGGCGAGCTGACCCAGGACGTCCCGCTTCGCCTCGACTCGATTGCCGCCGTCGGAGGCTTCGCCCAACTGCGCTACACCGTGGAGAGGTGACGGATCATCCGGCCGCCCCTCGGCGATGCCGCGCGAGTGCCGACCGACGGATCGCGCCGGGGCCCGGTCCGGGTGGCGAACGGGTAGGGTACGTTCCTGCCGATCTCGGCAAGTCCCTCCTCCACAACCATCTTGACGTTTGGGGCTACGGTGACCCACCTTCCGGATTCCATCGAATCGGCCCGGCAGCTCGCCGTGGGCTGGCGCGCCATGGTGCTCGACCGCGACGCCGCGGCGGACGTGCGGGACCTCCCCGGCATAGCCGTGCGCTGGGCCGACTGCCGGTTCGCGTTCTGGAACTGCGTCACGCTGACCGACGTCGGCGCGGATGCGGAGCTCGTCGGGGAGCGGCTGCGGCAGGCCGCGGACATCATGCGCGGCAAGGAACACCCGGGCTTCCTCTGGCTGTTCGAGGACCTGCTCACCGAGGAGGCCCGCGCGGCGCTGCCCACGGCCGCCGACGAGGCGGGCCTGCAGTTCGCCTTCCCCGGGACGGGCATGGCGGGGGACATCCTGCCCGTCCCGGAGCCCGCCCACCCCGAGCTGACCTTCGTCCGGGTGACGACCGACGAACACCTGCGGGCCTACGCGGACATCAACTCCCTCGGCTACGGCTTCCCCCTGGAGGACGGCCGCGACGGACTCCTCGGATCCGCCCTGTGGAAGAAGGACGTCCACGCCTACCTGGCCCTGCGCGACGGCGTCCCGGTCGCCTGCGCCGGCACCGTGGAGACGGACGGCCGCCTCTTCGTCGTCCTGGTCGCCACCGACCCGCGGTGGCAGCGCCGGGGCTACGGCGAGGCGGTCACCCGCAAGGCCCTCCACGAGGGCGCCCGCGCCACCGGACTGACCCGCGCCACCCTGCACGCGACCGTCGCCGGAGCGCCCGTGTACCCGCGCATCGGGTTCGAGCCGAACTCGCCGATCCACTTCTATGCCCTGAAGGACTCCTGAGCTCCTGACCTACGGAGACGTACAGGCGGGTGCGACGTCGGGAGCCTGTTGTCACACTTGGTCCCGACAGGGCCGTCCACGGAAGCGGGGTGAACGCGATGCCGGTCGAGGGCGAGTACGAGCCGAGCCCGGCGCGGTGGGTGCGCGAACAGGTCGAGCTGTACGAGAGGTCGGGTGGCACGCAGGGCACGACGCTCTGGGAGACGGGCCTGCCGGTCGTCGTCGTCACGATGCGCGGCGCGAGGAGCGGCAGGACCCGCAAGGTCCCGCTGATGCGCGTGGAGCACGAGGGGCGGTACGCGGCGGTGGCGTCGAAGGGCGGCTTTCCGCGCCATCCGGCCTGGTACTTCAACCTCAAGGCCGATCCGCGGGTGGTTCTCCAGGACGGCCCGGAGCGACGGGCCATGACGGCCCGTGAGCTCACCGGCGAGGAGAGGGAGCGGTGGTGGCGGCGCGCGGTCGCCGCGTATCCGCCGTACGCCGAGTACCAGGAGAAGGCCCACCGGGTGATCCCGGTCTTCGTGCTCGAACCCGGGCATCCGGCCGGGCCGGCGAAGGCCCCGGCGCCGACGGGGGACTGAACCTCGGAGCCCGCCCGGCCTCCGGTCAATCCACGGCCTTCGGGCCTCCCGGGCGGCGCGCCACAAACGCCACCGGGCACCGCCGCGGACCCTCCGCGGCGGTGCCCGGTGGCGTTTCGAGCGCCGGCCGCCGCGCCGTGGACCCGGCGGCGGGCCCGGCCTGTTCAGCCCACGGCGACCCCGTCGGCCCCCAGGCCGGCCACTTCGCCGACGGGCTCCAGCGACTCCACCGAGGACGCGGCGCAGCCCACCAGCTCCACGGCGTGGAAGCCGACCTCCGGCCCGACCCGGGCGGATCCGCCGGGATCGTCCCGGAATACGGGGGCGCTTCGTCCAGGGGCGGAGCAGCGGGGCCGGGACGCGGCCGCCGGGCCCGTGCGGTGTCGGCTACTCGACGGCGCGCAGGGCGTTGACGATGCCGAAGCCGTAGAAGCCGTTGACGCGCTCGCCGCCCGCGCAGGTGGCGTCCACGACGCCGTCGCCGTTCCCGTCGTACGGGGTGGCCGGACATCCCGGGTTGTCCGCCTGGGCCTTGAGCAGGGCCCGCAACTGGGCCGGGGTCGCCCGCGGGTGGGCGGACTTCAGCAGTGCGGCCACACCGGAGACGTGGGGCGTGGCCATGGACGTGCCCTGCTGGTAGCCGTACTGGTTGTTCGGCAGCGTCGACAGGATGCCGCCCTCCTTGGACGGGGTGTCCGCGGCCTGGTACATGTCGCCGCCCGGCGCCGCGACGTCGATCACGCCGAGGCCGTAGCTGGAGTAGTACGACTTCGTGTTCCTGGCGCTGGTCGCGCTGACCGTGACGACGCCGGGCAGTTGTGCGGGCAGTTGCCGGCAGGTGTGCGGGTCGATCGTCCGGCTCGTCGGGGTGGAGTCGTTGGGGCTGCGGCGGTCGGTGACGGCGTCGGAGTCCAGGTCGTGGTTGGAGTTGCCGGCCCCGGCGACGTTGAGGGTGCCCTGGCGCTGCGCGTAGAGCTGGGCGCGGTCGACCGCGTCGACGACGGCCTTCTGGTCGGGGTCGTCCAGGCAGTTGTACTGCCACGGGTCCACGTAGTAGCTGTTGTTGGTGATCTGCACGCCGTGGTCGGCGGCGAACACGAAGGCGCAGACGACGCTCTCGGCGTAGATCAGCTGGCGCGGGGTGGGCTGGGAGACCGTGATGCCGGAGACCCGCACGCCGGGCGCCACGCCCGCGACGCCGATGCCGTTGCGGGCCGCGGCTATCGTGCCCGCCACGTGCGTGCCGTGGAAGTAGTCCGGGCTCGCCGGCCGCCAGGATCCGTAGCCGGTGTCGGCCTTGCCGCTGACGCAACTCGCGGACTGCGACGGGGAGAAGTTCGCGGCGAGGTCCGGGTGGGTGTCGTCGACGCCGGTGTCTATCACCGCGACCGTGACGTCCCTGCTGCCGGCGTTGACCTCCGCGGCCTTGTCCGCGCCGATCGTCCGCAGGTCCCACTGGTCGGCTTCGAGGGGCTCGGTGCCGGCGCCGGACGCCTGCTCGATCCTCGCGGCCCCGGCCTCGGAGAGGTACCGCACCGCACCGTCGTCGGTCGTCCCCGCCGCGCTGAGCGGCGCGGTCCGGGTGGCACCCGCCGACCGCACTCCGCGCACCGCGCGCAGCCGCTCGCCGAAGCCGGGGGCGGCCGAGTGGGCGACGATGACGCCGATCCTGTCGTAGGTGACGACGACGGTGCCGCCGGCCGCGGTGACGGCCCGCTGCACCGCCGCGATCGTGTGACGGTCGGTCTCGGTGTTGATGACGTACGCCAGCGAGTTCGGGCCCTCGACCTGTGCGGCGGACGGTATTCGGGGCGTCGCCGAGGCCGACGCGGGGAGGAGTCCGAGCGAGGCGGTCAGCGACAGCGCGATCGGTACGGCCAGGCCGAGTCGGAGTAAGGAACGTCGTCGAGCCATGTGGTCTCCACATCATCCGTGTGCGGGACCCGCCCGAGGACAGAGTGGCTGCCGGGCAGGGAGAGGACGGGTGGTGCAGGAGTGAAGCTATCCCGCCGCCTCGCCAACCATCAATGACCCGGTGGGACTTGATCCCTACCTGACGCGGTTGGTGGCGGCGCGCGGACCGCGGGCGCCCGCACCTGCGCCCACGCCCACACCTGCGCCCGCGTCCACACCCGCGCCCGTGTCCAGGCCCGCGAGCAGGCGGAGCCCTTCCTCGGCGGGGCTGCCGGGGGCGGCGGACAGCACCAGGAGTTCGATGCCCGATTCGTCCGGCAGCGCGAAGTTCTCCTGGTGCAGCTCCAGCAGCCCGACCATCGGGTGCCGGTAGGCCTTGCGCCCGTGGGTGCGGGCGCGCACGTCCGCGCGGGCCCAGAGGCGCCGGAAGCGTTCGCTGCCCATCGCCAACTCCCCGATGAGGGAGGCCAGTCGGGGGTCGTCGGGGTACTGCCCGGCGGCCAGGCGCAGGTGGCCGACCACGTCGAGGGTGCAGGCCTCCCAGTCCGCGTAGAGGCCGCGTTCGGCTTCCTCGAGGAAGATGTGCCGGGCGGTGTTCAGGCCCGGTGCCTGGCGGCCGAGGAGGAGTCCGGCGAGGCGGTTCGCGGCGAGGACGTCCAGACGGTGGTTCATGATCAGCGCGGGGGCGTCGGCGACCAGGTCGAGGACGCGCAGCAGCTCCGGCCGGACCCGGCCGCCCGGGGTCTTCGCGCGCCGGCGGCGCTGCCGCGTGAGGCGGTAGAGGTGCCCGCGTTCGGTCTCGTCGAGGTCGAGGACGCGGGCGAGCGCGTCGAGCACCTGCTCGGAGGGCTGGGTCGCGCGGCCCTGCTCCAGCCGTACGTAGTAGTCGACGCTGACGCCGGAGAGGTGCGCGACCTCCTCGCGGCGCAGCCCGTCGACCCGTCGGCGGCTGTCGGTGGGGATGCCGACGGCCGCCGGATCGACCCGGGAACGCCGGGTGCGCAGGAAGCCCGCAAGATCGTCCATGCCCTCCAGTATGGCCTCGGCCGCGCCCGCGAGGGTGGCCCTGCCGGTACCAGGAAGTCCGGTCCGACGGAAGCGGCGCCCCTGAACGCCGGGCGCCGCGGCCTCCAGGATCGAAGGCATCCGATCCGAAGCATCCGATCCGAAGCATCCGATCCCGAGGAGTCCCCGTGAAGACCCTGATCGTCCACGCCCACCCGGAGCCGAAGTCGCTCAACGGCTCGCTGAGGGACCTCGCGGTCTCCACCCTGGAGGGCGCCGGACACGAGGTGCGGGTGAGCGACCTGTACGCGATGAACTGGAAGGCGGTCGTGGACGCCGCGGACTACGGCCCCCAGGCCTCGGACCCGCTGAAGGTCGCCCGGGACTCGGGCCGGGCCTTCGAGGCCGGCACGCTCTCCCCGGACGTCCTCGCCGAGCAGGAGAAGCTGGTGTGGGCCGACACGGTCGTCTTCCAGTTCCCGCTGTGGTGGTACACCATGCCCGCCATCCTCAAGGGCTGGGTGGACCGGGTGTTCACCTACCGCTTCGCGTACGGCGTCGGCGAGCACAGCGACACCAAGTACGGCGAGCGCTTCGGCGAGGGCACCCTCGCGGGCAGGAGGGCCCTGCTGTCGGTGACCGTCGGCGGTCCGCGGTCGCACTACGCCGCTCGCGGGATCAACGGCCCCATCGACGACCTGCTGTTCCCGTTCCAGCACGGCATCCTCTACTACCCGGGCGTCGAGGTGCTGCCGCCGTTCGTGCTCTACGGCACCGACCGGCTGACCGAGGAGGACTACCCGGAGATCGCCAGGGCCTGGGAGCGGCGCCTGCTCACCCTGGAGACGACCGAGCCGATCGCCTTCCGGCGGCAGAACTTCGGCGACTACGAGATCCCCTCGCTGCACCTGAAGGAGGGACTGGAGCCCGCGGGCCGCACGGGGTTCGGGCTGCACGTGCGGGGCTGACCGCAGCCGGCCCGTCCCACGGGTCGGCAGGCCCCGGCCCCGGCCGCCGGGTGGCCGCTGTCGTCGTGCCGGGCAGCTCAGCCCTGGCGGTCGGCCATGGCGTCGCCGACCAGGGCGGCGAGTTCGAGGTAGTCGAGGAGGGCGCGGGGGCGCAGGCCGGCGGGGGTCGCCCGGGGGTGGGCGGGGAGGGTGAGGGCGCCGCGGCAGCGGGTGCGGAAGTGCGGGAGGAGGTCGCGGTCGGCGATCGGGCGGTCGGTGGGCGGGGCGGGGACGAAGGCCGCGGCGGCCCCGCGGACCAGGCCGTCGTGGCCGAGGGCGGTGAGGTGGTCGAGGAGGGTGTCGGCGGTGCGGGCCCCGGTGGCGGAGGCCTGGGCGCAGAGGACCAGGTGGTCGGCCTGGTCCGCGGCCGCGAGCTGGACCTCGGCCGGGGCCCCGGTGGTGTCGGTGAGGACGACCGGGTAGTGGCAGGCGGCCTCGCCGAGGGCCTCCCGCAGGGCCGTCGGGTCCGGCCGTACGGACCGCAGGACGAGCCGGCCGCCGGTGCGGCACTCGCTGCCGGCGGGCCCGGTGGTGGAGAGCACGAGGACCGGGTCGGCGCGGTGTTCCGCGAGCAGGGCGCCGAGGACGGCGGCGACCCCTTCGGCGGTGCCGCCGAGGACGGCGGTCCGGTGGTGGTCCCGTAGCGGCACCCGGATGCGTTCGAGCAGGCGTTGCCGCCGGCTCTCCCCGCCGCCGGGGAGGGCGAGCCGCCGGGCGCGCGGGCGGTCCGGGCCGGGGTGCTGTACGGGTGGAGCGAGCGGTGCGGGCGGCGCAGGCGGTACGGGTGGCAGGGGCGGCGGGCCGGGGGCCGTCCGGGTGCCGCCGAGGCCGGCGGGCGGCTCCGTCGCGGGGGCGGCCGGTCGCGGTGCCGTCGACAGCGCTTCGGCGGTCGACACCCTGGTGAACAGCTGCCGTTCGGCGGCCGGGATCAGCACGGTGCCCAGCGGATCGAGCGGGCGTCGGGGCAGGAGGGCGACCGGCTCGGGCCAGGCGGCCGGCGAGTAGTCGGGTGCGGCCGGGGCGGTGCAGCCCGTGCCCGCGGTGCCGTCGGAGAAAGCCATCGGATGACCTCCCGGTCCAGGGTGCGTCGGACCGGTGCCTCCGGTTCGGCCGGCCCGTACAGCCGGGACTACGGCTGAAGGAGTCCCTCCGGTTCACTGAACCGCTCGCGGCGGAGGGCCCGTTGAGCGGGGCAGGGCGCACCGGGCGCCCCCTGAGATCGGGAGGGGCCGCATCGAAAAACCCTCCGCCCGAGCGGCTACCGATCGGTACCGTCGTTCGGTGGCACCCGGCGCCCGTCGAGTGCCACCGAGTCGGAAGGAGCGTGAGTCCCGTGAACGGGACGGGGGAGGGACGCGGCACGGCCGCGGACGAGCCGGAGGCGCGGGAGTTCATCGCGGCCCTGGTGCGGTCCGGGGCGCCGAGCGTCGCCGGGCCGGCCGGGCTGGCGGTGCCCGAGGCGGCGGCGGACGAGGTGATCGCGCTCGCCCGGCGGCTGGCGCTGCGCGCCGTGCCGGAGGGGCGGTTGTGGCCTCGGCCCGCGCCGGGGCTGCTGGGCATGGCGACGGCGCTGGTGGTGGACGAGCACCCGTCCGCGCCGCGCTGGTCGGCGGCGGAGCGGCAACGGCTGGCGACCTGGGTCGCGATGCTGATCGAGCACCGCGGCGAGGACGGGGTGCGGGAGCTGCTCCGGGCGCTCGCCGGGGACTGACGCCGGCGGGCCGTACGGCGCCCGGCGGGGGGCCGGGCGCCGTCGTGGCGGTGCCGGAAGGGGCCGCGGCTCACGGCCGCTAACGGCCGGCCAACAGTCGTCGGCGCCCGCCAACGGTGGCACCCGGAGCCGGGCCGCGTGCTCCGGACGGGGGCGTTGGCGGATCCTTGGTGCGGACTTGGCGGCCTCCGGCAGGGTGTTTTCCGCAGCCACCGCCGGGGTGTCCGGTCGGTGCCCAGCATGTTCGTGCCCGTGCTGCGCCCCCTGCCCGACCTGAGAGGTAGCGCGTGTCGATGCCGTCCGTCGCCCAGCCCACGTCCGTCACTCCGCCGTCCGAGGGTCCGGCGGCCGCGCCGGAGGCCGCCGCCCCGGCCCGTCCGACCCTGGACCCGGACACGCTCGCCGAGATCCACCGGCTGCACGGCGGCTACCTGCTGCGCGCGCTGCTGCGGGCCACCGGCGGGGACCGCGGCAAGGCCGAGGACATCCTCCAGGAGACTCTGCTGCGCGCCTGGCAGCACCCGGAGGCGCTGGCCGCGGGGCCGGAGGCGAGCCGGCCGTGGCTGTTCACGGTCGCCCGGCGGATCGCGATCGACCACTACCGGATGGCCGCCGCCCGCGCCAAGGAGGTGATCGGCGAGCCGGTGGAGGACAAGCCGGTCGCCGACGACCCGTACGAGCGGGTGGTGGTGGCCCGGGACATCGCGCTGGCGCTGCGCCGGGTGCAGAAGCACCACCGCGAGGTGCTGGTCGAGCTGCACCTCAAGGACCGCTCGGTGCTGGAGGCCTCGGCCCGGCTGGGGGTGCCGCCGGGGACGGTCAAGTCCCGCAACTTCTACGCGATCCGGGCGCTGCGCCCGGTGCTGGCGGCGGAGCACGGGTACGGCCCGGCGGAGCGCGGGGCCGCTTCGGCCGCCGGCTGACGGTACGGCGGCCCGGCGGCTACGGCGGTACGGCGGACGGAGGCTCGGCGGTACCGCGGCACGGCCGGCTCCGGCTGTCCGTCCGCCGGCGGCCAGGTCCGCTCCGGGCCGCCCCGGCCGCCCGCCCGTCCGGGCCCGCGCGGGCTCAGCCGTCCTCCGGCCGCTGACCGGTGCGCAGGTCGAGCGACTCCTCCAGGCTGGTGGTGTACCCGCTGACGTACCCCGCCTGGCGGTCGTGCGAGCGGAAGCGGTCGAGCGCCGTGCGCAGCCTGCCGCGCACCTCCGTCTCCCGCCCCCGCGCCAACAGGTGGGCGGCGTAGGACTGTTCGGCCAACGCGTGCAGGTACAGCAGGCCGGCCTCCTCGCACGCGGCGAGCAGCCGGTGCCAGACGAGGTCGGCGGCCTCGTCGCGGACGGCCGGCGGGAGGGCCTGCGCCTCGGTCAGCAGCGACCACAGGTGGACCTGGGTGACGGGGCTGGGCGGCAGCAGCTCCCGGGCCTCGCGGGACCGCCGCTGGGCGCCCTCCCGGTCCCCGACGGCCAGGCTCACCCAGCCCTGGTGCACCTTGGCGTCGACCAGCCGGCGGCGGTCGCCGGACTCCAGCGCGAGCGCGGTGGCGGAGGCCGCCAGCCGCTCGGCCTCGGCGGAGTGGCCGAGCATCGCGGTGACCAGCGCCAGCGTGGCGAGCGCCCGGACGCGGGCGGACGCGGCCGCGGGCCCGGCCGCGGACTCGGCGGCGGCCACCGCCCTGCGGGCCGCCTCCGCGGACTCCTGCCGGCGTTCCAGCGCGACCAGCGCCTGCGCCCGGCAGTTGAGCAGCAGCGCCACCGCGACCGGGTCGCCGCACCGTTCGGCCGCCGCCTGCCCCAGCCGGGCGCAGGCGAGCCAGTCGGTGAAGCGGCTGGCGCCGTAGTAGAGCGAGCCGCAGGTCAGCGCGAGCCGCCAGGCGCGGTCCGGGTCGGTGTCGGGGGACGCGATCAGCGCGGAGACCGCCGGTTCCTCGGCGTCGAACCAGTCGAGCGCGGTGCGGATGTCGACGGCGGCCGGTACCGCCTGGTCCGGACCGGCGGGCGGGGCGGTGTCCTCCTGGCCGGGGTCGAGGAAGGCGCCGCAGTGCCGCAGGGCGGCGAGGTAGTGGTCGGCCAGCCGTTCGTGGAGCAGCCGCCGGTGCCGTTCGGGCCGCTCGGCGAGCAGTCCGGCGCCGTACAGCCGGACCAGCTCGGTGCGGGCGTGGCGGCCGGGGGCGGTGCCGGTGAGCAGGTGGTGGGAGGCCAGTTCGCCGAGCGCCCGGTGGGCGGTGGCGGCGCCACCGCCCAGCAGCGCGGCGCTCGCCGGGGTGTCCACCTCGCGGCCGGGGTGGGCGGCCAGCGCGGTGAGAAGTTCGGCGGCGGGTGCGGAGAGCCGGCGGTGGGTCAGCCGGAGCCGGGCCGTGACGGAGAGCGTGCCGTCGGCGTCCAGGACGGCCAGTCTGGTCCGCTCGTCGGCGAGTTCGGCGACCAACTCGGCGATCGTCCAGTCCGGCCGGGCGGCCAGCCGGGCGGCGGCGATCCGCAGGGCGAGCGGCAGGTGGTCGCAGAGCCCCGCGAGCCGGGCGGCGGCCTCGGGCTCCGCGCGCACCCGCTCGGGCGTCAGGGCGCGTTCCAGCAGGTGCAGGGCGTCGTCCTCGGGCAGTGCGGCCAGGCGCAGCAGGGTGGCGCCCTCCAGCGCGACCAGGCCCTCCAGGGGGCCCCGGCCGGTGACCACGGCGGTGCCGGCCGGGCCGGCCGGCAGCAGGTCGGCGACCTGGTCGGCGTCGTCGGCGTCGTCCAGCAGGACCAGCAGCCGCCGGCCCCGGGTGCGCTCGCGGTAGAGCTCGGCCCGGTCGGCGCGTCCGGCGGGGATGCCGTCCTCCGGGACGCCGAGCGCGCGCAGGAAGCCGGCCAGCACGGCCCCGGGCCGGGCCGGGCCGCCGGGGCCGCCGGATCCGGTGGGTCCGTCCGGTCCGTCCGGTCGCTCCAGGGCGAGGCCGTGCAACGAGGCGTGGAGCAGGCCGTCCGGGAAGCGGTCGGCGGCCCGGTGCGCCCAGGCGGTGACCAGGGCGCTCTTACCGACCCCGGCCGGGCCCACCACCAGCACCGGCCCGTCCCCGGCGCGGCCGGTCCCGCAGGCCCGGTCCAGGCGGGCGAGGTCGATGGTGCGGCCGACGAAGTCCGGGTGGCGGCGGGGCAGTTGGCGCGGCACCGATGGAGGCGGCAGCGCCGGTCCGGGGGCCGGGGAGGCAAGCGGCAGGGGCTCCGCCGTACGGTCGTCGGCCAGCACCTCGGCGAGCGCCGCCCGCAGCGCCGGGCCGGGGTGGATGCCCAGCTCCTCGTCCAGCCGCACCCGGGCCTGGTGGTAGGCGGTCAGCGCCTCGGCGGGCCGGCCGGCCTGGTGCAGGCAGCGCATCAGCAGCGCCACCAGTTCCTCGCGCAGCCCGTCCGCCCGGACGCCCTGCTCCAGCACCGGCACGGCCGCCGCCCCGGTGCCCTGGCTGAGCCGCAGCTCGGCCCAGCGGAGCAGGGCGGCGGTGCGGGACTGCTCCAGCCGGTCCACCGCGGCGGTGCGGAGCGGGGTGTCGGGCAGGTCGGCCAGCGCCTCGCCGCGCCACAGCCGCAGGGCCTCCTCCAGCAGCGCGACCGCCGCGGGGCGGTTGCCGAGCCCGGCCTGCCGGTCGGCCGTGCCGGTGAGCTCCTCGAAGCGCAGCGCGTCCACCGCGCCGGCCGGCCCGGCCAGCAGGTAGCCGGAGTCCCGGGTGTGCAGCTCGAACGGGGTGCCGGCGAGCACCTTGCGCAGCGCGGCGACGTGCCCCTGCACGGCCGCCCGCGCGCTCGGCGGCGGCTGCTCGTCCCACAGCAGCTCGCACAGCTGGTCCACGGTGACGAGGTGCCCCAGCCGCAGCGCCAGCAGCGCCAGCACCGCCCGCCGCTGCGCGCCCGCCACACCCGCGAAGCCCGCCGCCCCGACCCGCAGCTCCACCGGCCCGAGCAGCCGAATCCGCACCAGTACCCCCACCTCACCGCAAACCGCGCATCGCACCCGAAGCGGCCTCGGGCCTCGGGGTGGAGCAGTGTAGTGCGAGAACATGTCCGGTCCGCGCGGATCGGCCGCTCCTGCCCTCGATGGACGTGCGCGGGGCGGCCGGAGGTTGCACCGGCGGACGGGCGACCGGTGGGCGTGCAGGTTGTGCGGGCGTGCGGGCGTGCGGGCCGGCGGGTGGACCGGAAGGCCGTGTCGGACCGCCTCGGTACGGTGCCCGAGGAAGCGCCCGGCCCGGTGGGCAGGCCCCGGCCGGGCGAGGAGCGCCTGGTCGGACCTATCCTCGATCAGGCCGGGCAGTCGAGGGTGGGGGAGGGGAACGGGCGCGTGCACATCGATCTGCTCGGACCGGTGGTGGTGCGGCGGGAGGACGGGACGGCGGTGACGCCCTCGGCGCCCAAGCGCCGGGCGCTGCTGAGCGCGCTCGCCGTCCAGCTGAACCGGACGGTGACCACCGAGGAGCTGATCGAGCTGGTCTGGGAGGGCTGCGCGCCGCCCACCGCGCGGGCCGCCCTGCAGGGCCACGTCGCGGCGCTGCGCCAGCTGCTGGACGGCCCCGGGCTGGAGCTGGACACCCGAGGGTCCGGCTACCTGCTGGCCGGCGAGCCCGACCGGATCGACGTGCTGCGCTTCGGCCGGCTCTGCGAGCAGGCGGGCGTGCTGCACCCCGACCCCGCCGCCCCGTCCGGCGTGCCGGACGGCGCCTCGCCGGACCCGGCACTGCCGCTGCTGCGCGCCGCGCTGGACCTCTGGCGCGGCCCGGCGCTCGCCGACTGCGGCTCCGCCCTGCTGCGCGAGCGGACCCTCCCGTACCTGACCGACCTGCGACTGCGCGCCCTGGAACGGCTGGCCGACGGCCTGCTCCTGGCCGGCCGGGGCGGCGAGCTGGCCGCCGAGCTCGCCGGGGCGGCCGACGACCACCCGGCCCGGCAGTCGCTGGCCGCCCGGCTGGTGCGCTGCCTGGAGCAGGACGGGCGCGGCGCCGAGGCACGGGAGCGCTACGAGCGCGCGGTGGCCCGGCTCGGCCGGCCGCCCGGTCCGGAGCTGCGCCGGGCCGGCGAGCAGTCCGGCGCCCGGCACGCCGCCGACCGCCGGTTCGTCGGCCGGAGCGCCGAGCTCGCCCGCCTGGACCAGGTGTTGCCCGCGGCGCGGGACGGCCGCCCGATCCTGGTCACCGGGCCCGCCGGGGTCGGCAAGACCAGCCTGGTCCGGCAGTGGACGGCCCTGCGCGGGGACGCCTACTTCCCGGACGGCGTCCTCCGCGCCGAGCTGACCGGCTTCGGCCCGGACGGGCCGCGCGAACCCGCCGAGGTGCTGGGCGAGTTCCTCACCGCCCTCGGCGACGCCCCGGACGCGCTGCCCGCCGAACCCGAGGACCGCGCCCGCCGCTACCGCGAACTGGTCGGCGGCCGCCGGATGCTGGTCGTCCTGGACGACGCCGCCTGCTACGAGCAGCTCGCCCCGCTGCTGCCCGACCCGCCGGCCACCGACAGCGAGCCCGCCCCGGTCACCGTCGTCACCAGCCGCAGCCGGCTGCGCCACGTGCTGGTCCGCACCGGCGGCATCCCGCTGCCGCTGGGCGTGCTCGGCCCCGACGAGGCCGCCGCCCTGCTCGCCCGCACCCTCGGTGCGGAGCGCACGGCCGGTGAGCCGGAGGCCGTCGCCGAACTCGCCGAGCGCTGCGACCGCCTGCCGCTCGCGCTGCGGCTGGCCGCCGCCCGGCTGGCCGCCCGGCCCGACTGGTCCGCGGCCGACCTCGCGGCCGAACTCGCCGACGAGCAGACCGGCCTGACCGCCCTCTCCGGCACCGGAACCGCCCACGGCCCGCTCGGCCTCACCACCGCGCTGGACCGGACCCACCGCACGCTGGAGCCGGACGCCGCCCGGCTGTTCACCCTGCTCGGCCTGCACCCCGGCGCGGAGATCGCCGCCGACACCGCCGCCGCCCTCGCCGACCTCCCGCCCGCCGCCACCCGCACCCTGCTGACCCGCCTCGACGCCGTCCACCTGCTGGAGGAGACCAGCCCCGGCCGGTACGCCCGGCGCGAGCTGGTCCGCCGCCACGCCGCCGCGCAGGCAGCCGAACTCCCCTGCGACGACCGGTACCTGGCCCTCGACCGGCTGATCGCCCACTACCTCGACGTCACCGCCGACTGGACGGCCGGGGGCGGCGCGGCGGCCGACGGCGAGGCGCGGGCGGCGGCCTGGTTCCGCCGCGAGGAGAGCGCCCTGCGGGCCGTGGTGCTCTGCGCCGAGCAGAAGGGCCGGGCCGCCGCGGCCTGGCAACTCGCCCACCGGACCAGCCTGTTGTACGAGGCCACCGGCCACGACCGGGCACACTGGCGGGCCGTGGTGGAGGCCGGTCTGAGCGCCGCGTACGCGGAACGGGACGAGGCGGCGGTCGCCCGCCTCGCCACCGACCTCGCCGTCCTGCACGTCGACCGCGCGGCCCACCGCACCGCCGCCGACACCCTGGAGCGGGCGGTCGAGGCCGCCGACCGGGCCGGCGACGCGGTGCTGCGCCACCACTGCCGCAGCCGGGTGGCCGCCGCCCTGCTGCGGGCCGGCCGGTACGAGCGGGCGCTGCCCATGCTCGGCGACCTGGTGGCCGCCGCCCGTACCCCGGCCACCGACCACCTGCTGGTCCGCTCGCTCACCGACCTCGCCGATGCGCTGGTCCTGGCCGGCGAGCCCGAGCCCGCCCTGCGCCACGCCGACGAGGCGGTGCGCGCGGCCACCACCCGCTCCGGCGGCGCCGAGGCCGTCCTCGCCACCCACAGCCGGGCCCGCGCGCTGCACGCCCTCGGCAACCGGGACGCCGCGCTCTCCTCGGCCCGGCTCGCCGTCGCCCTCGGCCGCACCGTCGGCGACCCGGCCCTCGAAGCCCGCTCCCACGGCCTGCTCGCCGACCTGCTGGACGCCCTCGGGCGCACGGCGGAGGGAGCGGAAGCGAGACGGCTGGCATGAGCGCCCGACGGCCGCCGGTGGCGGAAAACCGCTGTTCGACCAGCGGAACCACAGGCGGAACTATCGGCGGTTCGACTCCCGCGGAACCGCCCCCGGCCGGCCGCCCCGCCCGGGTGCGGCTCTCCTGACCTGGGCGGATACCCTGGAGGAGGGCCGGGTACGAGGACGCTGTCCGGCCGGGCATACTTCTGCCTGGGACGAACCGCCGCAGGCGGCTCCAGGCAGAAGTGCGGAACTGCGCAGGACCGAACGAGTGGGGGGCGGGGCATGACGGCCGGGGGCGGCACGGACACGGACACCAACGGGTTCAGCCGCCTGCTGGCCGGGCACCGGGTGGCGGCGGGCCTGACCCAGGAGGAGCTCGCCGCGTCCGCCGGGGTCAGCCTGCGCGCCCTCGGGGACATGGAGCGCGGCCGCACCCGCGGGCCGCAGCGGCGCACCGTACGGGCCCTGGCCGAGGCGCTCGGGCTGGACGATCCGCAGGCCGAGGCGCTGGACCGGGCCGCCCAGTCCGGCCGCCCGCGCGGGGTGCGGCCCGGCCCGGTGCCCGCCGGGAGCCCCGCCCGGCCCCGCGGCTCCGCCCCGCGCGAGAGCGTCGTCGGCGAGGACACCCTCCTCGGGAACGCCGTCGTCGGGAACACCGCCGGCCAGGAGCCCGTGGGGCAGGACGCCGCCGGCCGGGACGCGGACCCGGACGCGCCGCGCGCCGACGCCCCGTCGGCGGTCCCCGCCGAGACCGGCCAGAGCGCCCTCGCGCTGCCCCGCGACATCGCCGACTTCACCGCCCGCGAGGAGGCCCTCGCCCTGCTCGCCCGGATGGCCGAGGACGAGCGTCCGAGCCACCCGCGCGTGGTGCTGGTCAGCGGTCAGCCCGGCCTCGGCAAGACCTCCTTCGCCCTGCACGCCGCCCACGCCCTGGCCGAGCGCTTCCCGGACGGTCAGCTCTCCCTGGACCTCGGCGGCATGTCCCCGCAGCCGCTGCCCGCCCGCGACGCGCTCGGCCAGGTGCTGCGCGCCCTGGGCGTCGCCGACGCCGCGGTTCCCGCCGGGACGGAGGAGCGGGCCGGGCTCTACCGGGCACTGGTCCGCGAACGGCGGCTCGTGCTGGTGCTGGACAACGCCGCCGACGAGAGCCAGGTGCGGCCGCTGCTGCCCGGCTCCGGCCCGGCCGTGACCATCGTGACCAGCCGCAACCTGCTGCCCGGCCTGGAATCGGTGCACCGGCTGAACCTGGACGTGCTCTCCCCGGCCGAGGCGGCCGCCCTGCTGGCCCGGATCGCCGGCCGGGAGCGGATCGAGGCCGCGCCCGACGCCACCGCCGAGCTGGCCGGGCTCTGCGGCTACCTGCCGCTCGCGCTGCGGATCGCCGGGCAGCGGCTGGTCGCCCGCCCGCAGCAGCCGGTCGCCCACCTGGTGCGCCAGCTCGCCGCCGAGGAGAACCGGCTGGACCTGCTGGAGACCGGCGACCTGGCCGTCCGCCCGGCCTTCGAGCTGTCCTACCGGCGCCTGCCCGCCGAGTCCCAACTGGTCCTCCGGCGCTGCGCGTTGACCGCGGGGAAGGACTTCACCGCGGAGATCGCCGCGGCCTACGCCGGCCGGTCGGCGGCCCGCACCGAGCTGGTGCTGGAGCAGCTCGTCGACGCCGGGCTGATGCAGGCGGCCACCCCGGACCGCTACCGGCTGCACGACCTGGTGCGGCTCTACGCGGGCGAGCGGCTGGCCGCCGACGAGACCGCCGAGGAACTGGCCGAGGCCCGCACCAGGGCCGGCCGCTGGATCCTCGGCCGGGCGGCCGAGTTCGGGCTGCGGTTCGACCCCGACCACGCCGCGGACGACACCGGCACCGGCGGCTCCGCGCCCGCGTACCTCACCGAGGCCGCCGCCTGGCTGGAGTACGAGCACCCGGAGTGGCTGGCCGCCCTGCACCAGGCGCAGCAGGCCGGCCGGTACCGGGAGGTGGTGGACACCGCCGAGGCGATGCACTGGTTCTCCGACCGGCTGCTGAGCTGGGGCATCTGGGCCGAGGTGTTCCACCTCTCGGTGGACGCCGCCCGCGCGATCGGGGACACCCGGGTCGAGGCGGTGCACGTCAACTACCTGGCCTGGACGTACGTCACCTGCCTGCACCGCTACCAGCGCGGCATCGAACTGGCCACCGAGGGGCTGGAGCTGGCCCGCGCGGTCGGCGACCGGGAGCAGCAGGGCTGGGCGCTCACCTACCTCGCCTCGGGCCTGCGCTACCTGCAGCGGCACCGCGAGGCCACCGACGCCTTCCACCGGGCGGCGGACGCCTTCGCCGAGGTCGCCAACCGCTCGGCGATGATCGGCCGGCTGGTCACCCTGCGGGGCGCCGCCAACTGCCTGCGGGAGTCCGGCCGGGCCGAGGAGGCGGTGGAGTCGCGCCGCCGGGCCCTGGCCGGGACGCTGGAGCTGGTGGAGCGCTGGTCCTCGCCGCTGATCCACATGCTGGCGGCCATGACCGCGCACGAACTCGGCCTGGACCGCGCGGCGCTGAAGCGCTGGCCGGCCGCCGAGAAGGCCTACCGGCAGGCCCTGGTGCACTTCGAGGCGGTGGGCCGCCCGGACAGCATGACCAAGACGCTGACCGAGCTGGGCACCGCGCTGATCGAGCAGGGCCGCGCCGAGGAGGCCCGCGAGCTGCTCACCGAGGCGCTCACCGACCTGAGCGCGGAGGGCCCCCGCTCGGCGGGCGCCCGGCACTGACCGGCGTCGCACGGGGGCCGCTCCGCAGGGGGAGTGCCCCGCACGGGGACCGCGCCCGCCCCCGGTCGGGACCGGGAACGGGCGCGGCGTGGAAGGCCGTACGGCCGGTCAGATCCGGGTGTCCTCCACCACGGGCAGCGAGTTCACCGGCAGCGCGTCGGCCGGCGGCGCGTCGACCGGGGCCGAGGACGGCGCGAAGGCCGTCTTCGGGGCGACGGCGGGCTGCTTGCCGCAGAAGGCCGGCTCCAGGGTGTTCATCAGCCCCTGCGTCACCGCGCCGTTGTTGGAGGCGTTGGCGAAGACCACCACGCTGCGCCGCCCGTCCGGGGTGGTGAAGGACTGGCTGTTGAAGCCCTGGACGATGCCGCCGTGGCCGTAGACGTCCCCGCAGGAGAGCGAGATGCGGCGCAGGCCCAGGCCGTAGGAGATCTTCGCGGTGGGCGTGGGCAGGGCGGCGGTCATCTGCTGCAGCGAGGCGTCCGAGACCAGCCCGCCGTTGCCGCCGGCCATCAGCGCGGAGAGGAAGCGGTCCATGTCCTCGGCGGTGGAGATGACGGCTCCGGCGCTCCACACCCAGGAGCCGGTCTGCTCGGTGGAGTCCAGCAGCGGCTTGGCGCGGTCGTCGTTGGTGAGGTAGCCGGTGACGTGGGCGCCGCGGATCTCCCGGTCGGGCACGACGAAGGAGGTCCCGCGCAGGCCGAGCGGCTGGATGATCCGCTCGTTCAGCACCTCCGGGAACGGCTGGCCGGTGAGGTGCTCGACCGCCAGGCCCATCAGCACGTAGTCGGTGTTGGAGTAGGAGTAGCGGCTGCCGGGGGTGTACTGCACGCCGTGCCTGACCGACATCGCCACCAGCTCGCGCGGGTCGTACACCGTGTTGCGGATGCGCGCCTCGAACGCGCTGGTGGTCTCCTCGCCGGCCTGCTCCAGCAGGTCGTTGGTGTGGTCGAAGATCCCGGCCCGGTGCTCCAGCACCTGGCGGCCGGTCATCGTCCAGCCCTCCGGCAGGGTGCCCTCGGGCAGGTACTCCCGCAGCGGCCGGTCGAGGTCGATCCGGCCCTCCTGCACCAGCTGCATCACGAGAACGGCGGCGAACATCTTGCTGTTGCTGCCGACCCGGAACCTCCACGAGGAGTTCATCGGGGTCCCGTCCAGGTCGGCCAGGCCGACGCTGACCGAGCGGGTCCGCTCGACGGCACCGTGGTCGCGGATCACCGCGAAGGCGCCCGGGGCGCCGGCCGTGGTGGTGGCCTGCAGGGCGGTGCGCACACCGGCGAGGTCGGGGGCGGCCGCGTCGGTGGTGTCCTGGCCGGCGGCCGCGGCGGGCAGTGCACCGGTCGCCACCAGGACGGCGCCGGCGGCGGCCACCGCGAGCGGGCGCAGAAGGCTGGTCTTCGCCATGTTCCTCGGTTCTCTCGTCAGCTGACGCGGCGTCGGACCGCGCCGTTCGAAGATCACTATCACCGGCCGGGGCGGGGATGGCAATGTGAACCGGTTCGCCCGCATTTCCCGTTGTCGGTGGTGGTTTCGACGGTCTCACCGTCCGTTTTCCGCTCCGGGGCCAAGGTTTCACCTTCCGACGGCTACCGACGTCAGGCGGCACGCCCCATGCTGTTCGGGCGCCGCCGCGCACTCCGGTGCGCTCGCCCCACCGGCTTCCCCCTCACCGACCACGGAGCCTCCCCTCCCGACGGCAGGCACCTCCGCTCCCGCACCCCGGCTCGCCGGGCCGTCTCCTACCCGAGGAATTGTCATGACTTCGACCACGAAGCCCCTGAACCCCCGCTCCCGCCGGACCGCGACCGCGATCGGCTCCGCCGTCGCCCTGGTCGCCGCCTCCGCCGGCTTCTGGGCCGCCACCGCCACCACCGCCCGGGCCGCCGCGCTGCCCACGCCCGACCACATCGTCGTCGTGGTGATGGAGAACCACGCCTACACCCAGGTCATCGGCAGCAGCAGCGCCCCGTACATCAACAACACCCTGAAGGCGGGCGGCGCCAACCTCACCCAGTCCTACGGCATCACCCACCCGAGCGAGCCGAACTACTACGCGCTGTTCTCCGGCTCCACCCAGGGCCGCGTCGACGACAGCTGCGTGAAGGTCGGCGGCTTCCAGAGCGCCAACCTCGCCTCCGAGGTCATCGCCGCCGGCAAGACCTGGGCCAGCTACAACGAGTCCCTGCCCGGCGAGGGCAGCACCGTGTGCAGCAGCGGCAGCTACGCCCAGAAGCACAACCCGTGGTTCGGCTTCGGCAACGTCCCGCTCAGCTCGGCGAAGACCTTCGCCCAGTTCCCGACCGACTACACCACCCTGCCGAACGTCTCCTTCGTGGTGCCGAACCTCTGCAGCGACATGCACGACTGCTCGGTCGGCACCGGCGACACCTGGATCAAGAACAACCTGGGCGGGTACGCCGCCTGGGCCCGGACCCACAACAGCCTGCTGGTCGTCACCTTCGACGAGGACAACAAGCTGTCCGGCAACCGCATCCCGACCGTGGTCTACGGCGCCCACGTGACGCCCGGCAGCAGCAGCGCCACCACCTACAACCACTACGACGTGCTGCGGACCCTGGAGGACCTGGCCGGCACCACCGGCCACGCGGGCAACGCGGCCTCCGCCGCCGACATCACCGGCATCTGGAACTGAGCCGCGGTGATCAGGCCCTGACCCCGGTCTGATCCTGGTTCGGATCCTCGGCCGGCGTCCGACCCGGGGCCTGATCCGAGGCCCGATCCGGGGCCTGAGCGCGAGCCCGGGCCGGTGGCCGTTCGGTCACCGGCCCGGGTGCCGTCCCGGCCGTGGCTCCGGCCTCGGCTCCGGTCGCGGTCGCGGTCGCCGGGCGGTCGCCGTACCGCCGGACGCCCGGCACCGCCGCCGTGCCCGCGCAGACCAGCGTCACCAGCCCCGCCGCCACCAGCAGCGGCGCCCGGCTGCCCCAGGCGTCGGCGGCCAGCGGCGCCAGGACGTACCCGAGCGGGGCGCCGGCCAGCGAGAGCAGCCAGTCGTACGAGGTGACCCGGGCCAGCACCCCGGGCGCGAACTCCTGCTGGACCACCGTCTGCCAGACCGGGTTGAGGAACCCCAGCCCGGCCAGCGCCACCCCGTGGGCGGCCACCGCGACCGGCGCCGGGGCCGGCAGGGCGAGCGCGAGCAGCGGCAACCCGTACAGCGCGAGGGCGAGGTTGCCGGCCAGTACCGGGCGGCGGGGCCGCAGCCGTCCGGCGACCAGCGAGCCGGCCAGCAGGCCCACCGCGCCCGCCTGGGTCAGCGCCACCCAGACACCGTCACCGCCGAGCCGGGTGGCGGCGATCAGCGGGCCGAGGGTGAGCAGCACCGCGTTCGCGGCGTTCCACGTCCCGTGGGCGATCAGGCTCGTCCAGTACCAGTTCCGGGAGCGCACCTCGCTCCAGCCCTCGGCGAGGTTGCGGCGCAGCGAGCGCGGTTCGACGGGGAGGCGGTCCACCCGGAGCCGGGTGAGCAGGGCGGCACTCAGCACGAAGGTGGCGCCGTCCAGCACGAACGCCCAGCCGGGGCCGGCGGTGTACACCAGCAGTCCGGCGAGCGCCGGGCCGCCGAACCGGGCGGCGGCGGCCGCGGAGCCGAGCAGGGCGTTGGCGCGCAGCCGCAGCTCGCCCTGGACGGTGGCCGCGACGAGCGGCGCGGCGGTGGGCATGGCGAAGGCGGAGGCGATGCCGCCGACCGCCGAGGCGATCGCGATGTGCGGCAGGCTCGGGTGGCCGCCGAGCAGCTCCAGGCCGACCAGCAGCTGGGCGACGGCCCGGACCAGGTCGGTGACGAGGGCGACCAGGCGCGGGTCGAAGCGGTCCCCGACCACGCCGCCGAGCGGCAGCAGGAACAGCCTCGGCACCATCGCGCAGCCCAGGACGAGGCCGAGCGCGCCGGCGGAGCCGGTGGCGCGGGTGATGGCGATGGCCAGGGCGGCGGGGACGACGGCGTCGCCGAGGGTGGAGAGCGTTCGGCCGATGAAGAGCAGGCGGAAGCCGCTCAGGCTCAAGGGGTGTCGTGTCACGGGCCGCAGCTTATTTCGGTGACGAAATTTCGGCAACGAATATTTTGGTGACGTCAGTTCTGCCGCGGGTTTGTACACTCCTCCCATGGCCGAGCACCCTTCCGAGCAGCGCACTCCGTCCCGCGACCGGGCGGAGCGCCGCGATCGGACGGAGCCCGGCGAGCGGACGGAGCCTCGCGACCGGACGGGGCCCCGTGGTCAGGCGCAGCGCCGCGACTGGACGGACGGCCACGTCGAGCGCTGGCAACCGGTGCTGCCCGGCCTGGACCCCGACATCGAGGCCGCCGTCACCCGGATGTCCCGCCTCACCCGCCACCTCGGCCGGGTCCGCGAACAGGGCGTCGCCGACTACGGCCTGCACAAGCACGAGTTCGACACCCTGCACGTGCTCGCCGGCCGCGGCGGCCACGCCGCCCCCTCCGACCTCCGGGCCGACCTCGACCTCGCCCCGGCCTCGGTCACCGGCCGGCTGGAGACCCTGGAGCGGCGCGGCTTCGTCCTGCGCTCGCCGTCCACGGAGGACCGCCGCAAGGTCGACATCGTGCTGACCGAGGCCGGGCGCGCCGCCTGGCGGGAGGCCCTGGACGTGGTCGGCCGGGAGGAGCGGCGGCTGCTGGGCGTGCTGTCCGCGGACGAGCGGCGCACGCTGGCCGACCTGCTGCGGAAGGTGATGCTCGCTCAGGACGACGTGGGGTAGCCCCGCCCGTCCCCGGCGGCCGGGGTCGACCCGCGGTGCCCGTCCCCGGTGTCCACGGGGACGGGCGATTCGGCCTCGTGCCGGTGTCGGACGGCGTGGCGGCCCGGCCCGGGACGGGCGGGGCTACCCGGTGCCGGCGATCCCCCGTGGCAGGACGACGTGCCGCGGTTCGCGCCGACCGACCACGGGCGCAGCGCCGCCTGCGCGCTGGAACGCCGGTGCTCGGTGTGCGGGCTGTTCGTGGAGCGCGGCCCGGTGTGGCGGGTGGTCGGCGCCGCCGAGAGCGCGGCGACCGCCGGGGCGCTCGCGGCGGGGCAGCCGTACCGCAACCTCGCGCCCGCCATGGCGGGCCCCGGCCACCGGGCCTGCATGCTCTACGCCGCCATGGTCTGCCCGTACCTGGCGCGCCCCGACGCCCGGCGGCGGGCGAGCGCCGGGGAAGCGGCCGACGAGCGGGCCTCGGCCGCCGTCCGGGGTGCGGCGCGCGGCGGTACGGGTGCGGTGGTCGGGTTCGGCGACTACGAGTACGCGGCCACCGAGACCCGGGTGCTGTTCCGTTTCCCGGACCTGGTCGGGTTCCTGCCGCACGAGTCGGCCGACGAGCACCTGGCGGAGCTGCGCGCACGGTTGGCGAAGACCTCGTAGGCCCGGTGGGCGCCGTGGTCCCGGCCGGGCCGGACCGCCCGGGACTGCGCCCAGTCGTGGAGCCGGTGGGCGCTGTCGCCGAGGCGGGTGGCGTACAGGGTGCCCGCCGGGCCGCCGGCGAGCTCGTCGGTGGTGGTGGTGACGCCGACGACGGTGCCCGTCCCGGTGGCGGGGTCGAAGCGGGCGAAGTGGGGGCCGCCGCTGGCCCCGTGCGACATGTCGCAGGGCCCGCCCCACAGCAGCGGGGCCTTGGGCCCGGGCCGGGCCGGACCGGCGCAGTGGATCATGCGCGAGCCGGTGTACCTGCCGCTGGGATCGTTCAGCCGGTCCTTGGGGTACCCGAAGGCGTGGGTGAACTCGCCCTCGGCGGGCGGGGCGAACGCGATCCGCTGGCTCCCGGTGACGTCCGCGACCCGCCGCCCGTCGGCCGACCGGTTCGCCACCAGCACGCCGGTGTCGAAGCCGGCCACGGCGACGTCGTCCGACCGGGTGCCGCCCGGATCGGCGTCCCAGCGGGAGGAGGTGGCCATGGACCTGATGGTGAAGCCGCCGAGCGGCTTGGTGCCGTTGCGGTAGCCGGGCACGAAGTAGAGGTTGTGGTTCCAGGTGTCGTCGGTCGCGGGCGCCCCGACGCCCCGCAGGCAGTGCGCCGCCGTGACGAGGGTGCTGCGGTTCGCGCCGGTGACGACCGTCGCGGTGCAGCTGCCGTCGTAGCCGTCGGAGAAGGTGAAGAAGAGCCGCCCGACGCTCCGGTCCACCGCTCCGCCGTGGGTCCAGACGGACCCGGGGTCCGGGGTGTCGGCGGGCAGCGGCCGGGGGTCGTCGGGCGTGTCGTCGTCCTCGGGCACGGGGGTGATCTCGGGGACCATGGCGCCCGCTAGCTTCATCCGGCCGGGCGTCCAGTAGGCGTCGATCCGGGCGCGCTCCTGCGCGGTGGTGGCGCCGGAGTGCGTCGTGACGGTGTCCCGCTCGGCGGCGACGGCGGCGCTCGGCAGCAGCACCGCCGCCGTGGTCGCACTCAGCAGGAGGGCGCTCACGGCGGCGATCCCGCGGGGCAGGGCGCGGCCGGTGGTTGGGGTTCCAGGTGTCTTCGGCATGTGCGGCACGGTAGGCGCGGGACGTCAGGATCGTGTGTGGGCCGCGTCTCGGCCGGCCGTCGGGAGGATCAGCTTCCGGTAACGGCGTCTCGGCCGGGTATCGGTCGCCGCCGCCCCGGCGGCGGCCCCGGACCGGCGTCCGGGATCAGAGGCCGAGTTCGGTGAGGCCGGGGTGGTCGTCGGGGCGGCGGCCGAGCGGCCAGTGGAACAGCCGCTCGTCGGGGGTGATCGGCAGGTCGTTGATGGAGGCGTGCCGGTGGGCCATCAGGCCGTCGCGGTCGAACTCCCAGTTCTCGTTGCCGTAGGAGCGGAACCAGCGGCCGGCCTCGTCGTGCCACTCGTAGGCGAAGCGGACCGCGATGCGGTCGCCGCCGTACGCCCAGAGCTCCTTGACCAGGCGGTAGTCCAGCTCGCGCTGCCACTTGCGGGTGAGGAAGTCGGCGATCCGCTCGCGGCCGGTGACGAACTCGGAGCGGTTGCGCCAGCGGCTGTCCGGCGTGTAGGCGAGGGCGACCCGCCGGGGGTCGCGGGTGTTCCAGGCGTCCTCGGCGGCCCGGACCTTCAGGCGGGCGGTCTCGTCGGTGAACGGGGGCAGGGGCGGGCGCTGCGCGGTGCCGGTCTCGGGCATGGGTGCTCCTCGGAATGGGTGCTCCGCCGGTGAGAACGATCGTTCTCATCGCTGTGGCTACGATAGGAGAACCATCGTTCTCACGCAAAGGGCACGGAAGATGGAGCAGGAAGACCCCCGGACCCGGATCCTCGACGCGGCCGAGGAGCTGTTCTACGGCCAGGGCATCCAGGCCGTCGGCATGGACGCCGTCCGGGCCGCCTCCGGCATGACCATGCGCCGCCTCTACCAGCACTTCCCGTCCAAGGGAGAGCTCGTCGAGGCCTACCTGCTGCGCCGCGACGGCCGCTGGCGGGCGAGCCTCGCCGGGTACGTCTCGCGCACCGGGGGCTCCCCCCGGGAGCAGCTGCTCGCGGTCTTCGACTGGCTCGGCCGGTGGTTCGCCGAACCCGGCTTCCGGGGCTGCGCCTTCGTCAACTCGCTCGGCGAACTGGGCGCTGTCAGCCCCGCGGTGGTGGCCGCCGTCCGGCACCACAAGGCGGAGTTCGGCGGCTACCTCGCGGCCCTGGCCGAAGCCGCCGGAGCTCCGCCCGCCACGGCCGTCCACCTGACCCTGCTGGCCGAGGGCGCGATCACCAGCGCCGCCGTGCACGGCGATCCGACGGCCGCGGCCGACGCCCGGGAGGCCGCCCGGGTGCTGCTGGAGGCGCTGCCCGCCCGGTAGCGCGGTGGCCCGGCAGTCCGGAGCGCGGCAGCAAGGCGACGCCCCCGGAGGCCGCGAGCCGCCCGGCGGTCCCGGTGCCGATGCCGACCGTCCGGCCTGCCTCGGTCAGCAGGGCCACCAGGGCCGCCAGGGTCACCGGGGCCACCGGGGCCACCGGGCGGGGGAGTTCCGGTGTCGGGCGGTGCTGATGGAGCGTCATGGAGCGCGAGCGTCACGGGCCGAACCGCAGGCGGCACGTGCTTTTCGCCCGAACGCGCGTTTATCGCCCATTGATCGACAGCGCCTAGCCTCGGACGCATGGACGAGAGAGCGGCCGAGCGGCCGGGGGCGTTGCCCGAGGGGCGGATGACGGAGCAGGACACCGAGCGGTTCCGGCAGTTGCTGGCGCGGCTGGAGGACTCGCTGGCGGTGGACCGGAAGGCGGCGGGGCGTGATGCCTGAGTGCGTCGAGCTGGGCCCGCCGGCGGTGCTGCCGGTGCCGGTGCTGCCGCTGTGGCGGCGCGCCGAGGCCGAGGGGTCCCGGGACGCGGACCGGCCCGGGGTGCTGCGGGGGCACCCCGGGCCGGTGGTGGCCGGTCGGGTCGGCCAGGTCGGCCAGGTCGGCCGGTCCGGTCAGGACGGGAGCGCCGGCGCGGAGCCGGCGGGCTGACCGGTCAGCAGCTGCAGTCGCAGCAGCAGCCGTCGCAGCAGTCGCACCCGTCGCAGCAGTTGCAGCAGTCGCCGCAGCCGCTGCAGTCGGGGCAGTTGCCGCACTCGCAGCAGTCGTGCCGTTCGCAGAAGCCCTGGCGGCGCTCGCGGGAGAACGGGTCCTCGTGGTCGCAGCAGAGCAGCTGGCAGGTGCAGGCCATCAGCGCCCACATCGCGCACCCGGCGAGCAGGTTGCGCGGGTTCGGCGGCTTCTGGCCGGGCGGGCTGAAGCCGGGGCCCTGCGGCACCCACGGCGGGACGGGCGCCTGGTTCGGGTCCTGGCCGGGCGGTGCGTGGTGCGGCGGCGCCTGGTGCGGGTGTTCGCCGGTGGCGGTGCCCGGCGCGTCCGGGCGGCGGCAGCTCGCGGTGTGCCGGGCCTGGCCGAAGACCCGGTCGACGGCCCGCTCGGTCTCGTGCGCGAGCAGCACGTGCACCAGGGCGCGGTCGGTCAGCTCGACCTCGCGCAGCGCGAGCCGGATGCCGTGGACGGCGTCGCGGCAGAGCCGCTCGGCCTCGGCGCGGTCGGTGCCGGTGGCGGTCAGCGGGTTCCAGGCGCCCGAGGCCGCGTCGGCCGCCTGGTCCTCGGCGGCGTCGAGGAGGTGGGCGAGCCGGCCGAACAGCCGCCCGGCCTCGGCCAGCGGGGCGGCGTTGCCGGGGCGCCCGGCGATCACGGCGGTGTGCGCGAAGGCGGCCGAGGTGGCGGTCTCGGTGGGCTCGGTGACCAGCAGGACGGAGCCGCCGGGCCGCAGCGAACGCTCCAACTCGCCCTGCCGGGAGGCCGCGTCGAGCAGCACGGCGGTGTCGAAGCCGATGGCCGAGGCACTGCCCGCGCTCTGCCGGTCCCAGCGCCGGGTGACGGCCCTGGCCCCGGCGGCGACCGGGCGGCGGGCGAAGACGCCGTCGCGGTCCTCGACGTGGTCGCGGATCTTGACCGAGGCGAGCGCCAGCGAGACGGCGGCGGCGAGCCGGGCGCCCTCGCCCTTGGCGACGGAGGCGGTCCGCATGCCGCGCAGCGGGCACGGCCCGGCGGTGCGGCGCCAGGAGGCGTCCTCCTGGGCGGCCTGGGCCTCGACCAGCGCGGAGATGATCAGACCGTCGTAGTTCGTCGCCGTCCGGGCGAGCTGTCCGTGGTCGTCCCGCAGTGCGAGGCAGAGCCCGCACAGGTGGGCCATCCAGGAGGTCTGCAAGCGCTCGGACAATCGGTGCCTGCACGGTTTGATGATGCCGAACACGCTGGTCCCCCTCGCCTCACGGGCCGCCGACCGGCCCCGATTCGCCGCACATCATATGATCAGCGCCCGTTTCGGGCCGAGCACCCGTCAAACCGTGACCCGGCGGCCGACGGCGGCCCGGCCGCGGCCCGCACCCCGGCCCGGGCGCCGCGTACGCCGGGGTGCGGCAGCCGGAGGGAGGCCTCCGGTGGTCGGAGTCCCGCGCCCGACCCCGATGAGTGGATCTCATATCCGGGATAGCATCGCGGATATGGGAATCGAAACGGCCGCCGACGAGCGGCTGGCGCAGCGGCTCGCCGAGCTGAGGCTGGAACGCGGATGGACCCTGGAGGAGTTGGCACGGCTGGCGGACGTCAGCCGGTCGACGCTGTCCCGGGTGGAGCGGGCCGAGGTCAGCCCGACGGCCGCGCTGCTCGGCCGGCTGTGCGCCGTGTACGGGCGGACCATGTCGCGGCTGCTCGCCGAGGTGGAGTCCGGCCCGGCCCGGCTGGTGCGGGCCGGGGAGCAGCAGGTCTGGCGGGACGGGACGACCGGGTTCGTCCGCCGCTCGGTCTCGCCGCCGCACGGCTCGCTGCGGGCGGAGATCATCGAGGGCCGGCTGCCGGCCGGTGCGGACATCGCCTACGACCGCGCCTGCACGCCCGGCCGGGAGCACCACCTCTGGCTGTTCGAGGGGAACCTGGAGCTGACCGTGGACGGCGAGCCGCAGCCGCTCGGCCCCGGCGACTGCCTGCGCTACACCGGCGGCACCAGCCGCTTCCGCAGCCTCGGCCCGGAGCAGGCCCGCTACGCGCTGGTGGTGGTCGAGCCGTGAGCGCCGCCACCGGGCCGATAGCCGGCGAGCCCGACGAGGCCGAGGAGCTCCAGCAGCCCGGAAAGCCCGGGGAGGCCGAGGGGCCCAAGGAGCGCTTCGACGCCGCCGGGCGCCGGGTCCTGCTGGTCTGCGTCGCGGGCGGCTTCACCACCCTGCTCGACCAGTCCGTCCTCAACACCTCCATCCCCGCCCTGCGCGAGACCCTGCACGCCGGCCCCGCCGACCTCCAGTGGATCGTCGCCGGCTACTCGCTCGCCTTCGGCCTCGCGCTGATCCCCGGCGGGCGGCTGGGCGACGTCAAGGGCCGCAAGTGGTTCTTCGTCACCGGCCTCGCCCTGTTCACCCTGGTCAGCCTGGTCTCGGCGACCGCCACCGAGCCCGGGGCGCTGATCGCCGCCCGGCTGCTCCAGGGCGCGGGCGCCGGCCTGGTCAACTCCCAGATGATCGGCACCCTCCAGGACGTCTTCGACGGGCAGCTGCGGGCCCGCGCCCTCGGCATGTACGCCGTCACCGGCGGCCTCGCCTTCGCCCTCGGCCCGCCGGTCGGCGGCGCCGTGCTGGCCCTGGCCGGCCCCGAGGACGGCTGGCGGCTGACCTTCCTGCTCAACGTCCCCTTCGGCCTGGCCACCGTCGCCCTGGCGGTCCGTCACCTGCCGAGGCCCCGCCCCAGCGCCCGGCACGCGGACCTCGACATCCTCGGCCTGCTGCTGGTCGGGGCGCTCACCCTGGCCCTGATGCTGCCCTTCGTCCGGCCGCCCGGCTGGGTGGGCTGGCTCGCCTTCGCGGCCGCCGCCCTGCTGCTGCTCGGCGCGCTCGCCTGGTGGCAGCGCCGCTACGCCCGCAGCGGCGGCCACCCGCTGATCCACCCGGCCCTCACCCGCTCCGCGCCGTACGCGCTCGGGACGGCCACCGCGATGGCCCAGTTCGGCTCCTCGCTCGCCGCCTCGCTGGTCCTGACCATGTTCCTCCAGGACGGCCTGGGCCTCTCCCCGATGGGCGCCGCCCTGGTCGCGCTGCCCTCCGCCGTGGCCATGGGCGTGGCCTCCGCGCTCGCCTGGCGGGTCGTCCAGCGCTTCGGCCGACGCACCGTCACCGCCGGGATGGTCGGCTCCGCGCTCGCCATGCTGCTCAGCGGACTGCTCGCGCACTGGGCGCCCGCCGCCGTCCTGCCCTGGCTGCTGGCGCTGCTGCAACTGCTCGCCGGTGCCTCGGTCGGCCTGATGGGCTCCACCAACCAGGCGTACGTGCTGCGCCACGCGCCCGCCGAGGCGGCCGGGGTGGGCGGGGCGATCTTGCAGATGGCCCAGCGGATCGCGGCGGCCGTCGCGATCTCGGCCCTGTCCGGGGTCTACCTGCGGGAGACCGCCGCGGGCGGCGGGCACCGCTCGGCCTATCTGACGGCGAGCGCGGTGTGCGCCGCGGTGGCCGGGCTGGCCGTCCTGGCCTCGGTGTTCGCCGGCCGGGCCACGGCGCGGGAACAGCGCGAGGGCGAACCGGCCGCGATGAGCCGAGGGCGAACGCCGGTCCGCTAGCCGGTGGCCGGTGCGTACCGTGGCGGGCATGACCCACGACGTACGGAACCTGACCGTGGACCTGCCCGAGGTGACGCTCGCCTACCGCGAGAGCGGCCGGACCGGCGGCCCGCCGCTGGTCCTGCTGCACGCCCTCGGCGAACGCGCCGCCGACTGGGACACCGTCCTGCCCGACCTCGCCCCCGGCCACCACGTGTACGCGCTCGACCTGCGCGGCCACGGCGACAGCGCCCGCACCGCCTCCTACTCGGTGGAGGCGATGCGGGACGACGTGCTGGCCTTCCTCGACGCCCTCGGGCTCGCCCGGGTCGACCTGGTCGGCCACTCGATGGGCGGCGTGGTCGCCTACCTGCTCGCCCAGGCCGCGCCGGAGCGGATCGACCGGCTGGTCCTGGAGGACATCGCCGCGCTGTACCCGCGCCCGGCCGGCCCGCTGCCCGAGGAGCCGGACCCGGCGGTGCACTTCGACTGGGCGATGGTCCGGGCGGTCAAGGCCCAGTTCGACGACCCCGACCCGGCCTGGCGGGAGGGGCTGGCCCGGATCACCGCCCGCACCCTGGCGGTGGCCGGCGGGCCGACCAGCCACGTCCCGCAGGAGCGGATCGCCGAACTCGCCCGACGGATCCCGGACTGCCGCCTGGTCACCGTCGAGGCCGGGCACCTGGTGCACGGTGCCCGGCCCGCCGAGTTCGTCGCCGCGGTGGCGCCGTTCCTGGCCCGTTGAGCCGCGGCCGCCGGGTGGGTCAGACGCCGTGCTCGGCGGGCAGCCGCCCGTTGCGCACGGCCGTCAGCAGGTCGGCGTGGTCGGCCTCGGTGCGGTCCGCGTAGGCCACGGCGAAGGCGGCGACCGCCTCGTCCAGCGCCTCGCTCTTGCCGCAGTACCCGGCCAGCAGGCCCGGGTCGGCGGTGTGCGAGTGCGCCCGGGCCAGCAGGGCGCCGGTGATCCGGGCGTAGTCGTCCAGCTGGGACGGCTGCAGCGCGGCCGGGTCGACGCTGCCCTTGCGGTTGCGGAACTGCCGCACCTGGTAGGGGAGTCCGTCGACGGTGGTCCAGCCCAGCAGGGTGTCGCTGACCACCTGCATGTGCTTCTGCCCGAGTACCACCCGGCGGCCCTCGTGCCCGTCCGCCGCCGGCCGCGACCCGCTCGGCAGGTACGGCAGCAGCGCGGACGGACGGGCCTCCTTCACCTGCAGCACCAGCGGCTGGTCCCGGTGGTCGGTGAGCAGCACCACGTACGAGCGGGTGCCCACGCTGCCGGTGCCGACCACCCGGAACGCCACGTCCTGCACCCGGTAGCGGGACAGCAGGGTGCGCACCTCGGCCGGCACCGTCTCCACGTACGGGCCGAGCGCGTGGGCGACGGCGCGGGCGGTCGCGTCGGTCACCTCGGTGAGCACCGGGGGCGCGGCAGTGAAGCGCCAACCGCCGTCCGCGGTACGGTCGGTGTTGCGCGCGGCGAACCGCGCACTGGTGTTGCCGAGGGCCTTCGCGCCGACCTTGCGCAGCACCTCGGTGAGGTCGTGGGCCTCGGCGAAGGAGACCAACTGCTCGTCCGCGACGGCGTTCCAGGCGTCCAGCGTGGGCAGCTTGGCGAGCGTGCGCACGGTCCGGCGGTACGAGCCGGCCGCGTGCTGGGCGGCCTCCCGCGCGATGGACTCGCCCGCCCCCGCCTCCCGGGCGGCCAGCACCAGGCTGGCGGCGAGCCGCTTGAGGTCCCACTCCCAGGGGCCGGGGACGGTCTCGTCGAAGTCGTTGATGTCCAGCACGATCTGGCCGCGGGCGTCGCCGTACAGGCCGAAGTTCGCGGCGTGGGCGTCCCCGCACAGCTGCGCGCCCACCCCGGTCACCGGGGTGCCGGCGAGGTCGGCGGCCATCAGGCCGGCCGAACCGCGCAGGAACGCGAACGGGCCGGCCGCCATCCGGCCGACCCTGATCGGCACCAGCCGGTCTATTCGGCCGGTGTTGGAGGCCTCCAGCGCGGTCACGGCCGTCGGCCGGTCGGGCGCGGGCGTGAACTCCGCGTGCCGCTCCCGGGGCAGCCGCGTCCGCAGCTCCTTGCCGCGCTCCCGCGCCCGCCCGTCCTGCGCCGGGGCGAACCCGGCCACCGCGAACCCGCGCCGGGTCCGTCCGTCCCGCCCCGCCGCCGACTCCGGCCGCGCCCCGGCCACTTCGGCCCCACCCACGTGCGCCACTCGTCCCGCCCGTCCCTTCCGGTCCTCACCCCGCCCGCGACCTGCGCGGACGTTCATCGGGGGGAGTGACGATACGGCGTGGTACGGCGGTTCCGGGGGCCGGGGGTCCGCTTGCGGGGGCGCGGGAACGCTCCCTCCGACGCTGCCCCGGCGCCCCGCACCCTCCACCGGGGCGACCGGGTACCGTGGGCCGGATGAACGATCTTGGGGGGAACGGCCTTCGGGCACGCCGGCGCACGCGCCTGGCTGCCGCCGTGGCGGCGGTGCTGACCGTGGCGGCCGGACTGGGGGTGCGGGCGGTGCTGGGCGGGGAGCTCGCCAAGTACGCCGGGGACGCGCTCTACACCGTCCTGCTGTACGCGCTGCTGGTGCTGGCCGCGCCGAGGGTCCGCCCCGGCCGCGCCGCCGCCGTGGCCGCCGCGCTCAGCTGGGCCGTGGAGCTGTTCCAGCTGACCGGCCTGCCGGACGACTGGGGGCGGCGGAGCACCCTGGCCCGGCTGGTGCTGGGCTCCACCTTCAACCCGCCGGACCTGCTCTGGTACCTGGTCGGCGCCGGCTGCGCCGGGGTGCTCCACCGGGTGCTGCGGACCTCCCGAGTCGCAGCAACCGGCGGAGCCGTCCGGGACGGCGCGGGCTGACCCGGCGTCAGAGCGGAAGCAGGTCCGGCCGCTTGGGCTCGACGTGGTCGCCCGAGGACTCCCCGCGCAGGCGCCGGCCGACCCAGGGCAGCAGGTGCTCGCGGGCCCACTGGATGTTCTCCCGCCGCTGGTCGGCAGGGGTGAGCACGCGGGTGTCCGGCCAGGGGGCCTCCGGGTCCTGCTCGGTGCGCAGGCCCAGCGAGCGGGCGGCCAGCAGGGCGACCCGCTGGTGGCCCTCGCCGGACAGGTGCAGGCGGTCCTCGCTCCACGCGCGGCGGTCCTGCACCGCGCGCAGCGACCACAGGTCGGCCACCTTGCAGCCGTTGCGGTCGGCGACGGCGCGCATGTGCCCGTTGTAGGTGGCGATCTTGCCGCGCAGGTGCTTCAGCAGCGGCACGTCCTTGGTGTCGAAGCCGGTGCAGATCAGCACCGTCCCGGCGTTCTCGGCGAGTTGGACGACGGCGGCCTCGAAGCGCTCGGCCACCTCGTCCGGGTCGCTGCCCGGTCGGAGGATGTCGTTGCCGCCCGCGCAGAAGGTGACCAGGTCGGGCTGGAGGCGCCGGACCTCCGGCACCTGCTCGGCGGAGATCTGGTCCAGCAGTCGTCCGCGCACCGCGAGGTTGGCGTAGCGGAAGGCGCCCGGCGGGCGTCCGTCGGCGAGGAGTCCGGCGAGGCGGTCGGCCCACCCGGCGAACCTGCCGTCGACGCCCGGGTCGTTCAGGCCCTCGGTGAAGCTGTCGCCGAGGGCGGCATACGAATCGAGGTCAAGGGTCTCCTGGAGATTCGGCATGAAAGAGATAGTTCACCCAATCAAGTGACCTACGCCACCGTAGGTGGCTCCGGCGGCACGTGAGATGGGCCACGTACCCCCGTCGGCCGCTCCGCCCGCAGATGGACGGCTCCCGGAAAGCACAAGATCACCACCCCCTTCCGCTTTCCGGCCCGCCCGGCGGATGCTCGAAGGGAGCGGCCGCTCCGGCCGCCGTCCGTCTGGGGAGGACATCCATGACCACCGACCCGCGCGCCGACGTGTCCGAGAACTGGTCCATCGACGACCGGTGCACCAACTGCGACGTGGCCCGGCAGCTCGCGCCCGACCTGGTCCGCGAGCACGAGGGCCGCTCCGAGCTGGTCCGCCAGCCGCGCGACGCGGCCGAGCGCGGGCAGCTGCTCGCCGCCGCCCACGCCTGCCCGACCCGCTCCATCCGTCCCGGCACCGGGCCGCTGGACCCGGCCGAGGACCCGTTCCCGCTGGCCCTCGCCGACGACCTGCTGCTGCTCGGCCAGAACTCCCGCCACACCGCGGGCGCCAACTCCTACCTCTGCCGCCGGCCGGCCGGCTGGGTGATGGTCGACACCCCGCGCTACAGCGAGGCCCTCGCCGCCCGGTACGCCGAGCTGGGCCCGGTCACCGACGTCCTGCTCACGCACCGCGACCACGCCGCCCACGGCCGGGCGTACGCCGACCGGTTCGGCGCCCGGCTCTGGATCCACGAGGGCGACCTGGACGCCGTGCCCGACGCCGACCGGGTGCTGCGCGGCACCGCGCCGACGGAGATCTCGCCCGGCCTGGTCGCCCACCCGTTCCCCGGCCACACCAGGGGCAGCGTGCTCTACCTCGCGGACGAGCGGTACTGCTTCAGCGGCGACAGCCTGTACTGGTCCCGCGCCACCGGGGACATCGAGGTGGCGGAGTCGGTGACCTGGTACTCGATCGAGGAGCTCGCCGCCTCGCTGCGGCGCGGCGTCGGCGTGCTGCGCTTCGAGTGGCTGCTGCCCGGACACGGCGGCCGGCACCGGATGTCCGCGGCGGAGGCGGACCGCCGGCTGCGGGCGCTGGCCGAGCGGTGCGGGGAGCTGCGGCCGAGGCCCGTGGACTTCGGCGCGGTCCGCTGGTAGCGGACGGAGCCCGTCCGCCGGCCGTGGCGGAGGAGGCGGCGCAGGAGCGGTGCGCCGGTGCCTGCGCCGGGTGCGCGGGGGCATGCGACCGCTGAGAGCCGCCGCCCGGGTGTGCGCATGGTCCCGCCGGGGCAACCGCCTTGGGAACGAAGGTGTTCGGCCCTGCGAACCCCGAAGCTCCGTGCGACGAACTCCCCGCGATCCAAGGATGGTTGAGCCATGCTCACGCAGACTCCGGAGCGCCACGCCCGGCCGCGGCGCTACCTGATGTGCCGGCCGACGCACTTCACCGTGGACTACGCGATCAACCCGTGGATGGACCCCTCCCAGCCCACCGACACCGCGCTAGCCCTGCGCCAGTGGGAGCAGCTCTACTGGACGTACCGCCGGCTCGGCCACACCGTCGAGCTGATCGACCCGGTGCCCGGCCTGCCCGACATGGTGTACACCGCCAACGGCGCCACCGTGCTGGGCGGCCGGGCCCTGGTCGCCTCCTTCCGCCATCCGCAGCGGGCCGCCGAGTCGCAGGCGTACCAGAGGTGGTTCCGCGAGCGCGGCTACCGCGAGGTGCGCCTGGCCGGGCACGTCAACGAGGGGGAGGGGGACCACCTGCTGGTGGGCGGCCGGGTGCTCGCCGGGGCGGGCATCCGCACCTCGCGCGCCGCGCACGCCGAGGTCGGGGAGATGTTCGGCGTCCCGGTGGTCAGCCTGACCCTGGTCGACCCGCGCTTCTACCACCTGGACACCGCGCTGGCGGTGCTCGCCGACGACCACATCATGTACTACCCGGAGGCCTTCGACGCCGACAGCCGCTCGGTGCTGCGCGCGCTCCACCCGGACGCGATCCTCGCGGACCGGGCCGACGCCGAGGTGTTCGGGCTCAACGCGGTCTCGGACGGCCGCCGGGTCCTGCTGCCGGAGGCCGCCAAGAACCTGGCCGGCCGCCTGGCCGAGCAGGGCTACCAGCCGGTCCCGGTGGACGTCTCGGAGCTGCTGAAGGGCGGCGGCGGGGCGAAGTGCTGCACCCTGGAGCTCAGGCCGGAGTGACGGGCCCCGGTCGGGCCTCCGGGTCGGTGACCAGCAGCACCTCCAGGGTGCGCGGGCCGTGCACCCCCTCCACCCGGTCCAGCTCGATGTCGCTGGTGGCGGACGGCCCCGAGATCCAGGTCTGCGGCCGGACCGGATCGAGCCGCGGCAGGGCGAGCGGCACCGAGGCGACGACCTGCTCCGGTGCCCGCACCACGCAGACGTGGTGGTCGGGCACGAGCGAGAGCAGCCGCCGCCCCTGGCCGGGGCCGGCGTCCAGCACGATCGTCCCGGTCTCGGCGACGGCCAGCGCGCAGCCGGTCACCACACTGTCCACGGCGTCCAGCCGGGCGGCGGTCAACGTCCCGTCATCCTGGAGGAGTTCGACCCCCGCGGCCTCGGCAGCGGTGAGCCAGGCGGCCGGCAGCCCGGCCGGTACCGCGACCGTCCGGCTGCCCCGTTCGGCCAGCAACCCGGCGATCCGCCGGGGCAGTTCGCCCTCGGCGCAGCGGTGCACCAGGGCCCGGTAGTCGGCCAGGTTGCGGTGCAGCAGGTCCAGCACCGCCGCCCGGTCGTCGGTCGGGACGTGCGCCGTCAGGTAGTCGCGCGGCAGCGGCCGTTCGGCCACGTCGGAGGTGCCGCCGAGCGCGGCCCTGATCCGTCCGAGGACCAACTCCCGGGAGCCGCCGGGCCGGTGGGGGAGGCGGGGGCGGTCGGACGCGGTCATGTGCGGTTCCTCCGCCACCAGTCGCGGAACGGTTCGGCCGGAACCTCCGGCAGGTCCCGGGTGTCGGTCCAGGCCCGCCCGGGCCCTCGCAGCCGGCGCGGATGCAGCGACCGGGTGCGGCCGGCCAGCCGCTCGGCGGCGGTGAGCGCCGCCGGGTGGTCCAGCACGAACCCGGCGGCCGCCATCGCGGCCCGCTCCAGCGGGTGTCCGCCCTGCTCGGCGACCCGCTCGCGCAGGTGCACCAGTACCTCGGGGATGTCGATCGCCACCGGGCAGACCTCGTAGCAGGCCCCGCAGAGCGAGGAGGCGTACGGCAGCGAGGCGTCCACCGCACCGGCGGTGCCGCGCAGTTGGGGCGTCAGGACGGCGCCGATCGGCCCCGGGTAGACCGAGCCGTAGGCGTGCCCGCCGGCCCGCTCGTACACCGGGCAGACGTTGAGGCAGGCCGAGCAGCGGATGCAGCGCAGCGCCTGGCGGCCGACCCGGTCGGCGAGCGCGGCGGTGCGGCCGTTGTCCAGCAGCACCAGGTGGAACTCGGACGGGCCGTCGCCCCGCGTCGTCCCGGTCCAGAACGAGGTGTACGGGTTCATCCGCTCGGCGGTGGAGGAGCGGGGCAGCAGTTGGAGGAAGACCTCCAGGTCCCGCCAGGTCGGCACGACCTTCTCGATCCCGACCACCGAGATCAGGGTGCGCGGCAGGGTGAGGCACATCCGGCCGTTGCCCTCGGACTCGACCACCACCAGGGTGCCGGTCTCGGCGACCATGAAGTTGGCGCCGGAGACGGCGACCTCGGCGCGCAGGAACTTCTCCCGCAGGTGCAGCCGGGCGGCCTCGGCGAGTTCCGCGGGGGAGCCGGTGAGGCCCTCGGGCGCCGGGCGGCCCCAGGCGGCCATCCGGTCGGCGAAGACCTCCCGGATCTCCGCCCGGTTGCGGTGGATCGCCGGTACCAGGATGTGCGAGGGGCGGTCGTCGCCCAACTGGACGATCAGCTCGGCGAGATCGGTCTCGTAGGCGGCGATCCCCTCGGCGGCCAGCGCCTCGTTGAGCTCGATCTCCTGAGTGGCCATCGACTTGACCTTGATGACCTCCGTCGCTCCGGCGGCCCTGACCAGGCCGGCGACGATCCGGTTGGCCTCCTCGGCGTCGGCGGCCCAGTGCACCGCGCCGCCGGCCGCCGTGACGGCCTCCTCCAACTGGACCAGGTAGCGGTCGAGATGGCGCAGCGTGTGGTCCTTGATCGCCTTCCCGGCGGCGCGCAGCTCCGCCCAGTCGGCGAGTTCGGCGACGGCCCGGGCCCGCTTGTCGCGGATGGTGTGGGTGGCGTGCCGCAGGTTGGCGCGCAGCCGCTCGTTCCGTACGGCCTCGGCGGCGGCCCGGGGGAAGGCGGGCATGCCGAGGAAGGTGCCGGCCGGGTCTGCGGTGCGCTCGCTCCGCTCGCTCATGCGGACGGCCTCCAGGGGTGCTCCTCGGTGCTGGCCAGGATCTCCGCCAGGTGCAGCGGCCGCAGCGGCGCTCCCTTGCGGCGCAGGGTCCCGCCGAGGTGCAGCAGGCAGGAGTTGTCGGTGCCGCAGAGGATCCGGGCGCCGGTGCCGAGGGCGTTGGCGATCTTGTCCTCGGCCATGGCCGCCGAGACCGCGGCGTTCTTGACCGCGAAGGTGCCGCCGAAGCCGCAGCACTCCTCGGCCCCGGGCAGCTCGACCAGTTCCAGGCCCCGGACGGCGGCCAGCAGCCGGCGCGGGCGCCCACCGAGGCCGAGCAGGCGCAGGCCGTGGCAGGACGGGTGGTAGGTGACGGTGTGCGGGAAGTGCGCGCCGACGTCCTCGACGCCGAGCACGTCGGTCAGGAACTCGGTCAGCTCGACCACCCGGGGCACCAGCGCGCCGGCCAGGTCGGCGAGTTCGGTGCCCCGGCCCTCGGCGGCGGCCCGGGCGCCGATCCGGGGGTAGTCGTTCCGGACCATCGCCACGCAGGAGCCCGAGGGCGTCACCACGTGGTCGTACCCGGCGAAGGCCTTCGCCGTCCGCCGGACCAGCGGCTCGCAGGCCCTGCGGTAGCCGGTGTTGTACTGGGGCTGCCCGCAACAGGTCTGCCCGGCGGGGAAGTCCACCGTCACGCCGAGCCGTTCCAGCAGCCGGACGGTGGCCACCGCGGTGGCGGGGAACAGCGCGTCGTTGACACAGGTGGCGAACAGTGCGACCCGCATCCGGGCTCCCTCCTGCCGAACCTCCGCGAACCGGACTCTCTCGAACCGGCCTCCCCCGCACCGGAGTCCGGCGAACCGGACTTCCGCCGAACGGCGCCGGTCCGCTCGTGATCGTACCGAGCGGACCGGCGCCGCGGTGGGACCTCGGCGGCGGAACGTCAGGCCCCTGGACCTCAGGCCCTCGGACCGCAGGCCCCGGGGCCGGGGCGCGGGGATCAGGCGCCGAGCCAGAGGTCCGGGCCGAACACCTCGTAGTGGATGTCGGCCGCCGCGACGCCCGCGGTCAGCAACTGCTCGCGGACGGCGCGCAGGAAGGGGAGCGGGCCGCAGAGGTAGGCGGTGGTGCCGGCCGGGACCTCGACGGTGGAGAGGTCCACCAGGCCGGTGCGCTCGGCCGGCCACTCGCCGAGCGGCTGCTCGTAGAAGACGTGCGAGGTGGCGTTCGGCAGCGTCGCGGTGAGCCGCGCCAGCTCGGCCCGGAAGGCGTGGCTGAGCTGGTCGCGGTCGCCGTGCACGGAGACGACCTGCCGGGTGGAGCCGGTGGCGGCCAGGTGGTCCAGCATGGCGGTCATCGGGGTGTTGCCGATGCCGGCGGAGGCGAGCAGCACCGGGCCGTCGCCGTCGGCGAGGGCGATGTCGCCCAGCGGGGGCGCCAGTTCGACGGGGTCGCCGGCCTTCAGGTGGTCGTGCAGGTGGCCGGAGACCTCGCCGCCGTCCTCGCGCTTGACGCTGAAGCGCAGCGCGCCGTCGGCGCCGCCGGAGAGGCTGTACTGGCGGATCTGGTGGGCGCCGTCGGGCAGTTCGGTGCGCACCGAGACGTACTGGCCGGGGCGGAAGGCGGGCACCGGGCGGCCGTCGGCCGGGCGGACCAGGTAGGTGGTGACGGTCTCGGTCTCCTGGACGCGGGCGACGACGGTGTAGGTGCGCCACAGGTCGGCCGGGTCGCCGCCGGCGGCCGCCTCGGCGCGCAGCCGGTCCTCGACGGCGATCAGCGCGTTGGCCATCAGCCAGTAGACCTCGTCCCAGGCGGCGGCGACCTCGGGCGTGACGGCGTCGCCGAGCACCTCCACGATGGCGGCGAACAGGTGCTCGTGGACGATCTTGTACTGGTCGTTGCCGATGCCGACCGAGACGTGCTTGTGGGCGATGCGGGCGAGCATCGCGTCCGGCCGCTGGTCCGGGTCGGCGACCAGGGCGGTGGCGAAGGCGGCTATCGAGCCGGCCAGGGCCTCGCGCTGGCTGCCGTTGGCCTGGTTGCCCCGGTTGAAGAGGTCGCGCAGCAGCTCGGGGTGCGCGGCGAACAGCCGGTCGTAGAAGCGCGGGGTGATGTCCCCGATGGCGGCGCCCACGACGGGCAGGGTGGCCTCGATGACCTCGGCGGACTTCGCGGACAGCATCAGACGGGCTCCTAACTGGTATCTGAGATTCGTATTAAAGGCCGCGAGGTGGAGCGCGGCCCCGGGTGGGCTGGTCAGCCGGTGGGTGCGGTGGAACCGGTGGCGCGGGCGGTGCCGTCGGTACGGGCGGTGCCGGCGGGTCCCGCGGTGAGGCTGAGCAGGACCGGGCCGGTGGGGGAGGCCACCAGGTCGGCGATGGAGAGGTGGTCGAGCGCGGCGAAGAACGCCTCCTGGGCGCCCCGCAGCGCCCCGCGCAGCCGGCACGCGGCCCGCAGCGGACACGGCGGGTCGTCCTCGCAGCCGACCACGTCGCCGACCCCCTCCAGCTCCCGCAGCAGCAGCCCGAGCGAACCGGTCCGCCCGGCGAAGGTGAGCATCAGCCCGCCGCCGCGACCTCGCCGGGCCTCCACCACCCCCAAGTGCTGCAGCCGGCTGACCACCTTCGCCGCGTGGGTGTACGGCACACCGACCGACTCGGCCACCTCGCGGGTGGTCGGGTTGTCGCCCTCGCCCAGGACGGCCAGTCGCATGGCGATCCGCAGGGCGATGTCGGTGCTCTTGGTCAGCCTCACGTTCGGAACGCTATCCGAATGCGACTCTGCAACTCCAATTTCCTGCACGACTTCGATCGAGACGCTGGTCACGTCGTCCCGGGAGCCCTCGACCGGCCGGGTCCGGGCGCCCGCCGTGGTGGGCTCCGGCCGGGGGCCGCCCTCGTGCCGGGCCCCGGCGGTCGCTCGCCCCGTGATCGGAAACGAACAGTTGGCGACATTACCCACCACTACCTGACGTCATGTCAGGGCTGCTTCTACGCTTCCCCCGGCTCCGAACCCACCACGCACCACGCATGTCCGGACCTGCCGAGCAGTTGGAGAGACCCGTGAGAAGAATCCGTACACCCCGTCGTGCCCGGACGGCCGTGGTCGCGATAGCCGCGACCACGGCCGCCCTGCTGTCGCTGCCCGCGACGGCCGGGGCCGTCACGCCGCCGCCGACCGTCGCCGCGCACCTGGCGGTGGCGCCGTACCCGGCGGGCGTCGCGCTGACCCCGGACGGCGGCCACGCCTACGTGACCAGCCAGAGCAGCGGCGCGGTCAGCGTGCTGGACACCGCGGCCGCCACCGTGTCCGGCACCTTCACCGCCGGGAGCGGCTCGTACGCCGTGGCCGTGTCGCCCGACGGGCGCCGGGCCTACCTGACGCACCACCTGGACGGCACCGTCAGCGTCGTGGACACCGCCACCGACACCGTCACCGCGACCGTCCCGGTCGGCGCCCAGCCCTGGGGCCTGGCCCTCTCCCCGGACGGCTCGCGCGCCTACGTGGCCAACGCCGGGGCCGGCACCGTGAGCGTGCTGGACACCTCGTCCGCCACCGTGACCGCCACCGTCCCGGTCGGCGCCGAACCGCACGGGCTGGCCGTCTCCGCGGACGGCGCCCGGCTGTACGTCGCCGCCTCCGGCGACAAGGCGGTCACCGTGGTCGACACCGTGAGCAGCACGGTGAGCGGCACCGTCGCGGTCGGCCACGGCGCCTTCGGCCTCGCGCTCAGCCCGGACGGCACCCGGTTGTGGGCCGCCGACGGCGACGACGGCACCGCCGCCGTGATCGACACCGCGGCCGGCACCGTCCTCGGCACCGTCGCGGTCGGCTCCGGCCCCTACGCCGTGGCGCTCTCCCCGGACGGCGCGGCGGCCTACGTCTCCAACTACGCCGACGACACCCTGAGCGTGGTGGACACCGCGAGCCGGACAGTCACCGCGACCGTCCCCGTGGGCACCGGCCCGTACAGCCTGGCGCTGACCGCCGACGGGCGGCACGGCTACCTCGCCGACTTCACCGGCGGCGCCGTCGACGTGGTGCACTTCCCGCCGCCGGTGCCGGACGTCACCGCGATCAGCCCGAACGGCGGCTCCGGGGCGGGCGGCACCACGGTGACCGTCACCGGCACCGACCTGGCCGGCGCCACCGCGGTGACCTTCGGCGCGGCCGGCGCCGCCCCCTCGTTCAGCTGCACCAGGACCAGCTGCACCGCGACCGCCCCCGCCACCACCGTCACCGGGCCGGTGGACGTACGGGTCACCGCGCCCGGCGGCACCAGCGCGGCCGTCGCCGCCGACCGCTTCACCTACACCGCCCCCGCCGCCCACCTGGGCGTCGAGCTCACCGCGACCCCGGTGGCCGGGCTGTTCTCCAGCCGGGTCGACTACACCGTCACCCTCACCGGGCAGGGCCCCGACCCGGTCCTCTCGGCCACCGTCGCCGCCGACCTGCCCGCCGGGCTGACCGCGACCTCCGGCGACTGCACCGTCTCCGCCGGGAAGCTCGGCTGCGCGCTGACGGCGCCGCTGGCCAAGGGCGCGAGCACCACCCGGCACTTCTCGATCGGGGTCGGCCTGTTCTCGCTGCTCCGCAGCTGGGACGTCACGGTGGCCCGCACCGGCGGAGCGCCCGTCGACCCGTCGCCCGCCACCAGCCGGGCGACCCGCAGCTGCACGGCGGTGCTCGGGGTGCTGATCACCTGCAAGTAGCGCCCGGCCCTGCACGTGGCGCCGGCCCCGCCGCGGGCGGGCGGCCGACCGGGCCCCGCCGAAACCTTTCGGCGGGGCCCGGCCTGGTGGTGCGCGGGCTCGCTCAACGCGTACTCAGCGCGTGCTCAGTGCGTGCTCGACGCCCGCCCGGTGCCCGCCGGGCGTCAGCTCAGAGCTTCTGCCAGACCGGCTTCGCCGCGTAGGTGTCGCGGAAGTAGTCGGCGAGCTTGAGGCGGGAGGCAGCCGCCTCGTCCACCACCACGGTGGCGTGCGGGTGCAGCTGGAGCGCCGAGGCGGGGACGACCGCGGACAGCGGGCCCTCGACGGCGAGCGCGACGGCCTCGGCCTTGGCCTCGCCGGTCGCGAGCAGGACCAGGTGGCGGGCCTCCAGGATGGTGCCGATGCCCTGGGTGATGACGTGGTGCGGGACCTCGTCGATGCTGTCGAAGAAGCGGGCGTTGTCCACCCGGGTCTGCCGGGTCAGGGTCTTGATCCGGGTCCGGGAGGAGAGCGAGGAGCAGGGCTCGTTGAAGCCGATGTGGCCGTCCGTGCCGATGCCGAGCAGCTGGAGGTCGACGCCGCCGGCCTCGGCCAGCGCACGGTCGTAGGCGGTGGCGGCCGCGGCGATGTCGGACGCGTTGCCGTCCGGGCCCAGGAAGGACTCCTCGGTCAGGCCGAGCGGCTCCACGACCTCGCGCAGCACCACCGAGCGGTAGGACTCCGGGTGACCGGCGGGCAGGCCGACGTACTCGTCCAGCTGGCAGACCCGCGCCCTGGTGGCGTCCAGCCGGCCGTCGCGGACGCGTTCGGCCAGGGCCTGGTAGATCGGCAGCGGGGTCGAGCCGGTCGCGACGCCGAGCAGGGCGTCGGGCTTGTCGGTCAGCAGATCGGTGATCGCCGCGGCGATGAGGTCGCCGGCCGCACGGGCGTCAGGGACGATCACGATTTCCATACTGGGTCCACCGTTCTGAGGCGAGGCTGAGGTCTAGACCTCCGAGGTCTAGACCAGTTTGCCGTGAAGGGGTGCCCCAGGTCCACCCGGCTCCGGTGCCCGGACGATCTTCCGTCCACCGCCGCCGGCCGCCCTTCCGCCTGGTGGGGCGCCGAGGCCGGCCGTCGGGACGCGACGTCCCGGCGGCCGGCCCCGGTGGGGGTGCCCGCTACGGCTTCCCGCTCCCCGGCCGTCCGGACGGCTGCCCGGTCGTACGGACGGTGTGGGGGTGGCGGGTGCGGCGCTTCGGCGGCGCCGCGGTCAGAACGGCCTGGTGCAGGTGGTGACCTGCTGGGAGACGTCCAGCGCCGGGCCGGCGGTCGCGCAGATCAGGCGCGGCGCGGTGGCGGTCACCCGCGGGGTGACCGCCGTGGCGGAGCCGAACCGCACGGTGGTTGCGGAGGCGACCGTCTCCCACGGACTGCCCCAGGCCTCCTGGGTCCGGATCTCGACCCGAACCATCGTCAACTGGCCCGGGTCCGCGCTGACCTGGGCGACGCCCACGATGCCCTCGCCGTCGGCCTGGTGCGATACGCAGGGCTGGTTGAGCACCGCGGCGCAGGCCACGGCGTCGGTGCCGGACGTCGCCGGGGCCGCTATGGCCGGAGCCGCCGTCAGGCCGGTGATCCCTGCCGCCGCCAGTGCCAGAGCTGCGATCCGAGCGCGCATAATGCGAACCTCCTTGGAAATTAAGGGAATCTCACTCCTTGAGATGAGTCTTGCACACATCGTGGATGTCGTGCTGTGTGCGTTGCGTCACACTCATGGTGACCGTTCAACTACATCCTGCAACCATTCGCCCTCTGTTCGGCGCACGGACAACTCCCGTCCTGACGGATGATCAGTTGCTCGGAGTGGTGCCATCCGTCGCCCCGCCGTCCCCCCGCCGTCCACCCGCACCGAGGGCTCGGCCATCCGCTCCAACTCCCCGACGTCCAGCGGTTCGTAGGCCTGCTCGAACCGCGCCCTCACTCGTCCGGGTGGCGATGCGTCTGCGGAGCGGATCGGACGGATACCATCGACCCGATCCCACGGAGGTGCCGCGTGGACACGGTCATCGTCCAACTTCCCTGCCCCGGGCCCGGGATGGCGCCCGCCGACGCCCCCGGCCTGCTGCGGATGGGCCCGGGCGAGGCCGCGGTGTTCGGGCGCGGGGAGCCCGGCCGTCCGGTCCCCATCCCGCTGCCCGACCAGGGCGTCTCCCGCCGGGCGGGGGAGGTGGTCGCGGCCGAGGACTACTGGCGGCTGTCCAACTTCAGCACCTCGGCCACCTATGTGGTGGAGAACCTGGAGGGCGCGGGCGAGCACGTCAAGGTGGCGCCCGGCCGGCTCGGCGCGCCCGTCCCGTTCGAGCTCTCCCGGGTGCTGCTGCCCGCGCTCGGCGAATCCGCCGCCTTCAAGGTGTTCGCCCCGCAGCACGCCTACCTCGACGGCCCGCCCGGCCGCGCCGACGGCGAGCGCACCGTCAGCCCGTTCGCCCTGGACCCGACCGCCAAGTACTTCCTGGTCCTGCTCGCGCTCTGCGAGCCCCGGCTGCGCTCGCCCTCCGCCGCGGCCGTCCCCGGGGTGACCGAGGTGCTCGCCCGGCTGCGCGCCCTGCCCGGCTGCCGGGGACTGAGCCGCTCGGCGGTGAACTACCACATCGACTACCTGGTGGAGACCAAGCTGCGGCTGCGCGAGCCGTACGAGGAGGGGGCGGGCGGCGGCAAGCGCGAGGAACTGGTCGCGCTGGCGCTGAGGTTCGACCTCGTCCGGGAGGAGCACCTTTCGCTGCTCCCGTCCCGGCGCGCGGCCGCCCGGCCGTGACGCCCGCCGCCCCGCCCGGGCCGGAGCCGACGGCGGCCGGGTCGGCGCCGGAGCCGGAGTCGCCCGAGCCGACGCCGCCCGGGCCGGAGCCGCCCGGCGGTCCGTCCTTCGCGGTCCCGGAGGGGTACCCGATCGCCGGCTACCGGCTCGGCGCCCTCCTCGGCGCGGGCGCCTGGGGCAGCGTGCACGCCGCCGAGGGCCCCGACGGCAGCCGGGTCGCCGTCAAGCTCCTCGGCGCGGCCCGGTTCAGCCCCGGCCAGCGCCGGACGGTGGCCCGGATGGCCCGCAGCGAGCAGCGCTTCAGCCGCCGCGCCGACCACCCCCACCTGATCCGCACCCTCGCCGTGGTCACCGTCGAGGACCCGGACCACCCGGCGCTGGACGGCGCCGTGGCCCTGGTGATGGAACGCGCCGCCCGCAGCCTGCAGGACCTGCTGGCCGGGGCCCGTCCCGGTACGGCGGTGCCGGGCGCCGAGCGCATCCTCACCGAGGTCTGCGCCGGGCTGACCCACATGCACCGGGCCGGCTGGGTGCACGGGGACCTGAAACCGGCCAATGTCCTGCTGATGCCCGACGGCACCGCCAAGATCGCCGACTTCGGCCTCACCGCCGAGCTGGAGGGCACCCACGCGTACGCGCCGCCGCTGGGCTCGCCCGACCACGTCCCGCCCGAGTGGTGGTCCGAGCGCACCGGCGCCCGGGGAGTCGCGGTGCGCCCCAGTGCCGACGTCTGGGCCTTCGGCGTGATCGCCCACCAGCTGCTCACCGGCGGCCTGCACCCCTTCCTCGGCGCCACCGCCCGGGCCCGCTCGCTGGCCGCCCAGGCGTACGCCCGGGGCGCCGCGCCGCTGCGGCTGGACGAGGCGCTGCCGGTGCGCTGGCGGCCCGTGGTCGCCGCCTGCCTCGCGCCCGGACGGGAGGAGCGGTCCCGGACCGAGCCGGCCGTGCTGGTGGCCCGGGCCGTCGCCCGGCCCGCCCGCCGCCGCCGCGCCGCCGTCCGGGCCGGGGCGGGCCTGGCCGCCTGCGGACTGGCCGTCCTCGCCCTGGCGGGCGGGCCGGAGCCCGGCGGGCCGGGTGCCGCCCACCGGGCGGTGCCCCCGCCGCCCGGCGCGATCCCGGCCGGCTCGGACGTCCCTACGGCCTACCGGGGCATGATCGAGACCGCGGCGCGGCGCTGCCCGGAGCCGGAGGTCACCCCGGTGCTGCTGGCCGCCATGCTGAAGGCCGAGAGCGGCTTCGACCCGAACGCGGCCCGCCCGGAGACCGGCGAGTACGGCATCGCCATGTGGACGCCGTCCGTCTTCGAGGCCTGGGGCAGGGCCGCGACCCACCCCGGCCCGAAGTCGTACTGGGACCCGGGCGACGCGATCGCCGCGATGGGCAACTACGCCTGCTGGCTCGACCAGCGGCTGAGGCGCCACGGCTTCACCCGCGACCTGCCCGCCCTGGTCGCGGCGGCGTACCGGACCAGCGACAAGACCGTGACGGCCGAGGGAGGCGTGCCGGAGCGCGTTCGGAAACATGTCGACACGGTGCTCCAGTACCTCCACGACTACGGCGGGTGAGCGGAGAAACGGGATGAGTTGTGCCACAACGGCACGAATCGCGGCGCGGGCACCCGGAGGACGGGCCTCCGGTCTGGGATCCTCGGCGGCATGATCACGAAGCTCCGCTCCGCTGCCGCGCGATGGACCGTCGTCGTCCCCGTGGTGTCGTTCCTCGTCCTCGCCCTGACCTGGCACAAGAACCTGCCCGGCTGGGTGGTGGCGGTGGTCGCCTGCTTCCTGGTGGGCGCCGTGCTGTCCGCCGTGCACCACGCCGAGGTCATCGCGCACTGGTCGGGGGAGCCCTTCGGATCACTGGTCCTCGCGGTGGCGGTCACCGTGATCGAGGTCGCGCTGATCGTGACGCTGATGGCCGACGGCGGGGACAAGTCCTCCACGCTGGCCCGGGACACCGTCTTCGCCGCCGTGATGATCACCTGCAACGGCATCCTCGGACTGTCCATCCTGGTCGCCGCCGTCAGGTACCGGACCGCCGTCTTCAACGCCGAGGGCACCGGCGCCGCGCTCGCCTGCATCGCCACCCTGGCGACCCTCAGCCTGGTGCTGCCGACCTTCACCACCAGCTCGCCCGGCCCGCAGTTCTCGACCACCCAGCTCACCTTCGCGGCCACCGCCTCGCTGGTGGTCTACGGGCTGTTCGTCGCCACCCAGACCGTCCGGCACCGGGACTACTTCCTGCCCGTCACCCCCGAGGGCCGGGTGCTGGACGAGGAGGACCACGCCTCCCCGCCCACCCTCCGGGCCGCCGGGGTCAGCCTGCTGCTGCTGGCCGTCGCCCTGGTGGCGGTGGTGGGCCTGGCCAAGGGCGTGTCGCCGACCATCGAGAAGGCGGTGGACGACGCCGGGCTCCCGCACGCCGTGGTCGGCGTGGTGATCGCCATGATGGTCCTGCTGCCGGAGACCATCGCGGCGCTGCGCGCGGCCGTCCGCAACCGGGTGCAGACCAGCCTCAACCTCGCCCTGGGCTCGGCGCTCGCCAGCATCGGCCTGACCATCCCGGCGGTCGCGATCGCCTCCAGCTGGCTCTCCGGCCCCCTCGTCCTCGGCCTCGACCCGGCGCACATGGTGCTGCTGACCCTGACGATCGTGCTGCTCACCCTCACGGTCATCCCGCGCCGGGCGACCCCGCTGCAGGGGGCGGTGCACCTGGCGGTGCTGGCGGGATACGTGGTGCTGGCGCTGAACCCGTGACGGCCCGCCGGCCGTAGTCGGGAGTGGAAGCCCCTGGCCCGTTCCCCCCGTGCGGGCCAGGGGCTTCCGGCGTACCCGGGGCCGGGCCGGACGGGGCCGGTGGGGCCGACGCGTCCGACGGGGCCGACGGTGAACCCGGGAGGGGGCGGCGGCCGTGGTTCCGGATGAGGGCCCTGGCTCACCCCCGTGGCCAGGGCCCCTCGTCGAGCCGGGCGCGACCGCCGGTGAACCCCCGAGGGGGTGCGCGCCGTGGAACGACAGGGAGCCCCTGGTCCCGCAGCTGCTCGCGGGACCAGGGGCTCAGTGGCGTCGCGGCTCAGTCGCGGCGCGCTGCCCGGGACGCGCCCGGGCGGGTACCTCAGGAGCTGGTGCGACGACGGCGGGCGTAGACCACCGCGCCCGCGCCGCCCAGCAGCAGCACGGTGCCGGCGCCCGCGTAGAGCAGGGTGCCGTCGCTACCGGTGGTGGCCAGCTTCTTGCCGTCCGAGGGGGCGCCCGGGATCGGGGTGGGGACGCTGACCTTGTCGGGCATGACCAGCGGCTGCTCCGGGTTGACCGGGGTCTCGGTGGTCGGGACGTGCACCGGCACGGTGGCGGTCGGCGCGTCCGACGGGGCCGGGCTCGGGGCGCCGGTGGTGGTCGGCTTCCCGGTGGGCTGCTCGGTCGGCTTCTCGGTGACCGGAGGCGTCACCGGGGCGGTCGCCGCCGGGGTGGTCGGGGTGGCGCTCGGCGTCACCGGGGGCTTCGGCGTCTCGGTGGGCTTCGGGCTCCCGCTCGGCGAGGCCGGAGTCGTGGCCGGGGTGGTGGCGGGCGTCGTGGCCGGGACCGACGGGGTGTGCGAGGGCACCGCGGTCGGGCTGGTCGGCGGCGTCTTCACCGGGGTCGGCGTCACGCTCGGAGAGGGCTTGCCGGTCGGGGTCGGGGTCGGGCTCTGGCCGCCGCAGTCGACCTTGAAGACCTTGTGCTTGGGGTTGTTGAGCTTGGCGTCCTTCGGCAGCTTGCCGTCCACCAGCTCGACCGACTGCCAGTAGAGCTTGTAGTGGCCGTCCGGTAGGTGGATGTCCTCGGTGCGCACGTGGCCGTGCGGGTCGACCGGGATGTCGCCGAAGGCGGCGAGCGTCTCGCCCTTGGGGCCGACGGTGGAGATCGCCCAGATGACGTCCTGGTTGGCGTCGAAGCCGAAGGAGTCCAGGTAGAAGGTGCAGACCTTGGGCTCGTTGCGCACGTCCTCCTGGCCGGTGCCGGCGTCGTGGATCTTGACGGTGCCGTTGTTGCCGGGGGCGCCGCCCTTGCCGCCCGCGGCGGCGTGCGCGGCGGGGGCGAGCAGCATGAGCGCGGCGGCGGTCGGGACGGCCACCAGGGAGCGCGCGGCGGTGGAGCGGAGGTGCATCTGACTTCCATCGGGTACGGCAGGCCGGGACGGGCCCGCGCGGCGGCAGGGAGCCTCTGGTCGGCCGTTCGGCGGGAGCCGGTGTCGTGCGACGGGAGGGGCACAAAAGTTCCCGCAGCCGGGAACGTGACGCAAGGTGGGTTTGGCCGAAATGCATCGCTCCAGGCGATTGGTCCGACTAGTTCATTACAACGATCTGATTACCCGGTTGTCGGGGCTTCGTGTGCGTTCGAGCCGGTTGGCCGGTCAACTCCGGGACGCGGTCCGGCGGGTGAACCCGGACCACCGCGGTGGCCGGTATTGACCGGTTCGCGGCGGCGGCCTGCGTGTCGGGGCGGCGGGCGGGTGCCGGGGTTCTCTATCGTCCGTCCGGAACCGCCCAGTCCGACGCTTCCGTCGCGCGGACAGCCGATCCGACCCGTGGGAGAGTGCGATGCCCGGTCCAGAGCAGACCGTCCGGCCCGAGCAGGCGGCCCGGCCCGAGGAGGCCGCCGGGGGCGGGGAGACCCTCCGGGCCGCGGAGAGCGCCGACGTGATCGTGGTCGGCGCCGGCCCGGCCGGCTCCACCGCCGCCGCCCACCTGGCCCGGACCGGACTGGACGTGCTGCTGCTGGAGAAGTCCGCCTTCCCGCGCGAGAAGGTCTGCGGGGACGGCCTCACCCCGCGCGTCGTCAAACAGCTCGCGGACCTCGGCATCGACGTCTCCGAGGAGGCCGGCTGGCTGCACAACCGGGGCCTGCGGCTGATCTCCGGGCACCGCTCGATCGAGTTCGACTGGCCCGAGCTCTCCGCCTACCCCGGGTACGGACTGGTCCGGCGCCGCGCCGACTTCGACGAACTGCTCGCCCGCAGGGCCGCCTCCTCCGGTGCCAAGGTCGTCGAACGCGCCAATGTGACGGGCCCGTTGCTGGACGAGCGGACGGGCCGGATCACCGGCGTCACCGCCAAGCTGGGCGAGGAACGCCGGCCGGTCGCCTACCGGGCCCCGGTCGTGGTCGCCGCCGACGGCAACTCCACCCGGCTGTCGGTGGCGATGAAGCGCTACCGCCGCACCGACCGCGCGATGGGCGTCGCGTACCGGACGTACTTCACCACCCCGCGGCACGACGACCGCTACCTGGAGGCCTGGCTCGACCTGCGCGACCCCAAGGACCCGGCCCGGCGCCTGCTGCCCGGCTACGCCTGGGTGTTCGGCATGGGCGACGGCACCGCCAACGTCGGACTCGGGGTCCTGGACACCGCCAAGACCGAGGTGGACTGGCGCGAGCTGCTGCGCCACTGGTGCGACGGCCTGCCGCCGGAGTACGGCTACAGCCCCGACGCGGTCACCGAGCCGATCCGCGGCGCCGCCCTGCCGATGGGCCTCAACCGCCAACCCCACTACGCCGACGGCCTGCTGCTGGTCGGCGACGCGGGCGGCACGGTCAGCCCGGGCACCGGCGAGGGCATCGCCTACGCGATGGAGTCCGGCCGCTACGCCGCCGAGACGATCGTCCAGGCCCTCGCCCGCCGCACCGACCGCGGCCGCGAACTCGCCCTGCGCGCCTACCCGCAGGCGCTGCGCTCCGCCTACGCGGGCTACTTCGCCCTCGGCCGCCTGGCCGCCGACCTGCTGGGCCGCCCGAAGCTGCTCGGCGCGGCCGGGGCCGCCGGGCTCGGCCACCCGGCGCTGCTGAAGGTGGCGTTCCGGCTGATGGTCAACCTGACCGAGCCGAACTCCAAGGACGCCCTCGACCGGCTGCTCCACCTGCTCGGGCGGGTCGCCCCGGGGAGGTGACCCGGCGGCGCCGGACCGCTCATCCTCGCGGGTGGGCGGGCCCGGCGTCCCGGGTTCGGCCGAATCCGCGGGGTCGAACGCTCGGATGTACGGGTCATGTTGACGAATGATCAGATGATCCGATTGCCTGGTGTCGAACCAGCCACGGAGGGTGAGCACACCGCGCCTCCGCGGCTCCTTTCTCGACCGCTGACCCGTTCGACGGAGACACCGTGCGCCTTCGCCTTCGCCTGCTCATAGCGCCGCTCGCCGCGGCCGCCGCCCTGACCGCCGTGAGCACTCCCGCCGCCGTAGCGGCCCCGGCGGCCACCCCCTCCGACCAGTGCTCCGCCGCCTTCCGCGACGACGACGCCCGCCTCGGCCCCGCCGACCTCCCGACCACCGGACCGGTCGGCCGCCAGCTCGCCGGCTACCAGCGCACCGGCGGCGCGAGCGCCCAGGACTTCCTCGCCGAGTACTACGACCCGGCCGGCAACGGCGGCAAGGGCGGCTGGACGTACCCGCCGGCCGACGGCTACGTCATCCGGCCCGACGGCACCCCGATCGAGTTCGACCTCACGCTCCACCCCGACCAGAACATCGACCGCTACGGCAGCGAGTACGGCGCCTTCCTCGCCCCCGAGGGCCTGCCGTACGCCAACCGCGCCATCCCGCCGCAGAGCCTGGACGGCAACCCGCCGGCCGCCTGCAACTACCACGACTACAAGGTGGTCAAGGCCTTCACGGTGCACGCCGGCCCGATCGCGCCGTGGTTCAACCAACCCGGCTGGGGCCTCCAGTACCAGCTCGACGGCGCCCTGCTGCCCGGCGGCCCGGCCAGGCTGAACGTGCTCTGGCTGGTGGAGAACGGCTACCTGGCCCGGATCTGACCCGCTCCGCCCCCGTACGGCGGCGTCCGGCGCGCGGTGCGAACCGGCCACCGGGCGCCGCCGCCATGCCGGGACCGCCGGACGTCGCGCCGGGACCGCCGGACGTCGCGCCGGGACCGCCGGACGCCGAACCGCGGCGCCCCGACGACGGATTATTCGCTGGCGGACGCCGGGCGGCGGGGGATAGGAAGACCGGATGACCATCAGCGATCCCGTCACCGACCGGCGCGTCTTCCGCCCCACCGTCCTCGACCTGGGCGATGCCACGCTGCGCCCGTGGGGCCGTGGCCTCGACGTGCCCGGCGGCGTCGTGCCCGCCCTGGTCGCCGCCTCGCAGGACCCGGCCGTCGCCCGCTGGAGCCCGCTCGGCGCCACCGGCCCGGTGATCCCCGAGACCTACCTGGACCGCTGCGAGGAGCGCTGGGCCGCCGGCACCGCGGCCTCCTTCGCCGTCCTCGACGCCGCCGACGGCAGCCTGTGCGGCAACGTCTACCTGGGGTGGACCGACCGGGAGGACGGGGTGGCCATGATCGGCTACTGGCTGGTCGCCGCCGCCCGCGGCCGGGGCCTGGCCTCCCGGGCCGCCACCGCCGTCACCCGCTGGGCCGTGGAGCACGCCGACGTCCGCCGCGTCGAGCTCTACCACGCCGTCGCCAACGAGGACTCCTGCCGGGTCGCCGAGCGGGCCGGCTTCCCCTACGAGGGCACCCTGCGCGGCTCCTACACCTACGGCGGGGGCGTCTACGTCGACGAACACCTCCACGCCCGGCTGGCCTCCGACCCGTTCCCGCACTGAGGGCCCGCCCCCGGCCCCTGGACGCACGGGCCCCTGGACGCGCGGGCTCCTGGACGCGCGGGCTCCTGGACCCACGGGGCCGCGGGCCGCAGGCTGCGCGCGAGGCGGGGGAGCGACCTAACCTGGAAGGGAGCGTCCGGTGTGTCGCCCGCGAACGGAATCGGTGGTCATGACGGTGATCTCGGCGGCCCTCTTCGGTACCGACTGGTGGCAGCCCGCACTGCCCGGCGGTACCGAGTTGCTGCGCGAGTGCGCCGCCCGGGGGTGGACGGTGGTGCTGACCGGCCCCGGGCCGGCGGGGGCGCCGGCCCTCACCGTGGCCGATCCCGGGGGCGATCCGGTGCGGGCCGCGCTGGACCTGGTGGACGGCAGGCCCTCGCATGCCGTGGCCGTCGCCGGGAGCGTGCGCGAGGTCCGGGCGGCGCGGCGGGCCGGAGTGCCCTGCGTCGCCCTGGCGGCGGGCCGGGACACCGGCCCGGAACTGCGGGCGGCGGGCGCGGCCGAGGTCCACCGCGACGCCGCCGCGCTGTTGGGCGTCCTGGACGACAGCCTGCTCGCCCGCCCCCGGGCCTTCGGGCCCGTCGGCGCCGGAACAGCCGGCGCCCCGAACGGTTAGCGCCCGCCCGTACCGGGCAACCGCCGGGTGCGAGCACGTCACCGGAGGTGTCGGAGGTGACCGAGATGGACGGCCCCGCGTTGAGCGGATGGGAGCGGCGGCTCCTCGAGGAGATCGAGTCCGATCTGCGCCAGGACACACGGCTCGACCGGAAGTTGAGCACGATGGGCGCCAAGCCGCCCAGCCGGGCCCGGGGCGTGCTGCGCGCGGTCGGCCGCAGGATCTCGGCGGGGGTGGTGCTCACCGCCCTGGTGATGACGGTGATCTGTCTCGGCGTGGGCGTACGGACCCCGGTCACCTCCGTGCTGGTCGCGCTCGGCGTGGTCTGGGTGGCCACGGTGGCGGCCGCGGTCGCCACCGCCGAGCTGCTGCGCCGCCGCAGGGCGGCCCACGGCGGCCCCGGACCCGTGGACCCGGCACAGGCCCGGGAACGCCGGGAGCGCCGCGAGCGGCGCCCCTGGGACCGACCGGAGGCGTGACGCGATGACCACCGAGCTGTGGGAGTACCGCCCGGGCTCCCACCCCGCCGCCGACCTCGCGTTGGTCGGGTACGAGGTGCACGCCACCGACGGCCCGGTCGGCCGGGTCGTGGAGGACACCGGGGACCACCTGCTCGTCGACGCCGGGCCCTGGGTGCCGGGCACCCGGCTGCCCGTCCCGGCCGGGCTGATCGCCCGGCTCGACCACCTGGACCACGCCGTCCACCTCGACTGCCCGCGCGCCAGGCTGAGTTCCGTTCCGCCCGCGGCCGTCGACCTGACCGCCCCGCACCCGCGCTGAGCGACCGGACCATGGGCTGGCCCGCCACCACGCTCACCGGCCGGACGATCGCCTTCCTGGTCGCGCCGTACGGGGTCGAGCAGGCCGAACTGGCCGACCCCTGGCAGGCGGTCGCCGAGTCCGGCGGCACCCCGCGGCTGCTGTCCACCGCCGAGGGCCGGGTCCGGGCCGTCCGGCACCTCGCCCCGGGCGACACCTTCGCCGTGGACGTCCTGGTCGCCGAGGCGGACCCGGCCGACTACGACGGGCTGGTCCTGCCCGGCGGCGTCGCCAACCCCGACCAGCTGCGGCTGGACCGCCCGGCGGTCGCCTTCGTGCACGCCTGCTGCGCCGCCGGCCGGCCGGTCGCGGCGATCTGCCACGCGGCCTGGACGCTCATCGAGGCCGACGCCGTGCGCGGGCGCACCCTCACCTCCTGGCCCAGCCTGCGCACCGACCTGGTCAACGCCGGCGCGCAGTGGGTGGACGAACCGGTGCACGTCTGCCACGACGGCCCCGGCCCGCTCGTCACCAGTCGCAAGCCGGGCGACCTGCCGCTGTTCGACGACGCCTTCGTGACGGAGTTCGCCCACGCGGCGACGAAGCGGCGGCGGTGACGGCGGGCGCGTCGGCCCTCCCGTCGGTCCTTCTGTCAGTCCCCCCGGAGCCGGACGAAGGTGGCGGCGGGCGGCCGGCCCGTGAGGGTGAGTTCGGCGCGCACGGGAGAGGTCAGCGGGTGCACCGGGCCGTGGTCGGGGTCGGTGGCGGGCGGGCCGAGCAGCGGGCGGACGATCTCGGCGACCTCGCGGGACTGAACCGGGGTGAGCCGCGGGGTGGTCAGGAACACCCGGCCGTCGTCGAGCCGCAGGACCAGCGCGTGCGGGTGGGCGGCCGGGCCGGTGACGGCGCGGACGGTGGCGTCGAGGGTGTCGCTGCGGCGGTACTTGACCCAGACCCGGCCGGCGCCGCGGGGGCGGTAGGGGGAGGCGGCGGCCTTGCAGACCAGGCCCTCCACACCGGTGTCGGCGAGCCGCTCCATCCACTCCAGCGCCTCCGCCCGGTCCGTGGTGGCCATCACCGGCTGGACCGGCGGCGGGACGTCGGCGAGGGCGGCGAGCAGCAGCCGGCGCCGGTCGGTGAGCGGCAGCCGGCGCACGTCGCGGCCGGGCAGCGCCAGCACGTCGAAGGCGATCAGGCCGAGCGCCACCTCGGGCGCGGCCGCGCGGACCTGGCGGGTGCGCAGCAGCTCGCCGAAGGCGAACCGGCCGCCGCGCCAGGCGACCAGCTCGGCGTCCAGCACCAGCCCCTCGGGCAGCCGGGCGACGGCCGCGGCGACCGCCGGGAACTCGGGGGCGAGGTCCCGGCCGCTGCGGGACTGGAGGTAGGCGGGCTCCTCGCCGCGGGCGAAGGCGACGCAGCGGAAGCCGTCCAGCTTCAGCTCGTACAGCACGCCCCCGCCGCCCAGGCCGTCGGCGGGCGGGACGGCGGTCACGGCGGCCGGGCGCATCACCTCGACGGGCGGGTGCAGCACCTGGCGCGCCGACTCCGCCCGGCGCGGCCGCGGCTGCTGTTCCGGTGCCGGTGCCGGTCCGGACGCCGAGGGCGCGGCGGGCAGCGGCCGGGCCCGCTCCCGCTCCAGCAGCGGGGCGAGCAGGTCGCCGTGCGCGGCCAGCCGGTCCGGCACCTCGGCGAGGGTGAAGACCAGGTCCCGCTCGGCGGCGGCCCGTTCCAGCTCCGCCCACTCCAGCGGGGTGGAGACGGTCGGCAGCGGCCGGGCGCGCAGGGTGTACGGGGCGGCGGTTGTCTTCTTGGCGTTGTTCTGTGACCAGTCGACCAGCACCCGGCCCCGGCGGCGGGCCTTGGCCATGGTGTGCACCACCAGGTCCGGGTGCTCGGCCTCCAGGGCGGCGGCCAGCGCCTTCGCGTACGCGGAGACCCGGGCGCTGGGCGTGGGCTCGATCGGGACCAGCAGGTGCAGGCCCTTGGAGCCGGACGTCTTCACCCAGGCCGCCAGGCCGTCCGCGGCGAGCCGCTCGCGCAGCAGCAGCGCGACCGTACGGCAGGTCAGCACGTCGGCGCCCTCGCCGGGGTCGAGGTCCAGCACCAGCCGGTCGGCGAGGGCGGGCGCGGCCGCGTGCCACTGCGGGACGTGCAGCTCCAGGCAGCCCAGGTTGGCGACCGCCAGCAGGGCCGCGCCGTCCTCCAGCACCACCTGGCGCAGCTCGCCGGTGCTGCTCGGCACGTCGACCGTGCGCACCCAGTCCGGGGTGCCGGGCGGCGGGTTCTTGGCGACGAACACCTCCGCCTCGACCCCGTCCGGGCAGCGCAGGAAGGAGACCGGGCGGTCGCGCAGGTGCGGGAGCAGCGCGGTGTGCACGGCGGCGTAGTAGCGCAGCACCTCGCCCTTGGGGGTGCCGGTGCGCGGGTAGTACACCTTGTCGAGGTGGGAGAGCGCGAGGGTGCGCCCGTCCACCGTCATCTGCGGCACGGTCCGCCTCCGGGTGCGTCGCGGGTCGTCCTGCCTCCCACTCTGCGGCCGTCCTGCGCGCCCCGCCCCCGGATGTCCCCGGCTTCGCCGCCCCGGCCCGTCCGCCTCGGGCCAGGGGTCGCGTGCGGCGGCGGGGTTGCTTATGGTGATGGCGCGGTCACCGCGCTCCCGCTCGGACGGCGGGAGCCCGGGAGCACCGCCGGGGGGACGCGGGGGGACCGGCGGGGGGAACCATCGACGAAGGAGTCCCCGTGACCACTGCCCGAGACATCATGCACACCGGCGCCCAGTGCATCGGCGCCCACCAGACGCTGGCCGAGGCCGCGCAGATGATGCGCGACAAGAACGTGGGCGCGCTGCCGATCTGCGGCGACGACCAGAAGCTGAAGGGCATCATCACCGACCGCGACATCGTGCTGCGATGTATCGCGGAGGGCAAGGACCCGGCCCGGATGACGGCCATGGAGCTCTCCGGCCACCTGCACTGCGTGCGCGCCGAGGACAGCATGGACACCGTGCTGCGCAAGATGGAGCAGCACCAGATCCGGCGCATCCCGGTGATCGACGGGGAGCGGCTGGTGGGCATGATCAGCGAGGCCGACCTGGCGATGGGGCACCGCGACGGCCAGCGGTTGACCGACCAGCAGATCATCGAGTTCATGGACAGCGTCTACATGATGCGGTGACCGGCCGGCGCCCGCGCGCGCCGTCCCCGCCCCGCCCCCGTGACCGGCCGGTCCCCGTACCGGCCGGGCCCGGGGGTGCGTCGTGCGGCCCGGCCCGTCCAGGAGTCGTGCGGTCGGGCCGGGCCGTCCAGGGTTCGGACCCTTCTTTCCCGTCCGCCGGGACGCGGGCACAATTCGGCCCATGGGACAGCAGTACGCGGGCATCGACGGCCGGCTGCGCCGGTTCATCGAGCGCCAGCCGGTCTACTTCGTGGCCACCGCTCCGCTGGCCGCCGACGGACACGTCAACCTCTCCCCCAAGGGCCGCTCCGGGACGCTCGTGGTGGTCGACGAACTCACCCTCGCCTACCTGGACTTCGGCGGTTCGCAGGCCGAGACCGTCGCCCACCTGCGGGAGAACGGCCGGATCACCCTGATGTGGTGCTCCTTCGAGGGCCCGCCGACCGTGGTGCGGGTGCACGGGCGCGGCGAGCCGGTGTTCCGCGACGACCCGCGGTTCGCCGGGCTGCTCGGCCGCTTCGACCCGGCCGCGGACGGCTCCGGCCTGCGGGCGATCGTGCTGGTCAGGGCCGAGCGGGTGAGCGACTCCTGCGGGTACGCGGTGCCGTTCATGGACTACCGCGGCGACCGCGACCTGCACGCCCGGTACTTCGACCGCAAGGACGAGGAGGAGTTCGGCGCCTACTGCGAGCGCAAGCCGCTGGTCGGCACCAGCCTCGACGGCCTGCCGGCCGTCCCGCTGCCGCTGCCGCCCCGGCCGTCCTGAGGCCGGGCGCGGAACGCGACGAGGCCGCCGCACCCCGAGGTGGGGTGCGGCGGCCTCGTGGCACGCGGTCCTACTTGGTCAGACCGGCCTTGACGGAGCAGACCGGCCAGGCGCCGGGGCCCTGGGCGGCGAGCACCTTCTCGCCGATGGCGATCTGCTGCGCCTTGCTGGCCTGGTGGGCCTGCGGGGCGTACGCGGTGCCACCGAAGGCGGCCCAGGTGCTGGAGGTGAACTGCAGGCCGCCGTAGAAGCCGTTGCCGGAGTTGATGGCCCAGTTGCCGGTCGCCTCGCAGGCGGCGACCTTGTCCCAGACCGAAGCCGGCGCGGCGGAGGCACTGGTGGCCGTGACGAGGCCGGCCACCGGCAGGGCGGTGAGCGCCCCGGCCATCAGAGCCATCCGGACGCGGTTGCGGCGCTTCGGGGTGGCAGTGGTGGTGGCAGCGGCGGTCTCGTTACGGAAGGTCATGGATTTCCTTTCGGAGGGCTTTACGAGCGCGCGGAACCAGGCCCTCGGAAGGCCGTCGGTTTCGGGGACACGTCACTCGCGTGGTCCTGCACCGTCCTGCCCGGGGGCGGTTGGCCCGGCCGGAGCGGATCGCTCGGTGCAACGGGTTCGAAGTTACGGGGGTGGCCGTGGCGGTTTCAAGGATTCGAAGGTTTAGCCACGTCAGAGGGCTGTTACCGGGCGTAAAGATCAAGGAAATGGGGCGATTTAGCCCGATTTCCCACCTTTTCCAAGATCAAATCGGCGCTGGAAGTGGCCCGCGCCACTCCGAACGGGCCCGGAAACCGCTGTGAGGCCGCCCACACGGTCGACGGTGCGTGACGACCGGCCAGCCACCGGTGCCGATTCCGCCGCCCCGGCTGTCGGCCCGGGTGGCCCCCGCCACAGCCCTCACCCGGAGCGCCCCCTGCCGTCACTCCCGGTGGCGGGCATAGCCTCGGCCCATGAGCAACGAGAGCGATGCGGCGGACACGGCGGACGCGGGAGAGGCGGCCGCCGGTGCGGGTGGGGCGGCGGGCACCGGTGGGGGAGGAGCGGCCGCGGCCGGGGTGCCGACCGGCGCCCAGGACCACGAGGCCGCGGCCGCGCCCGCCGGCTTCGAGCTGGGCACCGACGGCCCCAGCGTGGTCCTGGCCGGCCTGGACGGCTCCGACTCCTCCTGGCGCGCCACCGCCTACGCCGCCGGACTGGCCCGCCGGCAGGGCGCCGTCCTCGCCGTGGCGTACATCCAGCCGATCCTCGGGGCGGCGACCGCCCTGGCCGGGGCCGCGGTGGAGGAGACCACCCAGGAGATCGCCGAGGAACTGCTGGCCGCGCTGCGCGAGGCCGAGCAGCGGGTGCGCGAGGTGTGGAAGGTGGAGTGGCGCTTCCTGACCAGGCGCGGCGACCCGTACACCGGCCTCGCCAAGCTCGCGGACGAGCTGCGCGCCGACGCGGTGGTGGTCGGCGCCTCCGAGCAGGCCGGGCACCGGGTGATCGGTTCGGTGGCGGTCCGGCTGGTGAAGGCCGGCCGCTGGCCGGTCACCGTGGTGCCGTAGCCGTAGCCGTAGCCGTAGCCGTAGCCGTAGCCGTAGCGGTGGCCGCGGCGCTGCAGCCGTGAGCCGTGGGCCGCGGCCCCCTTCGGGCGGCCACCCGAAGGGGGCCGGGGCGGCGGCCGGTAGGGTGCGTGACCATGACGGACACGCGGGGCACGCACCCCTCCGAGCCCGCCCACCCGACCGGCAACGACCTGCACCTGGACCTCCCCGCCACCGGCGGCCGCCGCGCCGCGCTGATGTCGGCGCTGCGCGAGGCGATCCGCAGCGGCAGACTGGCCCCCGGCACCCGGCTGCCCCCCTACCGCGCCCTCGCCGCCGACCTCGGCCTGGCCCGCAACACCGCCGCCGAGGCCTACGCCGAACTCGTCGCCGAGGGCTGGCTCACCGCCCGCCAGGGCTCCGGCACCACCGTCGCCGAACGCGCCGAACCCGTCCCGCGCGCCCGGGCCCGCCGGCCCTCCCGCCGCCCCGGTCCCATCCACGACCTGCGCCAGGGCCAGCCCGACGCCTCCTCCTTCCCGCGCACCGGCTGGCTCGCCGCCGCCCGCCGGGCCCTCACCGCCGCCCCCAACGAGGCCTTCGGCCCGGGCGACCCCCAGGGCCGGCGCGAACTGCGCACCGTCCTCGCCGACTACCTCGCGCGCGCCCGCGGGGTGCGCACCGACCCCGACCGGATCGTGGTCTGCTCCGGCTTCGCCCACGCGCTGCGGCTGCTCTTCGACGGCGCCTCGCCCGTCCTGCCGTCCGCCGAGCACGGCCCGCTGGCCGTCGAGGCGTACGGGCTGGGGTTCCACCGCGGGCTGCTGGCCGCCGCGGGCGTCACCACCGTGCCGCTGCCGATCGACGAACGGGGCGCCCGCACCGGCGAGTTGGCGCGGCACCCGGACGTCCGGACGGCCCTGCTCACCCCCGCCCACCAGTTCCCGACCGGAGGCCCGCTCGACCCGGGGCGCCGCGCCGCCGTGGTCGACTGGGCGCGCGGGCGCGGCGGGTTGGTCCTGGAGGACGACTACGACGGGGAGTTCCGCTACGACCGCCAGCCGGTCGGCGCCCTCCAGGGGCTCGACCCCGAACGGGTGGTCTACCTCGGCAGCGTCAGCAAGAGCCTGACCCCCGCGCTGCGGCTCGGCTGGATGGTGCTGCCCGACCACCTGGTGGACCGGGTGCTCGCCGCCAAGGGCGAACGCGAGGGCTGGGCCAGCGCCCTGGACCAGCTCACCCTCGCCGAGTTCATCGACTCCGGCGGCTACGACCGCCACGTGCGCCGGATGCGCCGCCGCTACCGGGAGCGCCGCGACCAGCTGGTGGCCGCGCTCGCCGCCCGCGCCCCGCACGTCGAGGTGTCCGGCATCGCGGCCGGGCTGCACGCGGTGCTGCGCCTGGAACCGGGCACCGAGCGTTCGGTGCTCAAGGCCGCCGCCTACCGGGGCCTGGCCGTCGAGGGGCTCGCGGACTACCGGCACCCGGCGGTGGGCGAGGAGGCGATGCCCGCCGTCGACGGCCTGGTGGTCGGCTACGCCACACCGCCGGACCATGCCTACCCGGCGGCGATCGGCGCGCTCTGCGACATCCTGCCGCCGTGCGGGTGAGGTCGGTGGCAGGGCTCCGGGAGGGCGGCGAAGCATAGGCCCCCGGGCGCACCGGCGGGGGCGGAACGCGGGCGGCGTGGTGCCCGGTGTCCGCTCGCCGCTCCTGCGTCGGTACGGACCGGAGCCGAGGAGCGGAACCCTGGCGGAAGCGGGGCCTACGCTCCTTGGTCATGCGCAGAACACATCCGAGCCGCATCGCGCTCGCCGCGTGTCCGGCCCTCGTGGCCGGTCTGCTCCTCTCCGCCGCCCCCGCGGCCCGGGCCGACGGCCGGCTGCCCCTCACGGCCGTCTCCGACCGGCAGACCACCGTCCGGGGCGGCGGGTTCACGCTCACCCTGACGCTCACCAACCCGCACGACACCCCGATCCAGTTCGTCTACCAGAGCGTCCAGGAGACCTACGGCACCGGTCGGCAGGCCGGTCTCAAGTTCACCGCGACGGCCTGCGGCACCCAGACCAACGGGTGCAGTGACAACGTCCACGGCGGCATCGCCCGCTACAACGTGCCGCTCGCCCCGGGCGCCGGCAGCACCTTCACGGTGACGTACACCGTGGCCCCCGATTCGGCCTGCGGCCCGGACGTCCGGATCGACTTCTACTCCTACCTGTACTACGAGTACCAGGGCGGCGAGTCCAACGACTCGGGCATCGTCGACATCCCCGGGACCCAGGTCGCCTGCGCCTGACCCTTGGGTACCGGCGGCACCGGCGGTGCCACCGCCGGACCGCCGCGGGCGCGCGGACCACCCCGGCGCAGGGCCCCGACTGCGCGCCCCCCGATCACCCGTCAGGTGCCGGCTTCCCCCGTGCCGGCACCTGACGGGCCGTTCGCGTTTCCCGGGGGTCCGCGCCGCTGCCGGGGCGGTGTGCCGGGTTGACGCCGGGCGACGGGCTCCGGAACGGCCCGGCCGGGCGGCGGTCGGGGCGGGAAGGCCGTTGGCAGTACGGGGATCGCAGCGGCGAACGGATGTTCCCGGAGTCCTCGGGGCCGTGGGGGCGGACCGGGCGAGATTCACCCTATCGGGGGGTAGTGGGCCTTCGTTCGGGCTCCGCCGGGTCCTGGTGATCTAGGGTTCCGGATGGGCCGCCGCGAGAGGGTGGCCGATACTTCGCGAAATTCGCCAACGCCCCCACTGACACGCGGATCTGACGGTCCGCCATGCCATGCGCCAGGGCGGGCCGGTACGCCCCTGGACGCGTGACCCGATCACAGGAATGGAGAGCCCTGCCGATGACCGTGGACACGAGCCCGGAGGCAGTGCAGGCCAAGCAGCAGAGCCTTGCGACGGCTGCTGCCCGGAACCTTGCCACCACGACCAAGTCCGCACCGCAGATGCAGGAGATCACCTCCCGCTGGCTGCTCAAGGTGCTCCCCTGGGTCCAGGCGGCCGGTGGCGCCTACCGCGTCAACCGCCGGCTCACCTACGCCGTCGGCAACGGGGTGGTGGAGTTCATCAAGACCGGCTCCCAGGTGCGGGTGATCCCGGCCGAGCTGGGCGAGCTGGCCCTGCTGCGGGGCTACGAGGACGAGGACGTCCTCGCCGCCCTGGCCGACCGCTGCCAGCAGCGGGACTTCGGCCCCGGCGAGGTGCTCACCACCCAGGGCGACGCCGCCGACAGGATCTTCCTGATCGCCCACGGCAAGGTCAACAAGATCGGCACCGGCAAGTACGGCGACGAGACCGTGGTCGGCGTGGCCGGCGACGGCGACCGCTTCGGCGAGGACGCGCTGCTGAACCCCGACGCCGTCTGGGAGTTCACGGCCAAGACCGCCACCGCCGGTGTCGCCCTGACGCTGAGCCGGGCGGACTTCGCCACCATCCGGGACAACGCGCCCGGCCTCCAGGAGCACCTCCAGGCCTTCCTGGCCCTGCCGCTCCAGGCGCAGAACGAGCGCGGCGAGGCCGAGATCGCGATGTCGGCCGGCCACCACGGCGAGTACGAGCTGCCCGGCGCCTTCGTGGACTACGAGCTCAAGCCCCGTGAGTACGAGCTGAGCGTCGCGCAGACCGTCCTGAAGGTCCACACCCGCGTCGCGGACCTGTACAACCAGCCGATGAACCAGACCGAGCACCAGCTGCGGCTGACGATCGAGGCCCTGCGCGAGCGCCAGGAGCACGAGCTGGTCAACAACCCGGAGTTCGGCCTGCTCAACAACGCCGACTTCGACCAGCGCATCCAGACCCACTCCGGCCCGCCCACCCCGGACGACCTGGACGAGCTGCTCAACCGCCGCCGCGACCCCGACTACCTGCTGGCCCACCCGCGGACCATCGCCGCGATCGGCCGGGAGCTGAACGCCCGCGGACTGTACCCCACCCACGTCGACCTCGGCGGGCAGCAGGTGCCGGCCTGGCGCGGGGTGCCGATCCTGCCCTGCAACAAGATCCCGATCACCAAGGAGAACACGAGCTCGATCCTGGTGATCCGTACCGGCGAGGACAACCAGGGCGTCATCGGCCTGCACCAGACCGGCATCCCGGACGAGTACCAGCCGTCGCTGTCGGTCCGCTTCATGGGCATCGACGAGAAGGCGATCATCTCGTACCTGGTCAGCGCCTACTACTCGGCCGCCATCCTGGTGCCGGACGCGGTCGGCGTGCTGGAGAACGTGGAGATCGCGCACACCCGCCACTGAGCGCGCGGAACGGCGAGCACGAGCCGTAACCGGTCGGCTCGAAGATCGTTTGACCTGAGGACGGACGGCCTGCCCCCGAGGGCGGGCCGTCCGCCTGACCGTATCTGATCACTTCTGGTCGCGCCTGATGAGCCTTCTGTCACGGCTGCGACCGAGTTCGACCGCTCTGCCTGTTCCGCCCCTTCCATCCGTTCCTTCGCGGCCGGTCGGCCCGAGCCCGTTCCGTCCTCCCCGGACGACCCGAGAGGTGTGTGGAGCCCATGCCCCAGCGTCGGCAGATCCGCCGGATACCGCCTGGCGGCGGTGGGGGATCGGCGCCCGGGCGGCGGGCGCGGCTGGGCGGGGCGGCGGCCGGCGTGGTCGCTCTCTGCGCGCTGGTCGGCGGGGCGACCGCGTCCGGCGCCGGGAACGCCGGCGGGTACCCGCACGGCCCGCACGGCCCGGTGGTGGACGTCTGCGTGTGCAACGAGACCGACATGTCGATGTCGGTGCGGCCGGGCGGACAGGTGACGGTCGGCGTGGACGTGGACGTGGACGTCCAGGTCGGGGTCGGCGTGGTGCCGAGCGTCGGGCCGGGGCACCCGGGGCCCCGGCCTCCGCACGGGCACCACCCCTGCCCCACGCCCAAGCCCACCCCGAAGCCGACCTGGCCTCCGAAGCCCACTGTGCCGCCGAAGCCGACCGGGCCTTCGCAGCCGACCCCGCCGCCGAAGCCCACCGGGCCCCCGATCCACTCGCCGTCCTTCTCGTCGCCCGCCGTCCCCTCGCCGCCGTTCTCCTGGCCGTCGCGTCCGGCGGGCCCGCGCGGTGGGACCGGGCAGCCGGTCGCGGCGCAGACCGGGCCCGGGCAGATCGGGCCGGGCCACGGCGGGGGCGACGAGGACGACGACTGGTACGACGACGACTGGTACGGCGGCCACGGCTGGCACCACCATCATCATCACCACCACCCCTGCCCGAGTCCGAGTCCGGAGCCCACCCCCACCCACACGCCGTCGCCTACCCCGACGCCGACGCCCACTCCGACTCACACGCCGACACCGACGCCGACCCCGACTCCCACGCCAACACCGACGCCGACGCCTACCCCGACGCCGACGCCTACCCCGACGCCGACACTGACGCCCACTCCGACTCCCACGCCGACGCCGACCCCGACTCCCACGCCGACCCCGACTCCCACGCCGACGCCGACGCCCACGCCGACGCCGACGCCCACTCCGACCCCCACACCGACACTGACGCCGACGCCGAGCCTCCCTGCGACGCCCAGCCCTACCCCGACTCCGACGCCCACCCCGACGCCGTCACCGACCGTGCCGTCCCCCAGCCCGACCGCGGCCCCCACCCCGGCGCCCGCGACACCCGCGCCCCCGGCGTCGCCCGCCCCCGCACCGCCGCCGGCGCCCGCTCCGGCGCCCGCACCGGCGGCCCCGGCGGCCCCCGCACCGGCTGTACCCGTCCCGGCCCCGGCGGTCCCCGCGCCCGCGGCCCCCGCGGCGCCGAGTGCGGCCGCGCCGAGTGCGGCCGCGCCCAGCCCGGCGGCCCCCAGCCCCGCGGCGTTGCCCAGTTCGGCGCGTCCGAGCCCGCTGTGGCCGACCCCGTCGGCGCGACCGGTGTTCCACGCCCCGGCGGCGAAGACCGCGCCGATGGCCCGGCGCCACCAGGGCCTCTCGATGACCACCACGATGCTGCTGGTCATGGTCCCCGCCGTGATCGCGGCGGCGGCTCTGCGACCGGGCCGTGGTGGCCGGGGACGCGGCGGCCGCTCGGGCCCGATCTGACCGCCCCCTGACGGCCCGCCGCCCGACCCGGGCGGCGGGCCGGGCGGAGCCGGCCCGGACCGACCCGACCGGGGTTCGCCCCCTTGACCCTTTACGTTCCGTCACGAGCCAATTCAGAGAAGGGAGTTGCCATGTCCGAGTGGGTGGCGTTGATCATCGCCATGGCGTCGGCCTGTGCCGTCGTGGTGGCGGTGGTGGTGCTCAGGCAGCGCCGACCGATCGAGGAGAGCAGCGACGAGACCCCGGACGTCATCGAGTACATCACGATGATGATCGGGGTGGTCTACGCGATCGTCCTCGGTCTCGCCATCGCGGGTGTCTGGGAGGCGCGCGGCGCCGCACAGGACGACCTGTTCCGCGAGGCGCAGTCGCTGCGCGAGGTGAGCGACCGCGCGGTGGTCTACCCGGTGGAGTTCCGGGACCAGGTCCGGGCCGACGTGGACGCCTACGTCTCGTACGTGGTGAACACCGAGTGGGACTACATGAAGAAGAACGGTGCGATCACCGAGAAGGGCGACCAGCTGCTCGAGAAGCTCCGGAACGACGTCGCCACCCGGCCGCCCGCCTCCGACCTGGAGGCGCAGTCCTACCAGCCGGTGATGGACCGGATCGGCCAGACCTCCGAGGCCCGCGACTCGCGCGGACAGAACGCCGGGCCGACGATGCCCGGGGTGGTCTGGCTCGGGCTGATCGGCGGTGCGGTGGTGACCGTCGGCATGCTGTTCGCGCTCCAGATCCGGCGTACGCCGCGGGAGTTGACCCTGGCGCTCTGCTTCAGCGTGCTGATCGCCTTCCTGTTGTTCATGATCTGGGACTTCGACAACCCGTTCTCCCGGAGCGTGTCGGTGACCACCCAGCCGTTCGAGGACCTCTTCCCCTCGCTCAACCTCGGCGACTGAGCGGGTCGGCGGGTCGGCGGCCGCGGTGCTGCAGGCCCGCCGTGCTGCCGGCCCGCTGGCCCGCTCAGTCACCGGCCCGCCGGACCGGTCCGGGCAGATGATCCTCGGATAATCTTGCCCGGATCGTCGGGGGCCGGTCCCCGGCGGAGCCAACGAGGGGATCGTCAGCAGTGTCCGAACCGACGCCGGATCTCGGCGCCCACTTCCCGCCGGCCCGCCCTGAGCGCGCCTGGTGGTGGCTGCCCGCCTCGGAGCGGATCCGGCGGAAGAAGCAGCGCCGGGCCTGGGAGGAGTACCGGGAGCGCTACCGCAAGGAGGACCACGTCAAGGCCAAGCGGCGCAAGCGCCTTCGGAACGAGGGGATCGACTGCTGCGGCGACGGCTGCTGCGAGATCGCCGACCCCTGCATGATCGCCCTGATCCCCGTGATGATGGTCTCCGGCGTCCGCTTCGCCCTCACCGGCGCGCGCCGGGGCCGGACGGCCGACCCGTCCGCCCCCGCCCCGCGCGGGTTCGCGGCCGGGGTGCTGTACGGCGCGGTGCGCTACTACCGCACCGAGGTCAGCCCCCGCCGTCCGGCCTGCTGCCCGTACACGCCGTCCTGCTCGACCTACGCGGTGCAGGCGCTGCACCGGCACGGCGCGCTGCGCGGGGCGCGGCTGACGGCCGGACGGCTGCTGCGCTGCCGCCCGGGCGCGGGCGGGGCGGACCCGGTGCCGCCGCGCTGAGCCGAGGTCGGCCCGCGCGGATGTTCCGCGCGGGCCGTCGCTCGCTTCGACTGCGCGTCAGCGCAGGCTGCTGTCCATCGAGTTGAGCATCGTGCCGGAGGCGTCGTCGTTCTCCAGGGAGAAGGCGAACAGCCCGCCCAGGCCCTTGCTCTTGGCGTAGGCGCCGCGCGCCTGGACGGCCTGCGGGGTGTCACCGGTCCAGAAGTTGGTGCCGTCGTAGACCCAGCTGCTCTCGGTGACCGGGTCCCAGTGGGTCTGCGCCGCGGTCGGGTTGAGCTCCTTCCAGGCGGCCAGGCCGGCCTCCTGGCTCAGCGGCTTCTTTGCCGTCGGGCCGGTCGCGCTCTGGTACAGGCCGTAGTCGGAGCCGGCCGGGACGCCGGTCCAGCCGCGCCAGTAGAACGGGATGCCCAGCACGATCTTGTTCGCCGGGAAGCCGCCGGGGATGCCGTACTCGGGCAGGCCGGTGGTGTAGGCGGCGAGCGTGGTGTCCACGTTGTACTTGCGGGTGCCCGGGGTGATCGGCGTGGTCGGGTCGGCCGGGCTGTCGTGCAGCGGGTCCTGGTGGTTGGTCGGGCCCTTGGCGTCCCATGCGCCGTGCATGTCGTAGGACATCACGTCGGCGAAGTCCAGGTAGGCGCCGATCTTGTCGGTCTCCAGCTGGGCGACCTTGTCCTGGCCGCTGGGCAGCGCGGCGGTCAGCAGGTAGCGCTTGCCCTGGGCGGAGCCGAGGGCGTCCAGCTGGGTGCGGAACTCCTTGAGCAGCAGGGTGAAGTTCTGCTTGTCGGCCGCGGAGTAGTGGTTGCCGGCGTGGCCGCCGGCCGAGCCCGGGTACTCCCAGTCGAGGTCGATGCCGTCGAAGAGGCCCGCCGCCGAGGCAGGACCGCCGGAGGCGTCACCGGCCACGCCGGTCGGCAGGTTCCCCTTGAGGAACATGTCGACGCAGGAGGAGACGAAGGCCTTCCGGGAGCTGTCGGTGGCCGCCGCGTCGGAGAAGTACTTGGAGTACGTCCAGCCGCCGATCGAGATGGTGAAGCGCAGGTTCGGGTACTTGGCCTTCAGCTGGCGCAGCTGGTTGAAGTTGCCCTTGAGCGGCTGCTCCCAGGTGTCGCCGGTGCCGTCCACGCTGGTGCCGGAGTTGTAGTCGGCCTGGTAGTCGGCGTAGGCGTCGCCCGCGCCGTCACCGGCGTTCGGGTTGGACTCGTTGGACGAGTCGGAGGCCTTCACCGCCTGGAAGCAGGTGAACCTGGTGGGGTCGATGTTGGCGAACGCGTAGTGGATGACGTCCAGCTTGCCCGCCGCACCGCTGGTGTCGACGTTCTTCGCGTGGTACGCGTTCTCGTAGACGCCCCACTGGTCGAAGTACGCCGAGCGGATCGGCCGTTGCGCGGGGGCGGCCGCGGTGGTGGTGCTCACCGGCGCGGACTGGGCGGAGGCGTGGCCGCCGGAGTAGCCCTGGACGCTGAAGGTGTAGCTCCTGCCCGGCAGCAGCGAGCTGACCGCGACCGAGGTGCCCATCGAGGTGGCGACCAGCTGGCCGTTGGACCACACCTTGTAGGCGACCGGGCCGTCACCGCTGGTGAGGGTGGACGGCTGCCAGGTGAGCACCACCGCGTCGGACGTCGTCCTGGTCACCGCGAAGCCGGTCGGGGTGGTGACCTTGCCGTCCCCGGCCGGGCCGGTCGCGGTGGCCGTCGGGGTCGGGGTGGTGGTCGTGGGGGTGCCCGTCGGGCTGCCGGTGGCGGTCGGGCTGCTGGTCGCGGTCGGGCTGGCCGTGGCGGTCGGGCTCGCGGTGGCCGTCGGGCTGGCGGTCGAGGTGGGGCCGCCCGGGCCGGTCAGCGTGAGGTCGTCCGCGTAGTACGTCCCGGTGCCGTACCAGCCGTGGGTGAAGACCGTGACGGAGGTCGTGGCGGCCCCCGTGGTGAAGGTGGTGCTCAGCTGGTTCCAGCCGGTCCCGCCCGGCGTCCAGGCCGAGGAGTTGACCCCGCCGCCGGTGGCGCCCAGGTAGACGTAGCTGCCCTGGACCCAGCCGGCCAGGGTGTACGTGGTGTTCGGCCGGACGGTGACGGTCTGCTGGCACTGGGCGGTGTCGGCGGCCGAGGCGGCGCCGCTGAGGGCGCGGCTCCCGCCGTGCACCGGGGTGGTGACGACGGAGCCGTTGGAGCAGCTCCAGTCGGCCAGGGTGCCGGTCTCGAAGCCGCCGTTGGCCAGCAGGTCGACCGGGGCGGCCGAGGCGGAGCCGAAGGTCAGGGCGATGGCCGCGCCGCTGGTGGTCAGGGTGGCGGCCAGGGCCAGGGCGGTGGCCCTTCTGCGGTGGGCGGCCCGGCGGCCGGCGCGCTCCCCGGAGGGGTGAGCGGGCCGTGCGGGCAGGACACGGTCGTGCATGCGGTGGGTCCTCCGGATGTGTGGGGGTTCCGGCGGTGCGGTGGCCCGGGGCGGGCCGAGGGGAGCCGGCCCGGGCGCGGTGGGGGCGCGCGGGCTGGTGACGCGTGCTGACGAACGGTGCGCGGACCTGCCGGGCCGTCGACCCGGACACGTCACGACTGAACAGATTGGACTGGACCAATATTCGCCGTCAAGGGTGTCCGCCCGCTGGACCGTTCCGGGCCGGGCCGGCGGCGGCCCGGTAGGTTGGCCGGACGAGCAGGCCGTCGAACGGAGGAGGCGCGATGGACAGCCAGGACTGGGACGACCGCTACGCCGCGAGCGAGCTGGTGTGGGGCTCCGCGCCCAACCGGTGGGTGGTCCGCGAACTGACCGGCCGCACCCCCGGGCACGCCCTCGACCTGGCCGCCGGAGAGGGGCGCAACGCCATCTGGCTGGCCGCCCAGGGCTGGGAGGTCACCGGACTGGACTTCTCCGCCGTCGCCCTGGAACGCGCCGAACGGCTCACCGCGGAACTGCCCGACGAGGTCGCCGACCGGCTCACCTGGCGCCACGGCGACGCCCGCGCCCTGGAGGCCGCCGCCGGCGACTACGACCTCGTCCTGGTCGCCTACCTGCACCTGCCCGCCGCGGACCGCCGGGCGGCGCTGCGCCGCGCCGCCGACGCGCTCGCCCCCGGCGGCACCCTGCTGGTCATCGGGCACGACCTGAGCAACCTCACCGAGGGCGTCGGCGGCCCGCAGGACCCGGCCGTGCTCTTCACCCCGGACGACGTCCTGGCCGACCTCGCCGACCGCGGGCTGCGCACCGTCCGGGCCGAGCGGGTGCACCGTACGGTCGGCGGCGAGCCCGGCCACCGGCGCGACGAGGGCGGCCAGGCCGACCAGGGCGGTCAGGGGGGCCGGGTGGCGGTGGACGCGCTGGTGCGGCTGGAGCGGAGCGCCGGCTGACGGATCCGGCGCTCCGCCCGTCCGGCGGCACCTGCCGGACGGCGGCGCCGGATCCGCCCGGCGGCGGACGACAGCTGACGTGGCGTCAACTAGCGTGTGGGCATGAGGACTCGCGCACTCGCGGCGGTCGTGGCCGCCGTCGTGCTGCTGGCCGGATGCGGCGGCTCGGACTCCGGGTCCGGCGGCCGGGAGGGGCCGGCGCCCGGCCCCACCGGTGCGCCGGCGACCACCGGCGCACCAGCGGTCACCGAGGCCCCCGCCGGTGTCGAGCACCGCGCCGACGGCGCCCGGCTGCTCTACCGCGCAGGCGGTGGCCGCAGCGCGCAGAACCCCGCCTTCGCCCCGGACGGCCGCTCGGTGCTGCTGACCGAGTTCGGCGGGGGCTACAACCAGGGCGCCGCCGCCCTCGGCGTCCTGGCGCTGGACGGCGGTGCCCCGCGCAAGGTGCTGGAGGACCCCGACCGGACGGCCGTCAACCTCCCCGGCTCCAGCTGGAACGCCGCCGCCGACGCCTTCGTCTTCGCCACCGACCGGGAGTCCGGGCACGACGAGGTCTGGCTGATGAGGTCGGGCGGCGCCCCGGAGCGGGTGACCAGCCACGCCGACGGCAGCGGCTACAGCGAGCCGAGCTTCTCCCCGGACGGCGAGTGGATCGTCTTCCAGCGGAGCCGGGAGCCGGAGCACCCCGCCGCGCGGGGCGACGCGGGCGAGCAGGGCTCGCTCTGGAAGGTCCGCCGTGGGGGCGGCGCGCCCGTCCTGCTGGTGGACGGCCGGGGCACCGGCAGCGACAACCGGCAGCCGAACTGGTCCCCGAAGGGCGACCGGATCGTCTTCCAGCGGCGGACCGCCGGCGGCGAGGACTGGTCGCTGTGGACGGTGGACGCGGACGGCGGCGGGCTGCGCCGGGTCGTCGACGCGCCGGGCGAGCACACCGACCCCAGCTGGTCCCCGGACGGCCGCTTCCTGGTGTTCTCCTCCACCCTGGGCGACCTGCCGAACGCCCAGGTCTTCGCGGTGGACGCCGTCGGCGGCACTCCCGTCCGGGTGACCCGGGACGACACCGCCTACGACGGCGCACCGAGCTGGTCCCCGGACGGGCGGTGGATCGCCTTCGAGTCCGCCCCGGGCGGCGAGGCCGGGCCCGCCGCCCTCTGGCTCGTCCGGGCCCCGAGCACCCGTTAGCCGACGGTGATCGTCACCACCGAGTACTGCGCGACGGTCAGCGGCACGCTGACCGTCCCGGCGGTGACGGTGTACGGGACGGCCTTGGGCGCCGGGTCGGTGCCGTCCGGGCCGGCGACGGTGACGGCGGTGACACCCGCGCCGGCCGGGAGGGCGTAGGAGAGCGTGCAGTTGGCGGGTGTGCTGCGGAACGCCGCCGGGGTGTCGCCGAAATTGGTGAAGTTCACCAGGTGGACGACGGTGTCGGCGCCGAGCCGCCGGGCGTCCAGGAAGATCCGGCGGTCCCCGGTCAGGGTGACCGCGGGCGGGGCGGACTGCCGGACGGCGGTGAGCAGTTGGTCCGCCGAGGCCTGGTCGGTCCTGGTGAGGTAGCTCAGCCCGGGCAGCCCCTTGACGTACCAGCAGCTGCCGCTGCCGTAGGAGTTCTGCCTGCCGGCGGGCAGCGGGTCGGCCCGGCGCAGGCCGAGCACGTCGGAGAGCGCGAACTCGGCCCGCTGGCCGCCCAGTTCGTCCAGCGCGGTGGGTGCCGGGCCGGTGATCACGATCGTCCCGCCGGCCGAGACGAAGCCGCGCAGCAGCGCCGCCTCGGCGTCCGAGACCGCCTGGAGGTTCGGCAGCAGCAGGACCTTGAAGCGGGCCAGGTCCTCGGCGGTCAGGCCGGGACTGGGCACGGTGTCGAACGGGACGTGGGCGTAGACCAGCGCCTTGACGGTGCCCCGGAACTCGCCGAGCCAGGGGAGGGCGGCGCAGCTCATCTCCGGGTCGTCGCCGCCCCACCAGTCGGTGACCCCGGCCGGCGCCGTGGCGTTGACGTACATCCCGTTGCCCTCGCCCGGGGCCACGTAGTCCCGGGACGGCGCCGAGTGGTAGACGCCGACCTGCGCGATCGGGGCCGGGTCGTAGAGCTTCGCCTGGTTGGTGCGCACGAAGCGGTACATCCGGGTGCGCATCGCGGCGTCCACGGTGTCGTTCTTGAACGGGGTCTTCACCTCGTACGGGTTGCAGCCGGCCGCGATCAGCTGGGACATCACCAGCGAGGCGTCGTCGGCCTGCCAGCCGTAGGAGAAGGCCCAGGCCGGCTTGGTGCCGCTGGCGGCGCGGGCGTACTTGTACATGGAGATCAGGCAGACCCAGTCGGAGGCGGTGGCGTGCCGCATGCCGTCGTAGTTGCCGAGGATGTCCACCTCCCAGACCTGGCCGACGGCGCCGGGGGCCTGGCGCAGGTAGCCGCCGTCCAGGCCGATCGAGGTGGCGTAGCGGTAGTCCATCGAGACGGTCTCGACGAAGGTGACCAGGTCGGGGTTGACCGAGCGGCCCGCGTCGGCGATGTCCAACTGGAACCGGAGCAGGTTGCGGTGGCGCCACTCCACGTAGCGTCGGAAGACCGGGTCGGCGAAGTCCGCGGCCTTGGGCAGGGCCAGGCCGGTGTCGGCCTTGAACGCGGCCGCGCCCCAGGTGGAGGCGTCGCACCAGGAGAGCACACCGTCGAAGTAGATCGGGACGTCCGGCCAGATGCCGTCCACGCCGGTCGCGGCCACGCCCTTGATCCGCTTGAGGTAGTAGTCCCGCCAGGGCGAGTTGGGGCTGAGCCAGACGCTCTCGTCCCCCGGGTCGACCCAGACCACCACGCTGCCGTAGAACACGTTGGGCTTGCCGGCGAGGTCGCGCTGGACCCAGTTCCTGCCCTGGTCGTTCTTGTAGAAGGAACGCCCCTTCTCGCCGCCGGGGGAGATCAGCTCCAGGGACGGGTAGTACATGACGACCTTGAGGCCGGCGGCGTGGGCCAGGCCGGTGAACGTCTTCACCTCGGCCATGTGGGCGGCGAACTGGGCGTCGGTGAGCCAGTCGGAGAGCAGGGTGTCCAGCTCGATGACGCTCACCTCCTGCGCCTTGAGGGCGTCGATGTAGCCCTGCATGTCGGCGGGCTCGTTGAAGGTGCCGTCGGCGATGCGGGCGTAGCGGGCCCAGTCCGGCCAGACCTGCGCGGCGGTGGCGGTGCCGGTGCGCAGGCCGGCGTTCCGCGCGGCCGGCCGGCTGCCGTCGTACTGCGCGGTGCCGTGGTCGGTGTCCGGCGTCGCGGCGGCCCGGGCGGTGCCGCCGGGCAGCAGCCGTACGGTGGCCAGGGCGCCGCCCGCGCCGAGGCCGGCCCGGAGCAGCCGGCGGCGGCCGAGGCGGGATCTCCCGGGTCGTTCCGGTGTTGCGTGCCGTTCGGTTCCTTCGTGCTGCTCGGGCATGGTGGTCCCCCCAGCGTGAGCGGGCCGGCGCGGGTCGGCGTGGCCCGGGAACGGTCGTGAGCACTGCGAGTCGTGAGCACTGCGGGTCGTGGACGCGGCGGGTCCTGAGCGCCGCGACGGGTGCGCGGGCGGCGCGTCGGCTCCGCCGGGCGCCGTCCTGGGGCCGACCCTAGACTGTGCGCTGCCCCGGTCGTCCGGTCGCGGTCCACGGCTACGCCAGACGCCGGACCGCCGGTTCCCTCAGTGTGCGGACCGTCGTCGGGGTGAGGGCCGGGGGAGTTCGGGGTACAGGTGCTCCCAGGACGCCGTCGATGATCATAAATTCTCTACAGTGCTGTAGATTCGCGGCACGGGCGGTGGCAGAACGAGGAGGACGCGATGAGCGTTTCACTGGCCAAGGGACAGAAGATCAGCCTGGAGAAGCCGGGAGGTGGGCAGCTGAGCCTGGTCCGGATGGGTCTCGGCTGGAAGGCCGTGGAGCGCAAGGGCTTCATGGCCAAGCTGCTCGCGGCCGGCCGGGAGATCGACCTGGACGCGTCGGCGGTGCTGTTCGCCCAGGGGCGGCCGGTGGACGTGGTCTTCTTCCAGCACCTCAACAGCGACGACGGTTCCGTCCGGCACAGTGGGGACAACCTGGTCGGGGGCTCGGGCGACGCGAGCGACGACGAGTCGATCACGGTCGACCTGACCAGCGTCGCGGCCGAGGTCGACCAGATCCTCTTCACCGTCAACTCCTTCACCGGGCAGACCTTCCAGGAGGTCGAGGCGGCCTTCTGCCGGCTCGTGGACGAGACCACCGGCGTCGAGCTGGCGCGCTACACGCTCACCGGCGGCGGCCCGTACACCGCCCAGATCATGGCCAAGGTGCAGCGCACGCCGACCGGTTGGCAGATGGCCGCGATCGGCCAGCCGGCCAGTGGGCGGACCTTCCAGGACCTGATGCCGGAGCTGGTCAAGCACCTCTGAGTCACCGTCCGGGCCTTCGTCCGGCCTTCCCTCCGAGGCGCCGCCGAGGCGCTTCGGAGGGTTCCGGCGCGTGGTGCCCGGCGCCCGGTGCGCGCTGCCCGGTGCACGCCGCCCGGCGAACCGCCGTCAGTCGATGTCGCGGCGCCGGAACCCGGCCAGGGCCAGGGCGACCAGGGCGGCCGCGACCAGGGTGAGCACCACGAGCGGCGTCCAGTCCATCGCGGCCGCCGGGAGCCGGGGCACCCGGCCGTACGGGGAGAGTCGCTCCAGGCCCGCGGGGAGGTCGAGCAGCGGGCCCAGGTAGCCGATCACGAAGGCGTACGCGGGCACCAGCCAGGCCAGCGGCGCCGCCCGGGGCAGCCAGCCGTACACCGCGGCGGCGAAACCCACCGTCACCCACTGGGCGGGCGCGAAGGCCAGCGCCGCGCCGGTCAGCCGGAGGAACGCGCCCCCGTCGCCGCTGGACAGCGCGCCGGCCAGGCCGAAGCCCGCACCCGCCGCGAGCAGCACGGCGGTGGATCCCAGCAGCGCCGCCGCCAGGTGCCCGCCCAGCCAGGCGGACCGCGACACGCCGGTGGCCAGTACCGGCACCGCCCGTCCGGCGCTCTCCTCGGCGCGCGGGCGCAGCGTGGCCAGCACCGCGTGGACGCCGCCGACCACCGCGACCACCAGCATGGTCAGCGCGGCGTAGGAGTCGGCGAGGGTGTGCCCGCCGAGCCGGTCCAGCGCCTCCCGGATCCGGTCGACGTCCTTGAGCATCGAGTCGGCGCTGCCGAGCAGTGAGCCGTACATGGCGCCGACCAGCAGCAGGGCGGCCGCGAAACCGCCGAGCAGGCCGCGGTGCAGGCGCAGCGCGAGGCCGAACGGGGTGCCCAGGGCCGGGCCGCCGGTGGCCGGGCCGGGGCGGGCGGCGCGCAGGCCGGCGCCGTGGTCCCGGCGGTTGCTGAGCGCGAACCCGGCGGCGCCGGTCGCGGCGGTCAGGGCGAGCGCGGGCAGCAGCGGCCACCAGCGGTCGTCCACGAAGGGGTAGCCGCGCTGCAGCCAGCCGATCGGCGAGGCCCAGGAGAGGGCGCCGGAGCCGGCGTCCCCGGCGGCGCGCAGCGCGTAGGCGGCGCCGAGCACGGTGAGGGCCAGCCCGGAGGCGGCCCGGGTGTGCGCGCTGAGCTGGACGGTGACGGCGGCCACCGCGGCGAACAGCAGCCCGGCGAGGGCGGCCGAGGCTCCGTACAGCGCCGATCCGGCGGCGCTGAGGCCGGGGATGCCGAGTGCGGGCAGGCCGGCGGCGAGCAGCAGGCCGAGTGCGAGGTCGGCGACGGCGGCGGTGGCGAGGGCGGCGGCGAGCGGGGCGTGCCGGCCGACGGCGGCGGACCGGAGCAGTTCGGCGCGTCCGCTCTCCTCCTCGCCCCGGGTGTGCCGGGTGACGGTCAGGACGCTCAGCAGCCCGGTCAGCACGGCCAGCAGGCCGAGCAGCCGGTGGCCCAGCATGGCGCCCCAGGTGTAGTCGGCCAGGTAGTGGGCCGGGCCGCTCATGGCGAGCATCGCCGGGTTGTCCGAGCCGTGGGCGATCGAGGCGCGGTCGGCGGCGGTCGGGTACACGGTGTGGACGCTGTCGGCGGTGGCCAGGGTGACAAGCCAGAGGCCGAGCACCCAGGCGGACAGCCGGAGGCGGTCGCGGCGCAGGGCGAAGCGGAGCAGCACGGCGGTGCCGGCCAGGGTGGTGCGGGCCGCCGGGCGGCGGGGTGCGGCGGCGCGGCCGGTGGCCGGCTCGGCGGTGGTGGCGGTCATCGCGCGGCCTCGTCCTCGGCGCGGTGCCCGTCGGCGGCCGACCCGTCGCCGTAGTGGCGCAGCATGAGCTCCTCCAGGGTGGGCGGGTGGCTGATCAGGCCGCGCAGTCCGGCCGCGCTCAGCGCCCTGACGGCGGCGTCGAGTTGGGCGCCGTCCACGGCGAACCGGACCAGGTCGCCCTCGGTGTGCAGGCCGTGCACGCCGGGCAGCGTGTCCAGTCCGGCGACCGGGCGCAGGGTCCGGGCCTCGACGGTGGTGCGGGTGAGGTGGCGCAGCTCGCCGAGGGTGCCGCTCTGCACGACCCGGCCGTGCCGGAGGATGCTGACGCGGTCGCCCAGCTTCTCCACCTCGTCCAGGATGTGGCTGGAGAGCAGGACGGTGCGGCCCTCGTGCTTGGCCCGGCGCACGACGTCCTGGAAGACCACCTCCATCAGCGGGTCGAGGCCGGAGGTCGGCTCGTCGAGCAGCAGCAGTTCGGCGTCGGAGGCGAGCGCGGCGACGATGGCGACCTTCTGCCGGTTGCCCTTGGAGTAGCTGCGGCCCTTCTTGGTCGGGTCGAGGTCGAAGCGCTCGATCAGCTCGTCCCGGCGGCGGCGGTCGAGCCGGCCGCGCAGCCGGGAGAGCAGGTCGATGGCCTCGCCGCCGGTGAGGTTGGGCCAGAGGGGACGAAGGCGGCGGAAGGTCCGGAGCGGGAGCGCGAGGACAAGGCGGTGTCGGACTTCGTCGAGCGCTTCGCGGCGGAGCTGGTGGTCGCGGGCATGGGGCGGATGCCGTCCCGGATCTTCTCCTGCCTGATGGCGGAGGAGAGCGGGGTGCTCACCTCCGCCGAGCTCTCCGAGCGCCTGCGGATCAGCCCGGCCGCGGTCTCCGGTGCGATGCGGTACCTGATCCAGGTCGGTCTGGTCGCCAAGGAGCGCGAGCCCGGCTCCCGGCGGGACCGCTACCGGGTGCTCAACGACGTCTGGTTCGAGTCGCTGACCCGGCGCGACGAGATCATGCTGCGCTGGATCCGGGTGCTGCGGGACGGCGAGGCCACCGTCGGCGCCGGGACGGTGGCGGGGGAGCGGCTGGCGGAGAGCGCCGACTTCTTCGAGTTCATGATCGACGAGCTGCACGGGATGCTGGGCCGCTGGCGCGAGCACCGCGCGGCCCAGACGCGGTAGCCGCCCGCGGGCGGCGCGGCGGGAACGCGCGCGTCGTCGACGCCTCCGGGCGGTCGGGCCGACGGCGCCGGGAGTCGTGAACGGTGGTGGGGCGCGGCTCCCGGAGCGGGAACCGCGCCCCCGGGCTCACTTCGTCGGGGCGGCCGACGGCGAGAACGCGGCGCTTGGCGTGCTCCCGGGTGCGCCGCTCGGAGTGGTGGCGGCGGTCGGGGTGGCGCCGGCCGTCGGGGTGGGGCAGCCGGGGAGCGGCGTCGCGGTCGGGGTGCCGGTGGGCGTGGCGGCCGGGGACGGGGTGCCCGTCGGGGTGGGCGTGCCGGTGGGCGTGGCCGTCGGGTCCGGGCAGGCGGTGGGCGTACCGGTCGGGGTGCCCGTCGGCGTGCCGGTGGGCGTGCCGGTCGGGGTCGCCGTCGGGGAGGTGCCGCCGCTCGGGGTGGTCGTCGGCGTCGCGGACGGCGAGGTCGAACCGCCGGGCGTGGGCGTGGCGGTGGGGCTCGGGCTCGTCGTCGGCCGGGCGCTCGGCGACTGGTCCGGAGCCGGGGTGACCGGGGTGGTCGGCTGCGGCTCCGTGGTGGGCGTGCCACCGGTGCCCGCACCCGAGCCGCCGGCCGACGGGCCCGGGAGGTACGGCGTGCCCGGTGAGACCGGCGGAACCGGGGAGCCGGGACGGTTGGGGACGGTGGTCACCGTGCCGCTGCCGAAGTGCGCCATCCAGTTGCGCACCGTCCGCAGGTACTCGCCCGAGTTGTTGTAGCTGAGCACCGCCCGGTCGAGCTGGGCCGGGTCGGCGAGGTCGCGGCCGCCCGCGCACAGGTAGCGGCCGGCGCTCTCGGTGGCGTCGAAGACGTTGTTCGGGTCGGCCTTGCCGTCGCCGTTGGCGTCCACGCCCCAGGAGGCCCAGGTGGACGGGATGAACTGCATCGGCCCGACGGCGCGGTCCCAGCGGGCGTCGCCGTCGTAGCGGCCGCCGTCGGTGTCGGATATCGCGGCGAAGCCGTTGCCGTCCAGGGCCGGGCCGAGGATCGGGGTGAGCGTCGTGCCCGCCGCGTCCACCCGGCCGCCGTTGGCCTGGCCGGACTCGACCTGGCCGATCGCGGCGAGCAGCTGCCAGGGCAGGTGGCAGCCAGGCGAGCGCTGCGCCAGCGCGGCCTCCGCCTGCCGGTAGGCGGCGAGCACGGTGGCGGGCAGCGCGGGCCCGGTGGCCGCGAACGGGCCGGCCGAGGGCAGGCCGGGCAGCGCGCCGGGCGGCTGCGGGAGGTGGACGGTGCCGCCGCCGTCGGCCGGGACGCCGGTGCCGAAGGTGCCGGGGAGGTCGGTCGAGGGGCCGCCGGTGGGCAGGGCGCGGCCGGCGCCCTGGCCCGCGGCGCCGTTCGCCGGGCCGGCGTCGGCGGCCGCGACCGGGGCGAGCCCGATGCCCGTCACCTGAGAGCCGGTCAGCGCGGCCAGCGCGGCGAAGGCCGCCGCGGTTCCCGTGAGCCGCTTGCCGATCCGGAGCCTGCGCCCGCCCCCGGCCTTGCCGATCCGCGCCGTCATCCGCTACCCCTCCCCGTCGCCGCCCGGACCCTCCCGGAACGGTTGAGCTGCCGTCATCGTGCCCGTCCCACCGAGGGCCGGGCCCACCACCGGACGATTAGTATCACGACGATCTGACAGGGACAGGGTGACCGGGAGGTGGACCGGAGCCCGCCGAGGGGTTGAATCGGCACTTCAGCGGGGGTGCGGCCGGAGTCCGCGGAGTTCCGGGACCTCGGCCGTCTGTCGCTTCGTCGGCCGTGCCCGGCCGCAACTTCCTTTCCGGTACGGAAAGTTGACCGGTAGGCCAACTGCGGTGGGACGGGCGCTCCCCGGCGCCGGACCGGCGGTTCGGAGCGCGGGGGTGGTGCGTGCGCGGTGTTCCGGGCCCCCGGCGCCGCCCGTGGCCGACCCTCCTGACCTGCCGAAACGCCGGGCGCCCGGCCGGCGCCCTCTACCAGGACGGGCGTCCGGACGCCAGGGGGTCGCCCCGAGTCCGCCCTGGACGGGTGACGTTCTGGTGAAAATGGGCATGCCAGGAATCACCGCCCGGCATGCTGTGCCGCGTGACGATGCGGATGGAGGACCGGACCGTGAGCGCGAACCTGCCGGAGACCGTCGCCGAGGGAGCGGTCGTCCTGCCGGCTCCCCCTCGGGTGGTGGACGACCTGGCCCGTGACCTGACCCAGGCCGCCGCGGCCGTCCGGGCGGTGTCCCGCACCTGCCGCTCCGGCGGGGACGTCGCGGTCGCCGCGTACACCGCCGTGGTCTGCACCGCGCGGTCGGCGGCCGGCGCCCTGGAGGAGGCCGCCGCCTGGTGCCGGCAGGCCCCCGAGGCCGAGGTGCACTCGCTGGCCTGGGCACGGGTGCCGGGCCACCGGGAGGACGTCCACGAGTACCGCGTCACCATGGCCGTCAGCTTCCCCGACGGCGACACCGGCGAGCACCTGGGCGACACCCACCACGCCTGGCGCTGAAGTCGTATCATCGCCCCCATGGTTGAGGGGGGTACGAACGAGATGGTGAACAGTCCGACCACCGATCCGGACGGCACGGCCGGCGGGGAGCGGGCCGACGGCCCGCGGGAGCTCCCGCGGGCCGCCGCCGTCCTGGCCACCGTGCTCGCGGCGGCGTTCGGCGCCGCGGTGCTGCTCTCGGTGTTCCACTGGCTGGGGTGGTCCGTGCCGTGGATCGGCTGGATCGTCGCCAAGGCCGGGATCAAGCTCGCCGTCGGCGGCTTCGCCGGGCTGGCCGTCGCCGCAACGTGGCTCCGGGCCAGGCTGCGGGCGCGGCGGAGTTGACCGACTCCGCGGTCAATCCGCCTGCGGCGAGGGGCAGGTGAGGTCGCGCTCGGGTGCCCGGTCGGCCAGCAGGTAGCGCTCGACCACCTCGGTGACGCAGGAGTTGGGGCCCGGGTACTGGCCGTGGTCGCCGTTGCCGGTGACGGTGACCAGCCGGGAGCCGCGCAGCGCGCGGTGGGCGCCGAGCGCCGCCTCGTAGTACGTCGACGGATCGTGCACCGAGTTGAGCATCAGCGTCGTCGGCAGGTGGGCGCCGGTCACCTCGACCCTGGGCGCCGGGGCGGCCGGCCAGGCGGCGCAGACCGCGCTGAAGGCGAGCGTCCGGGCGCCGGCCAGCGGCCGGCGGGCGGTGTTCTCGGCGCCGCGCTCGATCCAGGTGTCCAGGTCCCTGGTCCACGGGGTGTCGTTGCAGGTCACCGCGAAGTACTCGGCGAGGAACTCCGGGCTGAGGTAGCCGTCGAAGGCCTTCGCGGCCGCCGCGCGGGTGGCCGGGTCCGCGGCCTGCCAGTCGTCGACGGTGGCCAGGATCCGGGCCAGGTCGGGGAAGTTGGACGCCCGGTAGATCGCCGACATGGCGAGGCTGTCCAGCTGGTTCGGGCCGATCGTCACCGCGCCCTCGACGATGGGCGAGTCGTGCAGCGCGGCGCGCCGCCGCTCCCAGTGCGCCCGCACCTGCTCCGGCGTGGCGCCCCAGTGGTAGGTGGCGTCCCGGGCCGCGAGCCAGGGCACGAAGTCCTCGTCGAAGCGGCGCTGGAAGCTCATCGGCTGGCCCAGCTCGTACCTCTCCCAGGTGCCGTCGAAGCCGATGTTGCTGTCCAGCACCATCCGTTCGACCCGGTGGGGGAAGAGCGTCCCGTAGTAGGCGCCGATCATCGAGGCGTAGGACGGGCCGTAGTAGCTGAGTTTGCGCTCGCCGAGCAGGCCGCGGAACAGGTCGATGTCGTGGGCGGTCTGCTCGGTGGTCAGGCGGGGCAGCAGGTCGCCGGTGCGCTCCCGGCAACTCGCGGCCAGCTTCTTGGAGTTGGTGATCACCCGGTCGATCGCGGCGGGGGACCGGTCGCGGTAGTCGCCGGCCAGGAACTCCCGGAACTCCTCCTTGGTCTGGCAGACCGCCCTGGTGCTCTCGCCGACCCCGCGCTGGTCGAAGCCGACGATGTCGTACGCGGCGGCGACCGCCGGGGCGCCGGCGGCCAGATCGGCCGGGCGCAGCAGCCCGGTGCCGCCGGGGCCGCCGGCCGCCATCAGCAGGATGCCCTTGCGCCGCGCCGGGTCGGTGGCGCGGTGCCGGGAGACGGCGATGGTCAGGTCCGCGCCGACGCCCGGGTGGTGCCAGTCGCGCGGGACGGCCATGGTGGCGCAGTCCAGGGCAGGCCGCCGGGCGCAGGGCTGCCAGTCCAGGATCTGGCGGGTGTAGCGGGCGGGCGCCGGTTCGGCGTCGCCCGGGTCGCGGCCGGTGGCGGCGTCGGCGGGCGCGGTCAGGCCGGCCAGTACGGCGGCGGCGACGGCCAGGGCGGCGCGCCGGGTCGAGGTGCGGTGGGCCGGGGCCGGCTGGGCCGCGGCGGCCCGCGCCGGGGTCGTGGTCGTGGTCACGGGGACGATCCTCTCCGCGCCCGGCCCGGTGATCGATCATGCCCACTGCCGTCTTCGGAGTGGTGCTGGGTACACCCCCGCCGGGGCGGGGGCCCCAGGGCCCGCCCTCAGTAACCGACGGTGAAGCGGGCCCTGGGGTGGGCGGGCTCCTCGATCTCGTCGAGGAGCGCGACGGCGAGGTCCTCCATGGAGATCGCCGAGTTGCCCTCGGCGTCGACCAGCAGCTCGTCGCGGCCGGTCCGGAACCGGCCGGTGCGCACGCCCGGCTCCAGCAGCGCGGCCGGGCTCAGGTACGTCCAGTCGACGTCCGGGCCGGCGGCGCGGTAGTGGTCGAGCTGCTCGCCGCAGGCCAGGGCGATCGGCCGGATCGCGTCGGGGAAGCCGGGGCTGTCGACCAGGACGGTCCCGTCGCCGCCCGGGACGAGGAGGCTGCCCGCGCCGCCGACGGCCAGCAGCCGCACGCCGGTGCCGGCGATCCCGGCGAGCAGGCCCTTGGTCGCGACGGCCAGTTCGTGCTCGCTGCCGGGCACCGGACGGGTGGCGGTGACCACCACGTCCTGTCCGGCCGCGATCCGGGCGACGTCCTCGGGGTCGCGGGCGTCGCCGACGACCAGGGCGACGGTGGCCGGCAGGCCGTGCGGCTTCGCCGGGTCCCGGACGACGGCGGTGACCTGGTGTCCGCGGGCCACGGCCTCGGCCACGACCCGGCTGCCGACGTTGCCGGTGGCGCCGAACACGGTGATGCGCATGGGGTACTCCCTGAAGGTGGTGGAAACGGTGGGGTGGGACGGGGTCAGACGTTCTCGCGGACGGACCGCGGGGTGGCCGCCGGATCGGCCTCGGGCGCCGCTCCGGCTTCCGGCGCCGGCGTGGCTCCGGGCGCCGGCTCCGCTGCGGTGCGCGGCCGCTGGGTCTGGGCGGCGACCAGCGAGCCGAGCACGACCAGTGCGCCGAACGCCTGGAGCGGGCTGAGGTCCTGGTCGAGCGCCAGCCAGCCGAGCAGGGTGGCGACCACCGGGCTGAGCAGCGCGAGGAAGGAGACCGACGTCGGCGGCAGCTCGCGCAGCCCCCGGAACCAGAGTGCGTAGGTGACGGCCGCGCCGATCAGGCAGAGGTAGGCGTAGCCGAGCACGTTGGCGAGGGTGTAGTGGGACGGCGGTGCGCCCTCGGCGAGCAGCGTGACCGGGACCAGCAGCAGTCCGCCGGCGGTGAGCTGCCAGCCGGTGGTGGCGAGCATCGGCGCGGGGGAGACCCAGCGCTTGGAGAGGACGATGCCGGCGGCCATCACCACGGCGCCGCCGAGCGCGGCGAGCACTCCGACCGCGTCCAGCTCGGCGTTGGCCCGCAGCACCAGCAGGCTGACGCCCGCGACGCCCGCGATGCCGGACAGCACGGTGCGCAGGGTGAGCCGGTCGCCGAGCACCAGGGCCGAGAGCCCGGCGGTGACCAGCGGTCCGACGGCGCCGACGGTGGCCGCGATGCCGCCGGGCAGACGGTAGGCGGCGATGAAGAGCAGCGCCTGGAACACCCCGATGTTGAGCGCGCCGAGGACCAGCGAACGCCACCACCAACTGCCCTGCGGCAGACGGCGGGTGAGCGCGACCAGGAGCAGCCCGGCGGGCAGGCAGCGGATGACGGCGGCGAGCAGCGGGCGGCCGGGCGGCAGCAGCTCGGTGGTGGCCAGGTAGGTCGTGCCCCAGACCGCCGGGGCGAGGGCCGTCAGCAGGACGAGGGCGAGGCGATTTCTTAGCACTAAAGCAATGTATCTCAGCGCTAAGGCATCCTTCACCGGATCGAGCGAGTGATGTGGCCCACAGTTACCTCACCGCTAAGGGATTCGTCCGGCATCGCCTACCCTGAACCCGTGGCAGATCACGTGGACCGCATCGTCGCGCAGTGGGGGGCCGAGCGCCCCGACCTGGACGTCTACCCGATGGAGGTGTTCGGTCGGCTCAAACGCCTCTACCGGCTGGTGGACGCGGCGCTCAACCGCACCTTCGCCGAGCACGGCCTGGACGCCGCCTCCTTCGACGTCCTCGCCACCCTCCGGCGCAGCGGCCCGCCCTACCGGCTGACCCCCACCGGCCTGATGCGGTCCGCGATGGTCACCTCCGGCGCCATCACCCAGCGCCTGGACCGGCTGGAGGCCCGCGGCCTGGTCACCCGCACCCGCAGCGACCAGGACGGCCGCAGCCGCGAGGTCGCCCTCACCCCCGAGGGCCACGCCCTGATCGACCGGGCGCTGCCCGACCACCTCGCCACCGAGCACCGCATGCTGGCGGGCCTCGACGAGGCGCAGCGGACCGCGCTCGTCGAGGTGATGCGGACCCTGCTGGCGGACCTCGGGGACGGCCCGGAGTAGTCCGGACCGCCGGGCGGCGCGGCCCGCGGGCGCGGTCGAGACCCCCGTCCACCACCCCGCCCGCGGGCCCCGCCGCTGCCGCGGCCCGTCGTGGTCAGGACGGGCCCCGCCGGTACCGCGGCCCGTCCTGGCCGCGCCTCAGGGCCTGACCGCCACCGCCTTGAAGAAGGTGTAGTGGAACGTCCCGCCCGGCTCGGCCGCCCGGCGCAGCTCCGCGATGCCCCGGTCGAAGTCCTCCGGGGTGGTCAGCCCGGCGGCCAGCGCGTCCGCCCGGACGGCCTCGACCATCGCGACGAAGGTCCGCCGGGTGAAGCCCTCCACCAGGGCCGGGCGGGCGTCGTCGGCGTAGACCGTGCGCGGGCGGACCGCCACCCGCGCGAAGCCGGCCTCCGTGAGCAGCGGGTGGAGGCGGCGGCCGAGCAGGCCGTCCCCGCCCGCCCGGGCCTGCAGCCCGACCAGGTGGCCGACGGCGCGGCGGGCCGCCGGGGTCTCCGGGTGGAAGAACGCCGAGCCGTGGTCGCCCTCGATCACCGTGATCGTCCCGCCAGGCCGCAGCACCCGGCGCAGCGCCGCCAGCCCGGCCGCCGGGTCGGGCAGGTGCTCCAGGACGAAGCACAGGAAGACGTGGTCGAACGAGCCGTCCGGGAACGGCAGTCGGTGCAGGTCGCCGTGGTGCCAGGTGACGTCCGCGGCGGGCGCCTGCGCGGCCACCCGGGCGCGGGCCTGGTCCAGCGACGCCGCCGAGAGGTCCGCCGCCGTCAGCCGTACGCCCGGGCTGGCGGCCAGCAGGTGCACGGTCTGCGCCCCCACCCCGCAGCCCGCCTCCAGCACCCGGCTGCCCGCCGGGTACGCGGTGCCCGCGTGCAGCAGCTCGGCGAGGGTGTCGGCCTGGTCGCCGAGGCGTCGCGCCTCGGCGTCCGAGTAGCCGTGGACGTAGTCGTCGTGGTGGATCGGCGCTGCCGCTTCGGTGCTCGTGGGCGTCTCTGTGGTCATGACCCCACCCTCGCCGCCACTATGGTCCGGTGAACAGGTCCAAAGCAGAGGCATCGGGCAGGTCCAAAGAGCGGTCCGAAGAGCAGTCGGAGGAGCGGCCCGGAGCGCGGTCCGAAGGACGGCCCGAGGGGCGGCCCGCGGAGAGCGGCGCCGACTTCCTCCAGCTCGACACCGCCGACGCCCCGCCCGGCGGCCTCACCGACTGGCTCGCCCGCCGGCTGCGCGAGGCCGTCGTCGACGGGCGGCTGCCGGTCGGCGCCCGGCTGCCCGCCAGTCGGGTGCTGGCGGCCGAACTCGGCGTCTCCCGCGGGGTGGTGACCGACGCCTACCAGCGCCTCGCCGAGGAGGGGCAGGTGGCGGGCCGCGGGAGGGGCGGCACGGTCGTGGTCGCGGCCCCCGCCGTCCCCGAGGAGGCGCCGGCCGGGGAAGCGCCTCGCCCGGCACCCGCGCTGTTCCGGGACGACCCCGACCCCGAGGTGTTCGACCTGCTGCGCGGCACGCCCGCCCGGATCGACCTCACCCCCGGCGTGCCCGACCTCGCCGCCTTCCCCCGCGCCGCCTGGCTGCGCGCCGAACGCGCCGTCCTCGACGGCCTCGCCGCGTCCGACCTCGGCTACGGCGACGTGCGCGGCACGCCGGCCCTGCGCCGGGCCGTCGCCCACTGGCTGGCCCGCAACCGGGGCATCCGCGCCGATCCGGACGAGGTGCTGATCGTCGCGGGTACGGCCCAGGCCCTCGCCCTGCTCGGCCGCGCCCTCGGACGGGCGGGCATCCGCGAGGTCGCGGTCGAGGACCCGGGCTCGCTCGGCGCCCGCCAGCACCTCGCCCACTGGCTCGCCGCCACGCCGCCCGTCCCGGTCGACGCCGAGGGCATCCGGGTGGACGCGCTGCGCGCCACCGGCGCCCCGGCCGTGCTGCTCACCCCCGCCCACCAGTACCCGACCGGCGTGGTGCTCGGCGGCGACCGGCGGCGCGAACTGCTGCGCTGGGCGGGCGCGGGCGGCCTGGTCGTCGAGGACGACTACGACGCCGAGCACCGCTACGACCGTCCGCCCGTCCCGGCCCTGCGCGCCGCCCTGCCGGACCGGGTCTGCTACGCGGGCAGCGTCTCCAAGCTGCTCGCCCCCGCGCTGCGCACCGGCTGGCTGCTCGTCCCGGCCCGGCTGCGGGACGCCGTCCTGGACGCCAAGCGCTTCGCCGACCTCGGCAACCCGGTGCTGCCCCAGCTGGTCCTCGCCCGGCTGATGGAGTCCGGTGACCTCGACCGCCACCTGCGGCTGCTGCGCCGTCGCCACCGCCGCCGCCGGGACGCCATGATCGCCGCCATCCGCACCCACCTGCCGGACGCCACCGTGCACGGGGCGGCGGCGGGCCTCCACCTGATGCTGACGCTCCCGGAGGAACCCGGCCGCACCGACACCGGGCTGGCCGCCGCCGCACTGGCGGAGGGGGTGAAGGTGCAGCCGCTGTCCTGGCACGCCCGGCTGCCGTACCCGCCCGGGCTGGTGCTCGGCTACGCGGCGGGCTCGGTGGCCGAGATCACCGAGGGGGTGGCGGTCCTGGGCCGGCTGGTCCGCCGCGCGTCCTCGTCCCGGTGAGGCGGCGTCGGGACATCGGATGAAACCGGCGTGGGGGGAGAGTGCCGAGCCGCCCCCGCGGGTAGGTTGACATGCCGAAGTCAAATGCCGAGCCGGGAGGCGTGATGGCCCCGTTCCGAAGTATCGCCCAGCTCGGGGTGCTGCTGGCCGTCATGGGTGCCGCGCTCGGGCCGGTTCCGCTCGGCTCGCCCGCCCCGCCGCACGGCGCTTCGAGCGCCCCGGGCACTCCGGGTGCGTCGGCGGCTCCGGGTGCGTCGGGCACTCCGGACGTTCCGGGCGCGACGAACGGGAGGGGCGCGGCGATGGCCGGCCAGGAGCAGGAGGACTCCCGGGAGCTCGCCGGGCGGCGGATCGTGCTGTCGTACTCCGGGCCGACACCGCCGGCCGGAGTGCTCCGGACGCTCCGGGAGGGGCGGGCCGCCGGGGTGATCTTCTTCGGCGAGAACGTCACCGGTCCGGAGCAGTTCGCCCAGGCGGTCGCCGACCTGAGGCAGGCCGCGGCCGAGGCGCCGCACCCGCGCACCCTGCTGCTGATGACGGACCAGGAGGGCGGCAGGATCCGCCGGCTGCCCGGCGCGCCCGAACTCTCCGCCCGCCGCGCCGGTTCGGCGGCGGACCCGGTCGGCACGGCGGCCGCGTCCGGGGCCGGCGCCGCCCGGACGCTCGCCGACGCCGGGCTGAACCTCAACCTCGCCCCGGTGCTCGACGTCTACGACGAGCCGGACAACTTCATCGACCACTACGAGCGCTCCTACAGCCAGGACCCGGCCGAGGTGGCGGAGCTGGGCACCGCCTTCCTCACCACCCAGCAGGGTCTCGGCGTGGCCGCGACCGCCAAGCACTTCCCGGGCCTCGGCGCCGCACCCCGGGGCGGGAACACCGACGAGCGCCCGGTCACCCTGGACGTCCCGCTGTCGCAGCTGCGTGCCCGGGGCGAGGGCCCGTACCGGGCGGCGATCGCGGCGGGCGTGCGGCTGGTGATGGCCTCGTGGGCGGTCTACCCCGCGCTGGACCCGGACCGCCCGGCCGGGTTCTCGCCCGCGATCATCCAGGGTGAGCTGCGCGGCCGGCTCGGCTTCGGCGGCGTGACGGTCACCGACGCCATGGAGGCCAAGGCGCTCGCCGCGTACGGCGGCACCGGAGACCGGGCGCTGGCCGCCGCCCGGGCCGGGATGGACCTGCTGCTCTGCTCCGCCCGCGACCCCCAGCAGGCCGAGGAGGCCACCGAGGCGCTGGCCGACGCCCTGGACGACGGCCGCCTGGACCGGCACGGGTTCGCCGAGGCCGTGGCCCGGGTCGACGCCCTGCGCGGCTCGCTGGGCTGAGCCGCGGCCCGGTGCCGCTCGGGCCGGTCACCGGCTGAGTGGGGAGCGCGCCCGGCGGTGGTTCGGACGCGGTTCACCTGGGCTCAAGGCGGGCGTCGCCTGAGCGGGTACGGCAGTTCGACTGCTGGAAGGTGATTGCGCCATCGAAGGTCGCATTTCGGCCGAGGGTTCGATTTAAAGGGTAATCGCGGCCATGGCACAGGAATCGCATGGCAAAGTTTCTGACGTGGACCTATGAAATGTCATATGTGCCACGCCACCTGTCACAGTCCGTCCTCGTCCCTCTCCAGGAGGAACCCATGAACCGGATCGCCCGGATCGCCGCCGGCACCGTCGGCGCCGCCGCCCTGCTCTCGGCCCCCGTCCCCGCGTTCGCCGCGGCTCCGGCCGCCACCGCCACCGTCACCACCTGCGGCAGCTCCAGCCTCCAGGCCGGCCTGGCCACCTACGCCTGCGCCGACGTGACCGGTGACAGCGTCGCGATCTACGGGAAGATCGGCCTGGCGGGCCCGCCGTCCCCGGGCAGCCCGTGGCCGCCGGCGCCGAAGGAGCTGGTCACCCACCTGTCGGCCGACGTGGCCGGCGGGGCTTCGCTCGGCACCGTGAACGGCCGCACCGTGTTCCAGGTGTCCACCGTGCGGGTCGACGGCATCTCGGCCGCCGTGCCGTGCGGCTCCACCGTGCACGTGTCCTTCGAGGTCGAGGGCTTCTGGAGCGGCCAGGTGCCGGCCACGGTGAATGTGCCTGTAGTCTGCTGACGTCTCGTCACCATGACTGCCGAGCCCGGGAGTTGGCAGCGTCCCGGGCTCGGCGTTCGCATGCCCCGGCGCGGCCGCGGCCGAACGGCGGACCGCCGGGCCGGAGCCGGCCGGGGGCCGACGCACTGTGACGACTTGAAGAAATCTTCATCTGTCGCGATGATGCCTACCGGTCGCGGCATCGATTCCCGCCCGGCCGGACGACCACCGAGCCGGAACCGAGGGAGAGCGCGGACGATGCCGGTACCGCTGTACCAGGCCAAGGCGGAGTTCTTCCGCACTCTCGGCCACCCCGTCCGGATCCGCGTCCTGGAGCTGCTCCAGGACGGCCCCCGGCCGGTGCGCGAGCTGCTGGCGGAGATCGAGGTCGAGCCGTCCAACCTCTCCCAGCAGCTCGCGGTGCTGCGCCGCACCCAGCTGGTCACGGCGACCCGTGAGGGCAACACCGTGGTGTACGCGCTCAGCACGCCGGACGTCGCCGAGCTGCTGCGCGCGGCCCGCCGGATCCTGACCGAGCTGATCACCGACCAGGGCGCGCTGCTCACCGAGCTGCGCGCCCCCGGCGGTCGGCCCCGCTGAGCCGCGCCCGGCCCGTCCGCCAGATCCGAGGAGAAGCACCACCATGAGCGACAGCACCGGCGACGACAGCACGAACGAGGAGAAGCGGCGCCGCAAGGCGATGCTGATCCGCGCGGGCATCTACATCTTCGCCACGCACCTGTTCGCCGGCTTCGTGCTGCTGCTGTTCGCGCTCGGCGGCCGGAAGTAGCGGGCCGGGGGCGGGCCGCTCGCCGCCGCGCTCACCGGCGCCGCTCGCCGTCCGGCACCAGGTAGCGGTCGCTGGTGCTGGTCCAGGCCTGCACCCCGGCGACCAGCTCCCGGGTGCCGTCCAGGTACCAGCGACCGGCCGGGTGGCGGTGCAGCAGCTCGCGGCGCAGTTCCTCGCTCTCCTGCCGCAGCCGCGCCACCCGGGCGCGCACCGCGTGGACCGCCCGCAGCCGGGTGCAGCCGTGGGCCCGCTGGAGGGTGAGCACGGTGTTGAACGCGGCCCCGGCCTGCCGTTCCTCGCGCTTCAGCGAGTAGAGGTCGTTGATCAGTGTGGCGGCGTCGGCGGTGTTGGCCCGCAGCCGGTGCAGCGCGGGGTCCGCGTGCAGCGCGGCTGGGGCGTCGGCGCCGTGGACCCGTTCCAGTATGTTCATGAACGGGTACAGACAACTGCCGTGCCGGCGCAGCAGCATGGTGTCCGTCAGGTCGAGGCCGAGGGCGGGGACGGTGCCGCGGGCGCGGTGGTCGGCCTCGGCGGGGAAGGTGGCCAGGCAGGCCCGCCACTCCCGGGCCGCGCGGGCCCGCCACTCGGCGGACATCGACGCGGTCTGCCGGTCCCACAACTCGCGCCAGGCGAGCAGGAGCCGACTTTCGCAGCGGCTGCCGCCGGAGGACCCGTCGAGGACCGCGACCAGCGGGTCGACCAGGGCGTGGGCCTCGCCGGGGTGGCGGCCGGGCGGGCCGTCGAAGCGGTCGTCCAGGATGGTGAACCAGCCCAGCACGTCCACCAGGAGGTCGAGTTCGGCGCCCCGCGCGCGGGGGAAGGCGTGGCCGATCAGCTCGTGCAGCGCGTAGGCGCGGTAGCGGGGCAGTTCCGACGGGGTGAGCAGGCCGCGGCGGACCACCCAGTCGGCGTGCCGGTCGGCGGCGAGCCGCAGCTCGTCGTGCGGCCGGGGGCCCGCCGGCACGGTGGGGGCCGTGGCGGCGTCGGGAGCACTCGCGGGGGTGGTGCCGGTGAACGGGCACCGGCCCGGTGTCGGCGTGCCGGACGAGGACGGCGAGGCGAGCGGAGAAGCCGGGGAGGGCGAGGCGGCCGGGGAGGGCGAGGCGGCCGGGGAGGGCGAAGAGGAGGGCGACGCGCCCCCGGGTGAGGAGGCGGAATCGCCCTCGGGGGAGGCGGCCGAGGAGCCCCCGCGCGGGGAGCGCGCGCCGCGCGGCGCGAGCCGTACCCGCAGGCCCTGCGCCTGGACCGTCGTCCACACCACCTCGCGGGCCCGGGCGCCCGGCACCGCCACCGGCCGCCAGCGGCGCAGGATCGCCGCGGCCGCGACGGTCAGCTCGGCCCAGGCGAAGGCCTCCCCGATGCACTTGTGCTTGCCCGCCCCGAACGGCAGGAAGGACGGCCGCCCGGTTCCGCCGCCGTCCTGCCAGCGCTCGGGCCGGAAGCTCATCGGCTCCGGGTAGCGCACCGGGTCGCGGTGCAGCGCGGTGAGGCTGTACAGCAGCTCGGTGCCGGCCGGGACGCGGTACGGGCCGAGCTCGACGGGCACCTGGGCGGTGCGCATCAGGAAGGCGTTCGGCGCGTGCAGCCGCACCACCTCCTGGGTGACGCTGCGGGTGTAGGTGAGCCGGGCCAGTGCCTCGGGGGTGGGGACGCTGCCCGCGGGCAGGTGCTCGTCCAGCTCGGCGAGGATCCGGGCCTCCGCCTCGGGGTGGCGCAGCAGCTCGTCCAGCAGCCAGGTGAGCGTGGTGGAGACGGTCTCGGTGCCCGCGCCGAACATGGTGATCGCCTCGGACCGCACGTCGGCCTCGGTGAGCGGGCAGCCGGTGGCCGGGTCGGTGGCGGCGCGCAGCAGGGCGGGCAGGGTGCGCCGTCCGGCCCCGGCGCCCGCGGTGGCGGCGCGGCCGTTGACGGCCTGGTCGACCACCCGGTTGAGCACCCGCACGGCGTCGTCGAAGCGCCGGTTGACGGGCAGCGGCAGCCGGGCGAGCGCCGGGTTCGGGTAGAGGGACTGGACGATCTGGCCCTTCACCAGGTCCGGCAGCGCCCGGTGGAAGGCGACGGTGGCGTCCTCGCTGAGCCGGGCGTCGAACAGCGAGCGGGTCACGATCTCCAGCGCCAGGTGGTTCATCTCCTTGGCCACGTCGAGGACCTGGCCGGGACGCCACCGCGCGGCCCGCTCCTCGGTGACCTGCTGCATCACGGCCAGGTACTCGCCCATCCGGTCCGGGCCGAAGGCCGGCTGGATGATCCGGCGGCGGTCGCGGTGGGCCTGCCCCTCGGACATCAGCAGGCCGTCGCCGAAGGCCGTCCGGAGCGTGTCCTGGACGGCGCCGCGCGGGCAGTCGTGGGCCAGCGCGACGAGCAGGGTGTGGACCAGCCGGGCGTCGGTGACCACGCAGACGGTGCGCGGTCCGAGCCGGATCCGGACCACCCCGCCGTGACGGCCGAGCGAACCGAGGAAGCCGAGCGGGTCGCGCAGCAGGGCACCGGCGTGCCCGAGGCCGGGCAGGGCTCCGGGGGCCAGCGGGGGGACGGCGGCGCGGGCCAGCGGGGACGGGCCGGGTGCGGTTCTCGGGGGGACGATCAGCTTCCGGGTTTCGGTCAGCAGGGACATGACACTACCTCTCACCAGAGTGGCCGGCGCGGGCGATGCCGGGTGGCAGCGGCGGCCCGGCCCGGAGACGGGGGGACCGCCCAGCGCGGGCCCCGCGCGCGCCCCCGGCGGGAGGGCGCACGTTTGGCAAACGCGCCGGTTCCCCGAGCGTTGCGCCGAACGTGCGGGGATCACTCCAACGGCCGAGTGGATCGACCCTTTCGTGCGTGCTCGAAACCCCGTGTTGACCTGCGTGGATGCGTCCGTCCGGGTGGTCCCCGACCGGCCCGCGGGGCAGGGCCTTTGGACCCTCGCCGTACGGGCGTGCGAGGGACAGCATGGTGGCGGAGAAGGAGGAACCTGATGACCCGTCTGCGCCACCGGCCGGCCCTCGACGTCCGGGTGGAGATCCGCGGCGAGCTGCCGCGGGAGGACGCCGAGTACGCCCGGGTCCGGGCGCTGGCCACCGCCGCGGCGCTCGGCCCCGACGCCCACCCGCTGCGACTGCGGCTGACCCGCGTGCGGAACCGGTCGGTGGCCAGGCCCGCGCTGGCCCAGGCGGACGTCGAACTGGCCGGGGTCGGGCCGGTCCGGGTGCAGCTGGCCACCGGCACCGCCCGGGAGTCCGTCGACCTGGTCCTCGGCACGCTGGCCGGGAGGGCCGTCCGGCTGCGGGAGCAGGGCGACATCGGCTTCGCCGCCTCGTACGAGAGCGCCTACCGCCCGCAGTTCGCCGACCGTCCGCTCGCCCAGCGGCGGATCGCCCGCCACAAGGCGGTGGTGCCCGCCCGCCGCACCCCCGAGCAGGCGGAGTTCGAACTGTTCGCCCTCGACCGGCGGTTCCACCTCTTCGCGGACGCCGCGACCGGGCGGGACAGCCTGGTCCACCGCTGCTCCCCGGGCGGCACGGTGGAGCGGTGCGCGGCGGGCACCGGCGCGATGCCGCCGCTCGACCTCGCCGAGGCGGCTCGCCGACTCTGGCTCACCGGCCGCCCGTTCGTCGGCTGGACCGACCCCGGCGACCACCGGGCGCGGGTGCTCTACCGCCGGTTCGACGGCCACTACGGCCTGATCGCGCCGGTATCGGACGGCCGGATCGGGGCAGGAACCCCCTCGGCACAGGACTGACACCGCGGCGCGACGACCACACCACGAACTCTCCACGACAGGGGCCGGAACCATGGACTGCGACGAGGTCATGCTGACCGTCCGGATCACCGCCGCCGAGCGCGCGCTGCTGCGCGAACTCGCCCGCGGGCACGGCGGCGACGTCTCCGACGTGGCGGTGGACGGGCTGCTGGAGGTCATCCCCGCGCTGCACGACGACGCCTGCGTCCTGCCGCTGCTGCGGGTGCTGGCCGGGCCGGCGCCATTCGCGCTCACCCTCTGGCTGCCGGCTCCGGTCGCGGACCTGCTGCCGCTGCTCGGTGAGCGGCTCGTGCGGACCGGCGGTCCCGCGGCCGGGCCGGCCAGTGCCGCGCTCTCGGCGGCCCTGCGGCTCTGGCTCGCCGGGGACCGGGCCGCCCTGGCGGCCGGGCTGGCGCGGTTGCACGGTGGCTGTGGCGCGGGCGCGGTGGCGGTGATCAGGCCCGGGGAGCGCCCGGCGGCCGCCGCGGCGGAGCCGGTGAAGCTCGCGGCCTGATCCTCGGGCGTTACCTGACGGACCGTCATATGCCTGTCGGGTATGGCATGTCCGGGGCGGAAAGTCTCCTGGTCAGGGCACTGGTCAGGGCCCGTCGACGGGTCTAGCATTCCGTCACGGCCGACGCAGTCACCTGCCCCGGGACTCCGGCCGGGTGGCCGCCACCACCCCTGCCGGGGAGCGCGTACCCCCCGATCGCGCTCCCCGGCTCCACCCTGCCCGGAACCCTCTTCCGCCGGCCTCGGCGCGCCCCTGTCCGGTCGAACGGTCCGGCGAATTCCGCAAGAGGTTTCTGTTATTCCCGGCCACCCCTCCCGCTCTCCGGAGTGTCGGAAGGTCCGAGCCCCCCGCACCACAGGGGCACGGACCGTCGCACGAGGAGAGGAACGCGATGGGACACCGGAGCAGCGGGCTTCGGCGGCGCAGGAGCCGCAGGCTCACCCGCAGGAGCGCCCTGGTCGCCGTGGCGGTGGCGGCCGGGCTGGTGGCGGGGACGCTCGGCATCAGCACCGCGCTGGAACCGGCCGCCGTGCACGGCGCCGCCACGGCCGCGGACGCCGCCGCCGGCCGTACGGGCTCGCAGGCCGGGCTGGTCGAGGACGACGGGTCGGGGGAGACCGGCACCGCCGAGGGGGCCACCCGGGCGCCCGCCCCGAAACGGGACGAGAAGGCCGCCCCGCTCACGGCGATACCCAAGGACCAGCCCGAACGCGGGCTGGTCTACGCGGGGTTGAGCCTGCCGAGCAGCGACCGCTGCGGCGGCACCCTGGAGGTCACCGGCAGCACCCAGTGCAGCCACGGGCCGGACGTGCCGCCCAAGGGCGTGGACATCCGCCAGGACGTCCCGCCGGTCGCGGGCCCGGCCGGCCAGGCGCCCGCGCCCACCCCCGCCGCCGGTGCCCAGGCGCCCGCCGCCGCAGACCTGTTGAAGGGGGCCCCGCCCGTCCTCGACGTCACGCAGCGGGCCCTGCTGGACGGCACCGGCAGTGCCGCCGCCGACCCCGCACCGGCCGCGCCCGCCGGGACGAAGCTGGTCTGCGAGGGGGACGGCAGCGGCGGCAACCGGGTCCAGGTGGTCTACGTGCACGGCCCCGGCAACGACCGCTACGACCGGTACCTGTCCTCGTTCAAGAAGTGGGCCGCCGACGTCGACGTCATCTACAACGCCAGCGCCGCCGAGACCGGCGGGGAGCGGCACGTCCGCTTCGTCACCGAACCCGACTGCACCGCCTCGGTGTTGAACGTGCAGATCTCGGACGCCGAGATCCAGGACTTCAACGCGGGCAACCGCGCCCTGGCCGCGCAGGGGTTCAACCGCAAGGACCGCAAGTACATGATGTTCACCGACGCCAAGGTGTACTGCGGCATCGGAACCTTCGCCGGCGACGAGCGCCCCGGTCAGGACAACCTCAGCAACTTCGGCCCCTCGTACGGTCGGACCGACGCCGGCTGCTGGGGCGGCAGCACCGCCGCGCACGAGCTCGGGCACAACCTCGGCGCGGTGAACAACAGCTCCCCCAACTCCAGCAAGGCCGGGCACTGCACCGACGAGTGGGACGTCATGTGCTACTCGGACGCCCCGAACTACCCGTCGATGCGGACCGTCTGCCCGGACCGCGCCCAGGACGAACGGCTGGACTGCCGCCACGACGACTACTACAACACCGCGCCCGCGCCCGGCAGTTACCTGGCGACCCACTGGAACGTCGCGAGCAATCGCTTCCTCATCGCCGGCGGCGGGAACGGCGGCGGCACCGGGCCGAGCCCGACGCCCACCCCGGGCGGAACGGCCACGCCGACCCGCACGCCGACGGCCTCCCCGACACCCACCGGCGGCCCCACCGCCACCCCGACCGCCACGCCGACCGGCACCCCGTCGCCGACCGCGACCCCGACCCGGGGGAACGGCGGCCCCGAGGTGGCCATCAGCCAGATCACGCCGAATTCCGTCGTCCTGAGCTGGCCGGCCGCACCCGCCGCCGCCGGCTACGACGTCCTGCTGAACGGCCAGGTGATCGGTACCGTCCGGGCCACCGTGGTCCGCCTGGTCCACCTCGCGCCCGCCACCTCGTACACCGTGGCCGTCGCCGTCCGCGACGCCGCCGGGGCGGTGGGCCGTCCGGGCGCCCCCGCCACCTTCCGCACCGCCGCGGACCCCGGGCGCCCGCAGCCGGACGCGCGCTACACCCTGGTCAACGGCCTCACCGGCCAGGCCGCCGACCTGTGGGGCAGCTCGCTGAACGACGGCACGGTGGCCATCGCCTACCAGCGCACCGGCTACGCGAACCAGAAGTGGCGCTTCGAGGACGCCGGCGACGGCGCGGTGCGGATCAGGTCCGCGCGCTCCGACAAGTGCCTCCAGCCCGGCGGCGCGGCCGTCCCGGGCCAGTACGTCGCCCAGCAGCCGTGCTCCGACACGGCCGCGCAGAAGTGGCGACTCACCGCCGCGGGCGGCGGGTTCACCCTGACCGCGGACGGCGGAGCGCTGGTGCTCGGGATCGGCGAGCGGTGGTACTACGGCGGCCGGCTGCTGGAGCTGCAGCAGCCGAACGGCTCGCCTTACCAGAACTGGTCGCTGTCGAAGACCTCGTGAGCGGTTCGGGGTAAGGCTGTTCCCGTGAGTCCGTGAAACCGGTCGGCCCGTACGCCGGCCGACCCTTCGACCCGAGCCGCCGACGCCCGCGGGCCCCAGGACCCCGTGGGCCCCAGGTCCGTCGCGTCGGGAACGGCCGCCGCCCACCCGGTGGCGGCCGTTCCCGGCGTCCCCGCCCCCCACACCTGCCCCGAGGACCCTCCCGCATGCGAACCCGCCCCCACCTCACCGCCCTCGCCCTCACCGCCGCGGCCGTGCTCGCCGCCGCCGCACCCGCCGCCGCCCACGGCGACAGCGTCCACCTGGACGTCACCGGGCAGCAGAACGGCCGCGTCAGCACCGTTGCCACCTGGGAGAACGACCACGACCCGGTGACCGGTGAGTTCGCCGGCACGCTCTCCGCGACGGCCTCCGACGGCCGCGCCGTCGGCCCCTGGCGGCTGGTCACCGTCCCCGGCCGGCCAGGGACGTACACCACCCGGGAGATCCTGCCCGTCGGGCACTGGCGGGTCACCGTGGACTGTGCCTTCCCCGCCCTCGGACACGGCGAGCGCGAGCTCGACGTCGACACCGTCGTGATCGACGACCCGGTGCCCCAGGGGACGGCGGCCTCGCCGCTGCCCGAGACGCCGCGGCCCGTCGAGGCGGCACCCGCCCCGCTCCGGGAGCCCGCCGGCGGAGCGGCGACCACCGGCGGGGCGGGGACGACCGGAGGGACGGATACCGCCGGAGGGGCGGGGACCACCGCCGCCCCCGTCGCCGCCCGGGCGGCCTCGTCCGGCCGCGACCGCGCGACCACCTCCGACGCCACCACCTGGGCGGCCATCGGCACCGCCGCGGCGGCCGTCGTCCTGGTCGCCACCGGCCTCTGGCTGCGCCGCCACCGCGGCTGAGCCGCCCGGAACCGCCCGCCGGGTGCGCGCGCACGCCCCTGGCGCGGAACCGGCCGGGTGCGAACCGACGTCCCTTCCGGTCACCGGGCGCCACCGGGCGCCCGGCCGACCGTGAGGGAGCATCCGCGCATGAAGAAGGTCCTGATCACCGGTGGCGCGGGATTCATCGGCAGCACCGTGGCCTCCGCCCTGCTCGACCGGGGGATCACCCCGGTCGTGCTGGACGACCTCTCCCGGGGACGCGCCGAGTTCGTCGCGGACCGGATCTTCTACCGGGGCGACATCGCCGACGCCGCCCTGCTCGCCCGGATCTTCGCCGAGCACCCCGACATCGACGCCACCGTGCACTGCGCCGCGAAGATCGTCGTACCGGAGTCGGTGGCCAAGCCGCTGTACTACTACCGGGAGAACGTCGCCAAGACCGTCGAACTCCTGGACGCCCTCCAGCGCCACGGCTGCACCCGGGTCGTCTTCAGCAGCTCCGCCTCGATCTACGCCCCCACCCCCGACGCCCGGGTGGACGAGAGCAGCCCGGTCGATGCCGGCAGCCCGTACGCGCGCACCAAGCAGATGATGGAGCAGGTCCTCCAGGACTGGACCCGGGGCGAGGGCGCCGAGCGGCAGCGCGTCATCGCCCTGCGCTACTTCAACCCGATCGGCGCCGACCCGCAGCTGCGCACCGGCCTCCAGGACCTCCACCCCACCCACGCGCTCGGCAAGCTGATCGAGGCGCACACCACCCGCACCCCGTTCACCGTGACCGGCACCGACTGGGCGACCCGCGACGGCTCCGGCATCCGCGACTACGTCCACGTCCAGGACCTCGCCGAGGCGCACGTCGCGGCGCTGCTGCGGTTCGACGAGGTGATCGCCCCGGGCGTGGCGGACCGCTACCGGGTGATCAACGTCGGCACCGGCGACGGGACCACCGTGCGGGAGCTGATCGCCGCCTTCGAACAGGCCGTCGGCACCAGCCTGGACGTCCGGGAGGCCGGCCCGCGGCCCGGGGACGTGATCGGCTGCTACGCCGTCGTGGACACCGCGCGGGACCTGCTCGGCTGGCAGCCGCGGCGCGGCATCGCGGAGGGGGTCGCCGACGCGCTGGCCTGGCGGCGGGTCTGGTCCGCCCGGATCGGCGTCAGCTGACCGCCGGACGGCGTCACTTGACGGCCTCGCCGGACTTCGACCAGTTGTCGCGCAGCCGGTCGAGGTAGGACTGCGCCTGGGAGCCGATCCTGACGCCCCGGGCGAAGGCCAGCATGTTGCCCGCGCCCGCGTTGTAGCCGAGGGCGACCAGTTCGTCCCGGCTGAGCGGCACGCCCGGGCGCGCGGGCAGTTGCCCGGCGAGGTCGTGCAGGTGCCAGGCGGCCGCCTGGATCGCCAGGTTCCGGTCGTCCGGGAGCTCCTCCCACTGCCGGGAGGCGAAGGGGCGGCCGGGCCTGGTGTCCTCGAAGGCCGCCCGGTGCATGTTGGCGATCCCGAAGGAGGCGTCCGGCTTGCCGCGCTGCCAGGCGCGTTCGAGTTCGGGGTCGTGCGGCTTGTACGCCTCGTTGTAGAGGATCACCATCAGCAGTTGCGGGCTGACCCCGGCCTCGGCGGCGTACTGGCGCACCGGCGCCGCGTAGTCGGCCGGGTCGTAGCGGCCCGAGGGCTTCGACGGCTTCGGCGCGTTCGGCGGCGTCGCGGAGGAGCCGGCCGACGGTGCGGCGCCCGAACCGGGGCCGGAGGGGGCGGTGGCGGTCGGGGAGGGGCCGGCGGAGGCCGCGTCGTCGTGGCCGTTGCCGCGGACCAGGCCCAGCCCGGCCACCACGACGACGCCGATCACCAGCCAGCGTCCCGGGCCGGACCCCTTCTTGTCCTCACTCACCGCTGCCGCCCCTCCCCGTTCGCCCGTGCGCTCGTTCGACCGCCGCGCGGCTGATCGTGCCCTGCGGCAGGTTACTCGGCGGCCTTCCGGTCGCCGTCGAGGTTGCGCAGGAAGTCCTTCGCCTTCTCGACGCCGGTGTCGATCTGCCCGCTGTACTTGCCGTCCGTGCGGCCGTCGATCGCGTCGCCGACCTTGTCCAGGCCCTGCCCGATCACGTCGCCGTGCTCGCGGGCGAGGTCGGTGGCCTTGTCCGCGAGGTTCTTCAGACTCTCAAACATGGTGACGCTCTGCTCCTCTGATGCGTTCCTGATGGTGTGCCGACGTGGGCGGGGGATCACGAACCATCCTAACGACGGCCCACCGGGCGGTTCGTCGCTGCCGGGTGACAGCGGATGACTTTGCTGAAATGGGTTGTATGCTCCAGCCCATCTTCTACAGCGATGTAGAGGCCGATCGAGGGAAGTGCGCATGGCCGGTCAGCGGGCGAGAACTCCGTACCAGGACGCGGGACCGCGCACCGAGGACCGCGCCGTGCCCGTCCAGCTCCCGTGGGCGGCCGGCGTGGTGCGCGGGCCGGCCGCCGGTGTCCCCGTGAACCTCGCCGGTGCCCCCGGGGCTCCCGTCGGCCCCGGCGCGCCCCGGCAGGCCCGGGCGCCGCGCCCCGGAGCCGCCCGCCGTCGCCAGCAGGCGCGCCGGCGCGGCGGGGCGGCGACCGCGCTCTCGGCGGTCGGACTGCCGCTGCTCGGGGCGGTCGCGGACGAACTCGACGGGCCGGGCGTCGGACTCCTCTTCACGGTGGGCTCGGTGCTCGGGACGGCGGCCGCGGCGCTGCTGTGCGGCCGGGCCGGCCGGTGGTGGGTGGTGACGGCCGCTCCGGTCGTGGTGCTGCTCACCGCCTCGGGCGTCGAGTACCTGGCGCACCCCGGGAACTACCAGGGGAAGAACCTCGGCACCGGCGCCCTGCGCTGGGTGGTCGGGGCGTTCCCGGTGATGGCCGCGGCCGTGGCGGTGGCGCTCGCGGTGGTCGCGGTCCGCGCAGTACCGGCCCGCCGCCGACCGGCGCCGGAGCGCCGACGAACCGGCAGGACGGCGGCCCCGGCCGGGAGGGGCCGCCGTGACTGAGCGCGGCAGCGGCCGTACCCGCGGCCGCCGTCAGCGCGGCCGACGCGGCCGTGCCCCGCGCCGCGGCACCGACCCGCTGACCGTCGCCGGGCGCACCCTGGCCTGCACCGTCTCGGCCGCCGTGCTCGGGGCCAGCGGCTTCACCTGGTACGAGTACCGCAGCCTGGACGACGGCATGATCAAGTCCAGCGCGCTGAGCGAGGCCAGGAAGAACGCCCCGCCGCACCTCGACAAGTCCGTCAACCTGCTGCTGATCGGCCTGGACAGCCGCAAGGACATGGACGGCAACGACCTGCCCAAGCAGTTCGTGGAGGCCGAACTCCACGCCGGCTCCAGCGCGATCGGCGGCTACAACACCAACGCCCTGATCGTGCTGCACATCCCGGCCAACGGCGGCAAGGTCACCGCGCTCTCCGTCCCGCGCGACGACTACGTCCAGACCGTCGGCGCGGACGGGAGGATGCACAAGATCAAGGAGGCGTACGGCATCGCCAAGGAGGCCGCCGAACAGAAGCTGGCGGGCAAGGGGCTCTCCAAGGCGGCGGTGGAACGGCACAGCCGCGAGGCCGGCCGCTCGGCCACCATCCAGACCGTGCAGAGCCTCCTGGACGTCCCGATCGACCACTTCGCGGAGGTGAACCTGATCGGCTTCTACGACATCGCCAAGGCCGTCGAGCCGATCCAGGTCTGCCTCAACCACCCGGTGGACGACCCGATCACCGCCCGGACCGCCACCCACGAGGGCGGCGGCACCGGCCTCAGGCTCCCGGCCGGGATCAGCTCCCTCACCGCCGCGCAGGCGCTCTCCTTCGTCCGCCAGCGCCACCACCTCGCCAACGGCGACCTCGACCGCACCCACCGGCAGCAGGCCTTCCTCTCCTCCGTCGAGTACAAGCTCAAGCAGCAGGGCATCCTGAACGACCTCGGGCAGATGCAGAAGCTGTTCGCGGTGGTGAAGAAGGACGTGGTCATCGACAACGAGTGGAACATCCTCGACTTCGCCCAGCAGGCGCCCAACCTGACCGGCGGCAACGTGGAGTTCAACACCCTGCCGATCAGCGGCTTCAAGACCGTCGGCGGGCAGGAGGTCAACACCGTCAACCCGGACCTGATCCGGAAGATCGTCCGGCAGCTCTTCAACCACGAGCCGATGCCGCCCGTACCGGCCGCGACGCCCGGGGACGCGCCGGGCGAACCGGCCCCGTCGCCCACCGCCGGCCCGAGCTCGGCGGCCAGGACGGCGGTGGTCGACGTCAACGCGGCCGCGGGCGCGGGGGCGGCGGCCGACGAGTCCAGGGCACTGGCCGAACTCGGCTACCAGACGGGCCGGATCGGCGACGCCCCGGCCAGGACCCGGGCCACCACGGTGGCGTACGGATCCGGGGCCAGGGCGGACGCGCAGCAGCTCGCCGCCCGCTACGGGGTGAACGCCGTCTTCTCGACGGCCGTACCCGCCGGCCGCATCCGGCTCACCCTGGCCGTCTCCCGCCCCCCGAGCCCGACGGCCGTCCCGTCGGCGGCGTCGTCGGCGGCGTCGTCGGCCGCGCCGTCCGTGGGCGACCCGTCCGCCGACCCGGCGGCCGGACTGCCGATGCAGGGGCCGGCCGTGAAGGCCGGCGGGATCCCCTGCGTGGACTGAGCCGCCCGCGCGCGGCGGTCGGCCCCGGACCGGAGAGCCGGCCGCAAGCCCCGGCGGAAGCCGTCACCGCGGCGGCCGGGCGAAATCGGGATGCGGCCGGTCGCCGCGATGGGATGGGATGCGGGGACATGACGATCGTTTTGAACGAACCCGGCGTCGACGGGCTGACCGGGGCCGTGGACGCGCTCCGCGCATGGCAGGACGACCGGACGCCGCTGCAACTCCACCCGGGGGATCTCGGCTGGGCCTGGGCGCTGGGCGCGAAGAGGCTCGCCGCGGCCGTCCGCACCTGGAGCGCGGACGGGCGGATCGTCGCCGTCGGATACCTGGACGGCCCCGACGTGCTGCGCCTGACGACCGCGCCGGACCTGCGGCAGGACGAGGACCTGGCCCGTCGGTTGGCGGCGGACCTCGATGATCCGGGGCGCGGGGTCCTGCCGCCCGGGAAGGTCGGCCTGGAGGTCCCCGACGGCGCACGCCTCCGTGAGGTCCTCGCGGAGGCGGGCTGGCAGCCGGACGAGCCGTGGACGCCGTTGCGCCGCGACCTCTCCGAGCCGGTGGAGGGCTCCGGCCTGCGGATCGAGGTGGCCGGTCCCGAGACGGCGGAGGTGCGCACCGCGGTGCACCGCTCGGCGTTCGGCAGCCCGAGGTTCACCGAGGAGGTCTGGCACGTCCTCGCCGCCGGACCGGTCTACGCCGACGCCCGCTGCCTGATCGGCTACGACGACCGGGGCGACGCGGTGGCCGCAGTGACGGTCTGGTCGGCCGGTCCCGGTCGGCCGGGCCTGCTGGAGCCGGTGGGCGTCCACGCCGACCATCGCGGACGCGGCCACGGGGCCGCGATCTGCGTCGCTGCCGCTGCCGCGCTTCGGGGCATGGGGGCGTCGAGCGCGCTCGTCTGCACCCAGAGTTCGAACACCGCCGCCGTCGCCACCTACCGGGCGGCAGGGTTCGAACCGTCGCCCGAGCGCCTGGACCTCGGCCGACCCGCCTGACGACGTCCAGGCGGCGGTACCCCGGTGCGTTCGTGCCGGGCGAGCCGCCGGCGCGGTCGAGGCCTGGGCGGGAACGGGAGGACCGGCGGGTGCGCGGCGTCATCGCCACGCACCCGCCGGTGTCAGGGCGGCGGTCGCCGGATCGGTGTGGACCGCCGGACCGGATCCGTCGTCAGGCCCGGTAGGCGGCCCAGGCGCTGGACATCCGGGCGACCTGACCCGGGGTGAACTGGGTCATGCAGGAGTCGTAGGTGTAGTCCATGAAGTTGTGGATCGGGTCGACTCCGGTGGCGGTGCAGGTGTCCCGGCCGGCCGGGCACTGGTAGGCGGCGCTCTTCTCGGCCGGGGTGTCGGAGACGTAGTCGCCCTGGCCGCCGCAGCCGCCCTGGAAGGTGTGGTACAGGCCGAGCCAGTGGCCGACCTCGTGGGTGGCGGTGTCGCCCTCGTTGTAGTTGGCGGACGAGCCGCCGGGGAACGAGCTGTCGAGGATGACCACGCCGTCGTCGGTGGGGTTGGACTGGTAGCTGCTCGGGAACGTCGCCCAGCCGAGCAGCGACTGCCCGAGCTTGGCGGTGTAGAGGTTGAGGGCGTTGGCACCGCCCTTGCGCAGCGTGCTCTTCATCGACTTCTCGGCGGTGGAGCCCGGCGTGACGCCGCTGTACCAGGTCGCGTTGTCGGTGTAGTCGGTGGAGACCAGCTGGAACTGGAACTGGCTGGGGGTGTTGCCCGCGCCCTGGCCGCTGTAGGCCGCGTTGAGGACGGCTATCTGCTTGGTGATGTCGGTGGCCGTCAGCTTGCCGGTGGTCCCGGAGTGGACGACGTGCACGTACACCGGGATGGTGGTGGCCGTCAGCGTGCCGGGGGCGAGGTTGCCGCCCTGGGCGGAGTTCGCCAGCCGGGAGACGCGGGCCTTGAGGTCCGCGTCCATCGCCTTGGCCTGCGCGTCGGTGACGGCGTTGGGCTCCTGGCCACCGGGGCTGCCGGCGGGCTTGCGGGCCCCGGCGTCGTCGTGGCCCGCCGCCTCGACGCACTCCGTGGAGGCCGCGGCGGTGGTGGCCGTGGAGGGGGCGGCGAACTGGGTGAGGCCGAGGGTTGCGACCAGTGCCGCGGCACTGAGGAGTCTGCCGGCGGCACGCGAGGGGACGCGAACGGAACGACGCATCTGCGCTCCTGGGGGAGTCGTGGGGGACGGCGGCCGAGGGGGACCGCCGGGCCAAGGCTACGCAGAGGCGCGTGTACGCGTCAGACTCGTTCCGGTCTGGAGGTCCTGACGGCAAATCGGACATAATCCGGAAGTTCTGGCGCCCCGACCCGGCCGCACATGGAGCATCTCCCGTCATGCCTGCGCACGGTACCGGCTTCGGAATGTCCGAAAGTCGTCGCTCGCGCTGCCCGGCTCGTCCGCCCGGCCGGTCCGCCCGTGGACTCGTGAGGTCGCCCGGGTGCGGTCGCACTTGTGAGGTCGTATCCGAACTTGTTGCGATTACCGGCCCGTTCTCCGTCACACACACCGGTGAACGTGCCCGGAAGCGCGGGCGTGGACGAGCGGCTGCGGCTCTCCTGGGGGTCCTGTCCGGATCGGGCGTCCGCCCGTCGATCACGAGAGTGGGGCCCAGTGGGGACGAGAAGACGAAGGACGGGCGTCGCGCGGGCCGCGGTGCTCGGCGTCGTGCTGACCGGCAGCGGGCTGCTGTCGGCGCCGGAGGCGTTCCCGCAGGGCGCGGACGGGACGGTGACGGTGCGGGTGGTCCGGGCGGTGGACGCCTCGGGCGCGTGGACGCCCGGGCTGGAGCCGGGGCTGCCGGGGGTGAAGGTGACGCTCACCGGCGGGGGCCGGGTCCGCGTCGAGGGCACCACGGCGGCCGACGGGACGGTGACGCTCGCGCCGCCGCCGCGGAGCCGGGAGCACGGCGGCGCCTACCGGGTGCGGGTGGTGAACCCGAAGCCGGGCGTGCTGTTCCCCGCCTTCGCCTCGCGGCAGGGGCTGGCCGGCGGGCCCGGCCTGTTGAGCTCGAACGAGGAGTTCGTCGACCTCTCCGACGGCGCGGACGTCTCGTACACCACGGGGCTGTGGAGCCCCGGCGACTACTGCCAGAAGAACGCGCCCGTGATGACGACCTGTCAGAACACCGCCTGGCAGGGTGGTGGGCAGCGCACGCTGGTGTCGTTCCCGTACGGTGCGCGCGGCCAGGCGGACGTGGACGTGGACGTCGCCGACGTCGCCACCGCGGCGCAGACCGGCACGCTGTTCGGCGTCGCGTGGAACAGGACCGACCGGCGGGTGTTCTCCTCGGCGGCGGCCAAGCGCACCACGGCCTACGGCCCGGGCGGCCCCGGCGGGATCTACCTGACCGACCCGGCGCAGCGGAGGACCACGCTCTTCACCACCGTCCCGGACGCCGGAGGCACGGCGCACGGGCCGGGGGCGGACGAGGCGTTCCTGGCGGTGCCGGGCAAGGAGAGCCTCGGCGGGCTGAAGGTGACGGACGACGGCCGGGACCTGTTCGTCGTCAACCTCAACGACCGCCGGCTGTACCGCTACGACGCCACGGTGGCGAGCGCGCCGGCGCCGAAGGCCGTCTACCCCGTCCCGGATCCGGGCTGCCCCTCGGCCGGGGACTGGCGCCCCTTCGGTCTGGGCCTCCAGGACGGGACCGGCTACCTGGGCGGTGTCTGCTCGGGCGAGTCGACGGGCCGGGCGGCGGACCTGCGGGCGGTCGTGCTGCCCTTCGACCCGGCCACCGGCCGGTTCGGCCCGGCCGTGCTGGACCAGCCGCTGGACTACCCGCGCGGGTCGACGGTCGGCGCGGGCCCGTGCGACGGCGCGGGCTGGTTCCCGTGGACGGACACCTACCCGGTCGTGCAGAACGGGCAGGCCTGCGCCGGCTTCCGCGCCCAGCCGGAGCCGGAGTTGGCCGAGGTCGGCTTCGAGACGGACGGCTCGATGCTGCTGGCCTTCCGCGACCGCCTCGCGGACCGGGCGGCCGGCCAGGCGGCGGCGGGCGGCGCGGTCGGCGAGGTCCTGTCGGGCGGTGACCTGAACAAGGCCTGCCCGGCGGCGGACGGCGGCTACGTGATGGACACCAACGGCGGCTGCGGGCTCCCGCCCCGGGGGAACCGCTTCTTCGACACCAGCCGGATGGGCTTCCACCGCAACGCGGCCTACGCCGGGATGGCGCTGTCCAAGGTGGAGACCACCGTCGGGATCTCCGGCTTCGACCCGAACAGCACGGCGTTCGGCTACGGCACGTCGTTCCTGCGGCGGGCGGACGGCGGACAGGACCCGGTGTCCGGGCTGCGGCTCAACCCGCCGGACGTCCCCGCGCCGTTCGGCAAGGGCGCCTCGATGGGCGACCTCGAGGTGCTCTGCGACCGGGCGCCGCTGCAGATCGGCAACCGGGTCTGGTACGACCCCGGGCGCACGGGCGTCCAGCGGCCGGGCCGGCAACCGGTGCCGGGCGCGACCGTCCACCTGTACGACGGGGCGGGCACGCTCGTCGGGACGGCGCGGACGACGGCGCGCGGCGAGTACTACTTCGACGACTCGAACGTGGACGGCGGCCTCAGGCCGCACACGGAGTACACGATCCGGCTGGACGAGCCGTCCGACTACGCCGAGGGCGGTCCGCTGCACCGGTGGGTGCCCACCAGGCGCGGCGTCGGTGACGATCCCTTCATCGACTCCGACGGCGCCGCCCCGCCGGGCGGACGGTACCCCGAGCGGGCACTGACCACCGGCGGGCCGGGCGAGAACGACCACACCCTCGACTTCGGGTTCCGGCGCTGCGGGTGCGGGCACTGACTCAGGTCACTAGCCCTGGAAGTCGATCCGGGCGGCCGGGTGTGCGGCGGTGATCCGGTCGCGGACCGTCTGCGAAAGCCGGTTGTACCGCAGGTCGACCACCGCCAGGTCGGGGAGCGTGTCGAAATCGGCCGGCAGGTCCTTGAGTTCGTTGGAGGACAGGTCGACGGTCCGCAGCCGGCGGAACGTCCCGATCCCGGCGAAGTGCTCGGGCCCGGGCTTGTGGCGCTTGGTGTTCCTGCACCACCGGTCGATCCGGAGTTCCTCCAGCCCGGTCAGCTCCATGGCGAACAACTCCCGCAGGAAGACGTGCCCCGGCTCGGGGGTGCTGAAGCGGCTGGTGTGCCCGCTGAAGCCGAGGATCCGCAGGGCGGGCAGGCGGCCGAGGTCCGGCAGCGGGTCGCGCACCAGGCCGAGGCTGCCGCCGAGGTTGAGCTCTTCGAGCCGGGTCAGCCGGAGCAGGCTGTCGGGGACGGTGTCGAAGAAGTTGTCGCCCAGGTCGAGCCGCCGCAGGTTCGGGAAGGTGGTGACGACCTCGGGGAAGGTCCGCAGGCGGCCGTGAGTCATGGACACCTCCTCGACGCCGGTCAGGCCGTGCGCGGAGTCGGGGAACACGACGTCGGTCACGTCGGCGACCAGCTTCCGCAGCGCGACCAGACCGCCGAAGGTGTCCGGCAGGACGAACCGCGTCATCTCGGGGAGGTCCCACTCGGTCGTCGTGTCACCGGTGGTGACGGACAGGTAGGAGATGTCGAGTTCCTCCAGGGCGGTGAGCCGGCCGACAGCGGCCGGCAGGGAGAACTCGACCGTGACCCCGTCCGGGTCCCGGTTGCCGGCGACGCACAGCACCCGGAGCGCGGCCAGGTCGCCGACCGACTCCGGCAGGGCGGTCAGTCCGCAGAAGCGCACCGACAGGTGCTCCAGCCGGGTGAGCGTCCCGAGCGCCTCGGGCAGCTCGCCGATCGGGTTGCCGTCCAGGATCAGGGTGCGCAGCCACGGCATCCGGAGCACCTCGGCGGGGAACGCCCGGAGTTTGCGATCGGTCAGGTCGAGGTGCTCCACCCGGTCGGCCAGGGCCCGGGACAGGACGTCACCGGCCGACTCGGCCGCCGACCGGGCTGCGGGCCGCAGGACCGGGAGCCCGGCCCGCAGCCGGTCCAGGAACGCGTCGACGTCCAGGCAGTGGTCCTCCGCGTCGACGACCTCGGGCACGAACGCCTCCACGATGCCGTCCCCGACGGCGAAGTCGGCGTCGTCGTCATCGCCGTAGTTGTCCACCCAGCGTGCGCCGGGGGCGGAGAGCTCCATGTGGTGGTCGGAGTAGATCACCCAGGGGGTCTCGACGGTCCCGGCCACCAGGGAGCCGTGGTTGTAGTAGCCGTGGACCAGGTGGGTGAAGGCGCCGTCGTGGATGTGGATCTCCGCCTCGCCGCCCTCCAGGGTCTCCGCCTCGGTGCGACCGCCGACGTAGAGCCCGGGCCGGTCGTCGTAGAGCGCGATCGGCCCGTTGACCGTCAGGTCACCGGTGACCACGACCAGCTCGACCTCGCCCGCGGCGTCCCCGCCGCGCAGTTCGCCGACGGCGGTCAGGAAGTCCCCGTCGAGGGTGAGGTCGCCGTCGATGAACAGCACCTCGCCGTAGCCGGGCGACGCTCCCGCACCCTCGAACACGGCGGACAACGCGCCGCCCAGGCGGGCGTCGGCATCGGCATGGGACAGGGACGCGGGGACAGCGGATTCCGGCATGGCGAGAGCATAGGTCCGCGCTGTGACAGCCGTACCGGCGCGCTATCCGGCGGAGGCGGAGACGTGCGCCGGAGCGGGATGGGCGACCGCGACCGGCGAGTCGACCCCCCGGTCACGGGACGAGGGACGGGGCAGCCGGCCCGAGGGCCTCAGGGCCTTCGCGATCTGCGCCCCGGGCACCGGGACGGGGCCGTACCCGCAGGACGGAACGGCACTGCCGGACAAGGACTGACGGTGCGGGCCGCTGCCACCCGATCGCCCGGGCTCCCCGGTGGTCAGCGTGCACGGCCCGGAGGCACGACCCCGGACAGGGCATCCCGGAGATCTCCGATCCGGCGGTAGTGGAGGGCGGCCATCCCCACCTCGCGGGCCGCGATGACGTTGGCCTCGGTGTCGTCGACGAACAGGCAGCGGTGGACCGGGGCTCCCACCCGCTCCGCGGCGATGAGGTAGACACGCGGATCGGGCTTCGCCACACCGATGCGGGAACTGTTCACCACGGCATCGGCGAGGTCGGCCAAGCCCTGCCGGGCGAGATCCGACTCCAACCGTGTGGTCGCGTTGGAGACCAGGGCGACCGTGGCGACTTCACGGACCCTGGTGAGGAGCGACACGACATCCTGATCGACGCGCGGCACGAGTTCGGACCAGGCGGTGACCACGCTTCGGGCGCGGTCCGTCGATCCACATGCCTCGGCGAGGTCCGTGGCCACCGCCGAACGCCATTCCTCGTCGGTGACCTCCCCCGTGATCGCGGGATGCAGGCGGGACGGTGCGAAGGCGGCTGCCGCGAAGGTGCCCGCAGGGAGTCCGTGGACATGGTCAAGGTCACCGGGTCCGGAAGTGGGCCAATGCCGCAGCACCCCATCGATGTCACAGAGCACGGCGTCGTAGGGGAGGGCAGTCACAGTGCGAACTCCTTTGCGGTGGTCGTCCGTTGGCCGGCATCAGCAGCGTAGGCGGTCCGGGCCGCCGGTGGGTGCCCTCTGTCACCGGGTGGAGCCGGGTCGCCCCCGGCGCGTACCGAAGGGGGAACTTAACCAGCTGGGGGCACCGTGGCCCCGTTCACCCGCCCGGCCGCCGACGGCCGGTGCCCCGTCCGGGCCGCCCCTGCCGGGCGGACGCGGCCCGGACGGCGTCACGCGGGTGTCAGGCGGGCGCCGCGCCGGGGGCGTCACGCACCGCCGCGCAGAGGCGCCCCGCCCGTTCGGCGGCGTCGCCAGAACGGGCTCGACGGCCAGCGCCGCTCCTGGTCGTACGTGTACGCGTGGTTCCTCCGGTAGGCGTCCGCGACGCCGTCCAGGAACGCCGTGTAGTCGGCGAGGGCGGCCGCCGCGCGGGCCGGGGCGGCCAGGCACGCGGCAACGGTCCGCCCGGCGCGGGCGCCGGTGTGCAGCGCGGTGAGGATGCCCTGTGAGGAGAGCGGGTCGAAGGCGAGCGCGGCGTCCCCGGCCGCCACCCAGCCCGGGCCGGCGGCCGGGCCCAGCCGCACGCCGTGGGCGGGTGCCCAGCGCGGCGAGGGGGTTGCGGCGGGGTCGTAGCCGTCCAGGCGCCGGCGGACGTGGTCGGTGTGGGTGGCGGCGTGCCAGAAGCCCTGCGGGGTGCGGAGGGCGGGGGCGGCGAGGTCGGGGTCGGTCAGGTGGGCGACCAGGCGTCCGGCCGGGACCGGGGCGGTGTACCACCAGCCGTCGGGTGCCGCCTCGACGAGCGTGCGGGCCTCGGCGTCCTCCGGGCCCGCGCCGCCGGCCGCGCGGCGGCCGGGGAGGACGGCGTAGACGGCGACGAGCCGGTCCTGCCGGTGGCGGCGGCCGTGCCGGCGGCCGATGACGCAGCTCCGCCCGGTGGCGTCGACCGTCCAGCGGGTGTGCAGCTCCGCCACGGGGCCGGCCCCACGGCCGGCCCCGCTGTCCTTTCCCTCGTCGCGACGGCTGTCCGCACCGGTGCCGTACTGACGGACGGTCAGTCGGCCGCCGGACCAGGCGAGCAGGGTGGCCCGCCGCAGCTCGGCGCCGGCCGCCACGGCCGCGTCCCGGAGGAAGGCGTCGAAGCGGAGCCGGTCGAGGTGCCAGCCGTGCCCGTACGGGTCGAACACGTGGCTGATGCCGTGCAGCGCCGGCGAACCCCAGGCGGCGTACGTGCCCGTGGACGCGGGGTGCCCGGCGGCCAGGAAGCCGTCCAGCAGCCCGAGGTCGCGCAGCAGCGGGCGGGCGGCGGGCGGCAGCGACTCCCCGATCTTGAACGCGCCGCGCCCGGCGGGCGGCGAGGGGCGCCCGCCGGGGTCGAGGAGCAGGACCCGCCGGCCGGCGGCGGCCAGGACCAGGGCCGCGACGGAGCCCGCCGGGCCGCCGCCCGCCACGACGGCGTCGACGGGCCCCGGCGGGCCCGGGCGGTCCGTCACCGGTCCCGCCGCAGACGCTTGACCTTGTCGATGTAGCCCGCCGAGACCTCCTCGTCGGGCAGCTCCGCCATGGTGACGGCGGTGGCCGTCGCGGCCCCGCCGAGCACCGGGTCGGCGCCGAGCGGTACGTGCAGGGTGACCAGGTTGCGCCGGGCCGGCGGTGCGGGCTCCGGCGGGAAGGTCACCTCGGACTCGACGAGCAGCTCCGCCGGGAGGCGGGGGTCGTCGGTGGGCCCGGGGCGGCGCTCGACCACGCCTAGCCGGCCGAAGTCCGTCACCATGGCGTTGATGGCGTCGGTGTAGCCCGGGGGGAGCCAGCGGAGCCAGGCCCGCCGGTTGCCGAACGCGGCCAGGCGTTCCCCGATCGGCCGGGAGGCGTCCATGACGATCGCGTACTCCTCCTCGGCGATCACGTGGTTGGGCACCCGGGCCGGCCAGAAGGTGGGCAGGTACGGGTCGTAGGTGCCGAAGCCGGGAGAGGTACTCGTAGCCGGACCGGCAGCTCGCGGTGTCGGTCTGCCAGGGCACGGCCATCCACCTGGTCAGGTCGCCGGGCCGCTGGGCGTAGAGCGGGCCGTCGAAGGAGAGGGCGATCCGCGGGGTGAGGGTCGGGCCGTAGGCGGGCGGGGGCGGCAGCGCCGGATCGCGCAGGCGCACCCGGAAGGGGCTGCTGTACAGGGTGGTGTGGCGCATCGGCCAGGTGAGTTCGCAGCCGGGGTGGAAGGCGTCGGCGAGACAGAACGAGAGCGCCGCCCGGTCCAGGGTCCGGGGCCGCTCGGCGAACGGGACCTCGTCGAGGGAGGCCGGTGGTACGGCGTGCTGGTCGTAGTCGGCGACGAAGTCCCCGCGGGCCCAGCGCCGCAGCAGGCGGTACTGGAGCGGGGAGAGCGTCACGTGCTGGCGGACCGACTGGGCCGGCACGTTCATCGCATCGCCGTACACGCCCGGCCACGGCACGGGGGAGAGGCCGTCACGGTCGTAGTCGCGGATCGTCAGCCAGACCTGACGGCGCAGCTCCCGCTGGACGGGCGAGGGGTCCGCCAGCGCGGCGAGGCGCGCTGGGGCGAGGAGGTCCTCCCGCCCGCCGTGACCCAGCTGGACGGCCACCCCCTGGTTGACCCACTGGAGGTCGCACAGGCGGCGCAGCACGGGCAGCACGTCCCGGGTGAACGACGGCCGCGGCGGCTCCGGGAGGAGGCCGGCGGTGACGAAGGCGTCGCGGACGAGGTCGTACATCGTGCGCACCGAGGTGAGTTCGGGCGCGTAGTTGGGGGGTGCGGTGACCACCCAGCCCGGTTCGACCGGGACCGGCCGCCCGTCGATGCTGACCTCGGCGGTGACCGGCCCGTCGGAGACGTCGTCGTGCCAGCCGTCGTTGTTGGCGAAGGTGTCGGCGGGGGTGTCGGTGGCGGACGCGGAGACGCCCCGGCCGCCGAGGAAGAGGAGCCGGCCGCTCTCGTCGGTCCGCAGCTCCCCGAGGTAGACGGGCCGGTCCAGGAAGGTGCCGGTGTCGAAGGTGTGCTCGGGACCGCCGGACCGGTTGCGGCCGCGCACCGACCGGGGGCCGGGGTCGATGACCAGACGGTCGCGCCGGTCGGCCGGGACCTTGGGGTTGCGCAGGTTGCTGTCCTCGGTCTGCTCCGCCTCGGGGATGTCGAGGGCCAGCTGGAACTGGTACCAGGCGGCCTTCCGGTTGGCGACGTGCACCGTCCAGCGCAGGTCCGCGTTGTCGGCGGTCAGCTCGGCCACCGGCTCGCCGGCCGCGTTGTAGCCGTAGACGCGGAACCGGACGGCCTGCCGCTTCAGGGCACCGGTGGCGTCCTTGTAGCTCCCGGCGGGCAGCGGGGCCGGCTGGTCGACCTCGGGGGCGAGGACGAATCCCTCCGCGCTGTCGCCGACCCTGGCCACCCCGATCGCCGGGTGCACGGCGGCCCGGACGATCCTGGTGTCGCGGCCGGGCGGCGGCGTGATCTGCTCGCGGGCCGGGCCGGGTTCGGCCGCCGGGACGCCGTTGACGTCGCGGCGCTGCTCGGCCGACGCCCGGTAGACGGTCCTGCGGACCTCGGAGATGCTGCCCACCGGGCGGTGCTCGGCGAGGGCGTGCCACGGGTTGAAGGCGAGGTTCTCGCCGTAGGCGGCCTGGCCCCGCGCCGTGACGTCCTGCTTCCGGAGGGTCAGCCGGGCCACCGTCACCGGTTCGCTCGCGGTCTCGTCCCACCGTACGGTGGCCCGGTCCAGCGGCATGCGCTGCGGGTCGGTGCGGAACTGCAGCATCAGGTCGAAGGCCGCCGCGCCCGCCGCGAGCCGGTGGCGCAGGTCGGCGGCCAGGTACGCGGGGTTCTCGTCGGGCGGCACCGCCGCCGGGTCGCCCGGCGCGCAACCGGCCGGCGCCAGCTTGTACTTGACGAAGCGCTCGGCACCGAAGGCGTAGGGGAGCACGCTCCAGTAGTCGGCGGTGAGCACGCTCTCCTCGAACCGGGCCATCGCGTCGAGGATCTCGCGGGTGACCGGGTGGTCCTGGAGGTACCGCTCGTAGTCGCCGTCGACGACACCGGCCCTGGTGAACTCGCACATGTCCTGGGCGGTGTCGACGAAGAACACGTCGTGGTTCTGGAGCAGCAGGTCCTGGGTGCCGGCCTCGGTCTCGCCGTCCAGCAGCTTTCGGCCGGGAACGCCGAACAGTTTGACGCCGATGCCGAGGGTGGTGTCGAGGTCGGGGCTGCCGGGCACGGTGTCGCTGGAGAAGCGCACCCAGGCGGGCAGGCCGTCGGGCCGCTCGTGGGCGGTCCCGAGGAACCCGACGCGCAGGTCGGGCGGCAGGTCGGGGGAGACCGTCAGCACTCCGCGGGCGACGCCGTGCGGTTTGAGGAACACCGGTCGTCTGACGGGGTCCTGGCCGCGGGACATCCGGGCGCCCTGGGTCAGGTCGACGAACATCTGCTTCAGGGCGGCGGCCGGGTCCTCGGCGCAGTCCGCCGGCTGCGGAGGGCCGGCGTTCCCGCCGGTCCTGTCACTGCCGTGGTTCCCGTGGTTCCCGGCGAAGGGTGCGGGGGTTCCGATCATCCTGTGCTCCGATCAGTGCGGTGCCGGGCCGGTGGTCCGGAGGCACGCGCCTGTGTCCACCCACCCGGTCCAGCCTGCACAGGCCGGTGATCCCCGGCGCGCCGAGGTACGCCCGAACCGAGCACACGGCCGGGCCGCGGCCGGGCGGCTCACTCCAATCGGCCAGCAGCGGTCGCACCCCGTGGGACCGGGGGCACCGTCGTCGGGTCCCGGCCCGGGCCGGGCGGTGCCCGGCGCCCCGCCGGACACCGCCGAGGCCCCGCACCGATGCGCCGGTCCCGCGGTGAGGACGATCCTCAGCCCTGGCCGGCGCTCCCCATCGGGCCGATCCTCACCGGGGATCCGCTGCCGTCGGTGACGGGCAGGGAGCCGGCGCCCGGCCAGGGCAGGGTGACCGACTGGGTCTCGTCCGGCGGGGTCACCACCAGGCCGGTGACCCGGACGCCGGAGCCGCCCGAGGTGTTGGCCGGGTAACTGATGCCGAAGTAGGTCGACTTGCCGTTCACCACGACGCCCTCGACGACCGGCTCGCCGGACCGCTTCGCGGACACCGGGCCCGCGGAGGTCTTCAGGTCGACGCCCGCGTATCCGGACAGCGTGCAGTCCTTCCCGCTGTGGTTCTTCAGCTCGACCACGACGGTGTTGTCGGCGTCGCCGGTGATGGTGCGGTCCGCGGCCGTGATGGTCAGGTCCGCGGTCCGGCACTTGGCGGTCTTCCCGGCCCCGGTGGAGCCGGCCGGTGCGGTGGTGGGCGGCGTGCCGGGCTTCCCCGGGGCGCTCGAAGCCGGGCCGCCGGAGGCCGGAGCGCCCGAAGCCGGACCGCCGGAGGCCGGAGCGCCGCCGGAGGAGCCACCGGTGGCCGCGGCCGGGGCGGCGGTCGGGGCCGTGGTCGGGGCCGCGGTCGGGGCGCCTTGGGCAGTGCCCGTCCCGTCGTCCTGGCAGGCGGTGAGCGAGAGGGCGGCGGCGACGGCCAGGGCGGCGAAGGTGAGCTTGCGGACGCGCACGGTGATTTCCTCCGGATGGGCGGCGGTGCCGGGTGCTCGGTGCGAGCGGGTTTCCGAAGACCGGGACCGCCTTCCCGGACGAACCGTTCCGCCCGGGCCGCCCCCAGGACAGTGCTGTGACACGTACGGCCGGAAACCCCCGCGCCGTCGCCCGCCGTGCCCTGCCGCACCCCGCTGCCGACCTGCCCGGATGCCGGTTTCACGGCGCCGCCGCGCACCGTCGGCGCGAGTCACCGGCCGCCGGTACAGACCCGTGACCCGGACGACCTTGACCCACGGACCGCGACAACACCGCGACCCCGACGATGCGCCGCGCTCGGTCCCGGCCCGGCGACCGGAGTGACGGGGACGGCGGTCGAGGCAGGAGGCTCGTCGGGCGCGGCCAGCCGACGCCGACCGGTCGGCGCCCGTGCCTCCGTACCCCGCTTCCGTCGTCCGACCTGACTCCGACTCACGACCGGGACCCTGGTCCCGGTCACCCGTCGATCGGCGGGTGGGGCTAACCCCCGGGCCGATCAGGGGGTGCGGCGGATGGTGCGGGGTGCCCCGGGGAAGCGAGGGTTGGGTCCATGATCACGCACAAGGCCCTGCTCGCCGCTCTGCTCGTCCCGCTCGGTGCCACCCTGGCCGTCGCTCCGGCCGCTTCCGCCTCCGCCTTCACCCCGCCCGCCCCGGCCGCCGCGACGGCCTCCGTCGACGCCGCCGCGTTCCGCTCCCCCGAGGCCGCCCTCGACCGGGTGGCGAACCCGCTGCGCACCACCGACCCCCGCGGCGGCGTGGCCGACCTGCGCCCGTTCGGCAGGATGGTCGGCGGCGCCACCGTGGTGGGCGTGGGCGAGGCCACCCACAGCTCGCACGAGTTCGTCACCCTCAAGCACCGCGTCTTCCGCTACCTGGTGGAGGAGAAGGGCTTCCGCACCTTCGCCTTCGAAGCCGCCTGGAGCAGCGGACTGCGGATCGACGCCTACCTCACGCGCGGTGAGGGCGACCTGAAGCAGATCATGGACGAGGAGTTCCAGGGCACCTACCGGTGGTGGAACAACGCCGAGACCCGCGACCTGCTCCAGTGGATGCGCGCCTACAACGTGAAGCACTCCGACGACCCGGTGCGCTTCGTCGGCGACGACAACGGCTTCGCCGGCCCCGGGCTGTTTGACAGGGTGAACGCGTTCGCGGCAGCGTCCAGCCCCGAACTCGCCGCGCAGATCGCCGAGCTGTACCGAGGACTGCGGCCCACCACCAGCGCCGAGACCTACGTCAACGACTACCTCGCGAAGCCGCTCGCCGACCGCAAGGAGCTCGCCGAACGGACCGGGCGGGCGGTGGACCTGCTCAGGCAGCACCCCGGCGCCGACGCCGAAGCCCATGCCTGGGCCCTCCAGCACGCCACCGCGATCCACCAGATGACCACCCTGTACGCCTTCGACTGGGACGCCCCCCAGGACATCCCCGCCGCCATGGTCTACCGCGACCGCGTGATGGCGGACAACATCGCCTGGTGGCAGCAGCGCACCGGCAGCAAGACCATGCTCTCCGCCCACAACACCCACGTCGCCCTCAAGACCTACGCCCCCGCCAGCCACCCCCACGTCCAGGGCGAGTTCCTGCGCGAGCGACTGGGCGCCGGCTACCTGAGCGTCGGCCTCACCTTCGACCACGGCGCGTTCAACGCCTTCAACCACGACGGCGCCCCGGACAGCTTCGCCGTCGGCCCCGCCGAACCCGGCACCGCCGAGCACACCCTGGACAAGGTCCGCTACCGCGACTTCATGGTCGACCTGCGCAACGCCCCCGAACCGGCCCGCAGCTGGCTCGCCGAGCCGCACACGACCAAGAACATCGGCGCCACCTACCCCGGCATCGCGGACGCCCCCCAGATCCGCTTCGCCCAGACCCACGACGTCCTCGTCCACCTCCGGCAGGTCCAGGCGGCCCGCATGCTCAACTAGCACCGGACAGCCACCGGGCCGCCTGCCCGCCCGGGCATGGACCAGCCGCAGTTGCCTGTCCTCCATCGGCCGTCCGGTTGCCGTCGCATCGCACGGGCGCGAGACTCGACGCGGAGCGCCCCTCCAGGCGCCCGCGAGCAGGCCGAACCCGATGGTCGTCAACCAGGGAAGGGGACCGTTCGCCGTGATGAGTGATCAGCACACTCCGCGCGACCCCACCGAGCAGCACCCCACCCCGCCGTTCCCGGAGCAGTCCCAGCTCCACCCCGGCAGCGGCGAGGCCATGCGGCCGGAGCCGGATCACGGAGAGACGACCTACCGGGGCAGCGGCCGGCTGACCGGGCGGATCGCGCTCATCACCGGCGGCGACTCCGGGATCGGCCGGGCAGTCGCGCTCGCCTTCGCCCGCGAGGGCGCCGACGTCGCCTTCTGCCACCTCCCGGAGGAAGCGGGCGACGCCGACACCACGACCGCCCTCATCACGGACGCCGGGCGACGCGCCCTGCCGATCGCCGGCGACCTCCGCGACGAGGAGTTCTGCGCCCGGCTGGTGGCCCGCTGCGTCGGTGAACTCGGCGGCCTCGACGTGCTGGTGAACAACGCGGCCTACCAGATGTCCCAGCCGGACGGGCTCGCCGCGATCAGCACCGAGCAGTTCGACCGCGTCATGCGGACCAACCTGTACGGCATGTTCTGGACCACCCGCGCCGCCCTTCCCCACCTGGAGAAGGGCGCCTCGATCATCAACACCGCCTCGGTGCAGGCGTACAAGCCCAGCCCGCACCTGCTGGACTACGCGATGACCAAGGCCGCGATCGTCGCCTTCACCCAGGGACTGGCGACGCAGCTGGCCCCCGACGGGATCCGGGTCAACGCGGTCGCCCCCGGCCCGGTGTGGACCCCGCTGATCCCGGCCACGATGGACGCGGAGAAGGTCGCGCACTTCGGGGAGCAGTCCCCGCTCGGCCGGGCTGCCCAGCCCGCCGAGATGGCCCCCGCCTACGTCTTCCTCGCCTCCCAGGAGTCCTCCTACATCACCGCCGAGATCGTGAACGCCACCGGCGGCACCCCGCTGCCCTGACCGCTGCCCTGACCCGAGCTCGAAGGGGTCCGTGAAGGCCCGGCGGGCGTACCGGCGCCGGTGCCGGCGATCCGCAACGAGCGAAGCCTCGGTCCGGCTACGCGTCGCGCCCGCGCAGCAGCAGGCCGGCGACCAGCAGCGCGCCCGCGGCCCACGCGGCGAGCACGCCCAGGCCGGCCCATGGGCCGATGGGCGGCTCGTGCAGGACGAGGGTGGTCTGGACGGCCAGTCCGGCGGACATCGGCGAAACCTGCTGGAGGTGGCGCTGCCACTCCGGGTCGTGGACCACCTGGATGACGACCGGGAAGAGGTAGAGCAGCCCGAGCACGATCCCGATGGCGGTCGCCGCCTCCCGTACCGCCGTCGCCACGCCGAGGCCGATCAGGGCGATCAGGACGAGGTAGAGGACCGAGCCCACGGCCGCGCGCAGGGTCGGACCGTCCGCCAGGGACAGCGGTGCGTAGCCGTGCGCCCCGGTGAATCCGTTGCCGGGCAGGACGTGGCGGCCGGCGAGGAGGGAGACCAGGACGGCCACCGTCCCGGAGGCCAGGACGACCGCGGTGAGGACCGCCGCCTTGGCGGTGAGGACGATGATCCGGTTCGGCACCGCCATGAGCGTGGTGCGGATCATCCCGGTGCCGTACTCGCCGCTGACGGCCAGCACCGCGAGCACGGCGATGACCGCCTGCCCGACGGTGACGCCGGACAGGGCGAGCTTGACGGCGTCCTGGCCGCACCCCGCGTCCGGGCACTTCACGGCCTTGGCGGTGCCGCAGCCGACGGCCACGGTCAGCGCGACGGCGAGCAGGAGCAGCCTGCCCGTTTCCCCCGCGGTGCGCAGCTTCGTCCATTCCGCACGCAGGGCGCGGCCGAAGCCCCCGCGCCACGCGCCGTCAGCCGTGCTCGTGGGGCGCGCACCGCTCAGGAGGCTCATACGTCCCTCCCGCGCAGCCGCACCACGGCCAGACCGAAGGCGAGCGCGGCGTACCCGCTCAGCACGGCGAGGCCGGCCCAGGGCGCCAGCGGGTAGTAGCCGGTCGACGGCTCGTACACGCTGAGCACCTGCGCGTACCGCGGCACGGTCTGCTGGACGGCGAAGCCCGCGGCCGGGGTCACCCGCAGCAGCCACTCCGAGACGCCCGGGGGCAGTACGCCGGAGGTGGCGAGCAGGAAGGGCAGCACGATCGACGCGACGACGAGGGCGACCGCCGTGCCGCTGCGCCGCAGCAGGGCACCGACGCCGAGAGCGAGCACGGTGGCGGCTGCGCAGAGCAGGCCGGTTCCGACCAGGACGCGCACTTCGGTCGCCGACGTGACGGGGAGGACGTGGAAGCCCCTGCCGCGCGCGCTGCGTTCCCCGAGGGGAACGGTGATCGCGGCGGCGACCAGGCCGACGGCGGACGCGACGCCTCCGGCCACCAGCGCCTTGGCGCCAAGCACCCGCCCCCGCAGGGGAGTTGCGGCCATGGTCGTGCGCAGCAAACCACGCCGGTACTCGCCGGTGATGAACACCGTGCCCACGGCGATCAGCACGACCAGCCCGGCGAACGTGCCGACCAGGAAGTTCTCCACGGAGAAGCCGACGCCCATGGCGGGCCCGCCGACGACCGGTGCGATGTCACCGGCCCCGGTCACGGTGAACCCGCCGCCGTCGCTCTCGGTGAAGCCGCCCCCGGTGGTGTTCGTGTAACTCCCGGAGGTGCCCGCGTCACCGCCCACCTGCGTGCCGCTCCACGCGCTCCGGGACCAGTCACCGGTGAGGTCGGGACGGCCGAAGGCGCCGGTGGCCACGGCGGGGCTGAACCCCGTGCCCGCCGGGGTGGCCTGCTTCGCCTCCGGCGACGTGGCGAACAGCCCGGCCTGCACGGTGCGCGCAAGCCCGGGCAGCCTGGCACGGCCGACCTCGGTCCAGTGGGAGCCGTCGGTGGAGGCGTAACCGGTGAGGCTGTCGCCGGAGCGGACCAGGCGCAGCCAGCGCGGGGACTCCGGGGTGGCCGCGCCGGAAGGGCCGGCCGTGTCGTGCGTGTAGTCGTGCTGCATGCGCACGCCGTGGCCGCCGGTGGCCATGACCGCCGCGTACGGGGATCCCTGGGTGAGGCTTTCCTTCACGATGATCCCCGCCTTCGCCCAGGGCTGGGCGCCCTGGACCGGCCGGCCGGTCCCGGTGTCGGCCACACCGGTCAGGGACCGCAGGGCAACGGTGAGCGCGCCGTCCCCGGTGAGCGCCCTGTGGACGAAGTAGAAGCTGTCGTTGACGGCCTCGCCGCCGGGGCCCGTCGGGTACGAGGCGGAGTCGGCGCCGCGACCGCCGGGGGCGGGGGCGGCCGTGCCGAGCAGGCCGACCACGACCGTCACCAGGAGCGCCCCCGCCGTGGCGAGCACCCAGCCGCGTACCGTACGGAACTTCGTCCACTCGGCGCGCAGCGTCCTGAGGAACCCGCTCGGCTCGGCGCGCCTGGTGGCCGGGGGACGAGGGGTGGGGGTGGCCGTCATCGCGTGGCCTCCGCCGCCGGGACGCCCCGGTACTCCACCGCGTCCCGGGTGAGCTCCAGGTATGCCTCCTCGAGCGTCGCCCGGTGCGCGGACACCTGGGAGAACGGCACCCCGTTCCGGGCGAGCAGGGCCACGACCTCCTCGTCGGGCAGGCCCGTGACGCCGAGGGTGTCGGGGCCGGTGGTGAGAACGGTGGCGCCCGCGCCGTGCAGGACCTGGGCGGCACGTGGAGGCGCGGAGGTACGCAGGGTGATTCGTCCGCCGGACGCCTCGGCGAGCAGTTCGGACACACCGGTGTCCACGAGGACCCGGCCGCGGCCGACCACCACGAGATGGTCCGCTGTGCCCTCCAGTTCGCTCATCAGGTGACTGGAGACCAGGACGGCGCGGCCCTGCCGGGCCAGCTCCGCCAGGAATCCGCGCATCCACACGATGCCGTCGGGGTCGAGGCCGTTGAACGGCTCGTCCAGCATGAGGACCGGCGGGTCACCGAGCAGTGCCGCCGCGATCCCCAGGCGCTGGCGCATGCCCAGCGAGAAGCCCCCGGCCCTGCGCCGGGCTGCCGGGCCCAGGCCGGCCTGTTCGATGACCTCGTCCACGCGCCGGGACGGCACGTTCTGTGAGTGGGCCAGCCACAGCAGGTGGTTGCGGGCGGTGCGGCTCGGCTGCAGCGCGGAGGCGTCGAGCAGTGCCCCCAGATGCCGGAGCGGGCGACGCAGCGTGCGGTACGGCACCCCGCCGACCAGCGCCCTTCCCTCCTCGGCCGCGTCAAGGCCCAGGACGACGCGCATGGTGGTGGACTTGCCCGCGCCGTTCGGGCCGACGAAGCCGGTCACCCGTCCGGGGCGCACGGTGAACGTCATCCCGTCCAGAGCCAGTCGTGGCCCGAAGCGTTTGCGCAGACCTACGACCTCGATCGTCGCCTTCGTACTCTCATCGCTCATGGCCCCACCCTGTGACGGAGCGGGTTACAGGGACCGAACGGCCCCTGTCATCCCGCTGTTAGGCGCCTCGGCCTAGCCTGGGCCGGTACGCGTCCTGGTGCGGTGGCGAGAGGGGAGCATGCGGATGGAATGGGGCCCGCCCCGAAGGCTCACGGGTCTGACCGCCCGGTTCGGCCCGCGCGGTGGCACCGCCCGGCTCGGCCCGCGCGGTCGCACGGCCCGGTTCGGCCTGCGCCGTGGCACCGCCCGCACTCGCTTCACCGCCCTGTACGTGACGCTGTTCCTGCTGTCGGGAACGGCGCTGCTGGCCATTGCGGCCGTGGTGGCATCCGGCGGATCGCGCTCCAGCCGGACCGCCCCCGACGGCGACACCGGTCTGCCCGCCACGGCGGCACGGGCCCAGGGCCGCATCGACGAGCTGGAGCAGCAACTGGCCCAGGCGCACGACACCCAGTCACGGCAGGTCCTGCTGGGCTCCGCCATCGCCCTCGGCGTCATGGCGGTGGTCTCGGTCGGCCTCGGCTGGTTCGTCGCCGGCCGGGTGCTTCGCCCGCTGCGCGTGATGACCGCGGCCACCCGCCGGATCACCGCCGACAGCCTGCACGAACGCCTGGCCATCGACGGCCCCGGCGACGAGGTCAAGGACCTCGCCGACACCATCGACGACCTCCTCGGCCGACTGGAGGGATCCTTCGACGCGCAGCGCCTCTTCGTCGCCAACGCCTCCCACGAGCTGCGCACCCCGCTCACCACGATGCGGGCCTCCCTGGACGTGGCCCTCGCCAAGCCGGGCCCGGTACCCGGGGCCATGGCCACACTGGCCGCCCGGATGCGTGCCGAACTCGACCAGGTCGACCGGCTGTTGGAGAGCTTCCTCGTCCTGGCCCGCACCCAGCACGGCGGGTTCACCGACTCGGCGCGGCTCACCCTCGGCCAACTCGCGCTGGCCGCCCTGACCGGACGGGCGGAGGACATCGCGGCCAAGGGCCTGACCGTGCGTGAGGACCGGATCGACGACTGCGCCTGGGTGCGGGGCAGCCGGACGCTGCTGCGCCGCGCGGTCGACAACGTGGTCGACAACGCGATCACGCACAACGAGCCCGGGGGCTGGATCAGCGTCGCGGTACGGGCCGAGGGAGACGACACGGGCGCGGTGTCCCTCGTCGTCGAGTCCGGCGGACCGGTCCTCGACCAGCGGCGGGTGGCGGACCTCGCGCTGCCCTTCCGCCGCCTCGGCGCCGACCGGACCGGCACCGGACGGGGCAGCGGCCTCGGCCTCTCCATCGTCGCGGCCGTCACCCAGGCCCACCACGGCGCCCTGCACCTGCGCGCCCGCCCCGACGGCGGCCTGCGCGTCACCGTCACCCTTCCCCGTACGGACGGCAGGGCGACGGCGCAATCCCCGGACACGGAGACGGGCGTGGCACGTTGAGGGTCCTGGTGGTCGAGGACGCCCGCCCCCTCGCCGAAGTCGTCGCCGAAGGGCTGCGCGACCAGGGCATGGCCGTGGACGTGGCCCACGACGGGCTCGCCGCCGCGGCCAAACTGGACGTCAACGCGTACGACGTCGTCGTGCTCGACCGGGACCTGCCGGGCATCCACGGCGACACCCTCTGCCAGATGATCACCGAGCGGGACGGCCGCGTGATGGTCCTGATGCTGACCGCCGCCGACTCACCCGGTGACCGCGTCAGCGGCCTGACCCTGGGCGCCGACGACTACCTCGCCAAGCCCTTCCACTTTCCCGAACTCGTCCTGCGGATCCGTGCGCTGGCCCGCCGCCGCCCCGCCGCCCGGTCCCGCACGTTGAGCACGGCGGGCATCGAACTCGACCCGATGCGCCGCACCGCCAGCCGCGACGGCCGCCAACTCGATCTCTCCGTCAAGGAGTTCGCGGTACTCGAAGCCCTCCTGGACGCGAGTCCCGCCTTCCTCAGCACGGAGAACCTCCTCGAACAGGTCTGGGACGAACACGCCGACCCGTTCACCAACACCGTCACGGTGACCATCAGCCGCCTGCGCCGCAAACTCGGCGCCCCTCCGGTCATCGCCACCACCCCCGGCGTGGGGTACCGGATCATCGGCCCCGCCGTCCCACCCGGCTGAGAGACGCATCTCGCAGGAAACGGCTTCCCGCCACCGAGCCGGTCGGTAGGCCGCCGCCCGGGGCCTTCCGGCGCCAGGGGGCGGATGCGGGGGCCGGCCATGCCGGTGTGGAGGCCATGCCGGTGTTCATGGCGAAGCAGGTCGCAGGACCGGTCAGGAATCGAGAAGCACGGGCCGCCGCACGGGGCCTAGCGTGATGGTCATGGCAACCACCGCTTCCCCCGTCACCACCGCTTCCACCGCAGCCCTCACCTCCCTCGCGTCCGTCACCATCGAGGTGGCCGACCTGGAGGCCGCCCACCGCTTCTACAGCGCCTTCGGCGTGGACACGTACGTACTCCTACGGGCGTCCGAGGCGCATTCCACCGGCTTCCGCGGCTTCACCCTGGCCCTCACGGTGTCCGGGCCGGCCACCGTCGACGCCTTCGTGGCCGCCGCCGTGGACGCCGGCGCCACGGTGCTCAAGCCCGCCGCGAAGTCGCTGTGGGGCTACGGCGGCGTCGTCCAGGCCCCGGACGGGACGATCTGGAAGGTCGCGACCTCGGCCAGGAAGGACACCGGCCCCGCCACCCGCGAGATCGACGAGGTCGTCCTGCTGCTCGGCGTCGACGACGTGAAGGCCACCAAGCGGTTCTACGCCGGCCGGGGCCTGACCGTGACCAAGAGCTTCGGCGGCAAGTACGCCGAGTTCGCCCCCGGCCAGTCCAGCCCCGTCAAGCTGGCCCTGTACAAGCGCCGCGGTCTGGCCAGGGACCTCGGCGTCCCCGCCGACGGCACCGGCTCGCACCGCATCGTCCTCGGCGGCACCACCAGCCCCTTCACCGACGCGGACGGGTTCGCCTGGGAAGCCGCCGCGCCGATCGCCCCGGCGCCGTCCGCGGCGTCCTGACCCCCGACTGTCAGCTCCCGCCGCCACCCGACTCCATCCCTGTTCGAGAGGAACCCGCCATGCAGACCACGAAGACGTCCGCCGAGACCTCCGGCACGACTGCCGAGCAGTACAACGGTTTCACCGCCGAGGAGCGGGCCGCGATGAAGGAGCACGCGCGGGATCAGAAGAAGGCGGCGGCGCGGCGCGGTTCGTCCCGTGTGGAGAGGGAGGCGGCGGCGGAGCGGGACGTGCTCGCGAAGATCGCCGAGATGCCGGAGGCGGACCGCATCCTCGCCGAGCGGATCCACGCCATCGTCAAGGCCGCCGCTCCGGGCCTCGCGCCCAAGCTCTGGTACGGGATGCCCGCGTACGCCAGGGACGGCAAGGTCGTCTGCCACTTCCAGAGCGCGGAGAAGTTCAAGTCGAGGTACGCCACGCTCGGCTTCAGCGACGAGGCGGCACTCGACGACGGCGCCATGTGGCCGACCGCGTACGCCCTGAGGGAGCTGACCGCAGCCGACGAACAGCGCATCAGCGCGCTGGTCAGGAAGGCGGTCAGCTGAGGCCGGCGTGGTGGTCGCGGGCAGCGGTGCGAGAGTTCACGGGATCCGGGGCCGCGAAGGCTCGGCACACGCTCGTGCCGCCGGAGGCAGGCGCGGTTCATTCGCCCGCGGTGTCCTCGGCCTCCCAGCGGAGCAGGTCGCCCGGCTGGCACTCGAGCACCTCGCAGAGCGCGGCGAGCGTCGTGAAGCGCACTGCCTTGGCGCGGCCGTTCTTGAGTACCGCCAGGTTGGCGGGTGTGATCCCCACACGCTCCGCGAGCTCGCCCACGGACATCTTCCGCCTGGCCAGCATCACGTCGATGTCGACGGTGATCGGCATCAGATCACCTCGTCCAACTCGGCCCGCATCCGCGACGCTTCGACGTCGCGGGCGACGGCCTGGGCGAGCAGCGTCCGCAGGACGAGCACGATGAGCGCGACCCCCAGGACGGCCACGCCGATCCCGCCCATGATGACGGTGACGCCGGGGTCGTCCCGCTGGCCGGGCGCGTTCAGGGCGGTGACCGCGAACCACAGGAGAGCAGCCGCGACGATGGCGCCGATGATGACGTCCACGTACCGGAAGGCGGCGTGGGAGAACACGGTCCCGCGTCGCACCATCGTGACCAGGCGCCATACGCAGGCCAGGGTGACCTGGGCCGTCCCGAGGCCCAGGACCGTGATCACACGCAGCGGGGTCAGCGGGAGCGACCCGTCCTCCGGGTCGCTCCCGCTGACCAGAACCCACACCATCAATGCCTGTACGAGCACGGTGCCGGTGAGCACCACCGCGAGCACGGCGCGCAGGGCGCGCACTGCCAGCTTTCCCATGACTTACCCTTCCATCGAGCTACGATAGCAATCTATCGATTTTCGATAGACGGGGCAAAGATCGGATCGCAGGGGCGGGCGGTCGGCGGCTTCGCGCCGTACCGGGATGCCGCCGGGGCACGGCGAGGTGGTCCGGCGGCCCGACTCAGAAGAACACTCCGCACCGCAGCAGCACGTTCGCGTACGGCCGGGCCTCCCCGGTGCGCACCACCAGGCGCGCCCCCGCGCTCAGCTCCTTCAGCGTGTCGTGCGGCACGTACGCGAGCTCGGCGAAGGAGCCGGTCAGCAACCCGTGCGCGGCGGGGTTCGCCTCCCGTACCTCCTGCGCCGCGAGCGCGCCCTCGATCACCAACTCGTCGAGGAGCCCGGTCAGGACGTCCTGGAACGACGGAATCCCCGCCCGGAAGGCGAGGTCGACCACCCGGGGCCCGTCCGGGACCGGCATCCCCGCGTCACACACGAGCACCCGGTCGCCGTGCCCCAACTCGGCGACGGCTCCGGCGAGATGGCGGTTCAGGATCCCGCCCTTCTTCACAGCGCCTCGACCTCCTCGGCGGTGGGGAACGACTCCTGCGCCCCCCGCCGCGTCACGGCGACGGCGCCCACCCGGGCGGCGTACGCGGCGGCCTCCGCGAGCGGGGCCCCCGCGCCCAGCTTCCAGGCCAGGGCGGCCGTGAAGGAGTCGCCGGCACCCGTCGTGTCGACGGCGTCGACCTTCACCGGCGCGACCCGGACGACCTCCTCCCCGGCGGACGCCACCAACGCGCCCTGCGAACCGAGCGTCACCACGACCGATTCCGGCCCGCTCGCCAGCAGGTCCCGCACCCATGCGGCGGGATCGTCGCCGACGGCCCCGCCGCCGAGGATCACCCGGGCCTCGTGCTCGTTGACGATCAGCGGGTCGCAGGCCGCCAGGACCTCGGCCGGCAGTGCCCGCGGGGGAGAGGGGTTCAGCACGAACCTCGTGCCGGACGGCAGTTGCCGCACGACCTCCACGACCGACTCCAACGGGATCTCCAACTGCGCCGAGACCACTCGCGAGGCGCGGAACAGGGGCCCGGCGGCCCGGACGTCCTCCGGCGTGAGCCGTCCGTTCGCGCCGGGCGACACCACGATGCTGTTGTCCCCCGACGGGTCGACGGTGATCAGGGCGACGCCGGTCGGGGCCCCGCCCACCAGGACGCCCTCGGTGTCGACCCCCGCCTCGCGCTGCGACTCCAGCAGCAGCCGTCCGTTCGCGTCGTCCCCGACCCGCGCGAGCAGCGCGGTGCGCGCCCCGAGCCGCGCGGCGGCGACCGCCTGGTTGGCACCCTTGCCGCCGGGATGGACGGCGAGGTCCGACCCGAGCACCGTCTCCCCGGCGCCGGGCCTGCGCTCGACACCGATCACGAGGTCGACGTTGGCCGACCCCACCACCAGCACGTCGTAGTCGTACATCACACTCCCCAATCAGGAAATCCGGAACGGGGCGGCCGGAGCCCCGCTCGCGCGGGCACCCCGGCCACCCCTTTACCCGTCTCAGCCGCTGAACCCGGCCACGTTCTCCTTCGTGACCACCTTCACCGGCACCTTGATGGTCTCCTCGACCTTCTCCCCCTTGATCGCCCTGACCGCGTTGTCCACGGCGATCTTCCCGAGCTGCGACGGCTGCTGGGCCACGGACGCGTACAGCGTCCCCTGCTCGACCGCCGTCAGCCCGTCGGGAGTCCCGTCGAAGCCGACGACCTGCACGGACTCGCCGGCCCTGGACCCGAGCGCCTTCGCCGCGCCGAGCGCCATCTCGTCGTTCGCGGCGATGACGCCCTGGACGTCCGGGTGCGCCTGGAGCAGGTTCGACATGACGTCGAGGCCCTTGGTCCGGTCGAAGTCGGCGGGCTGCTGCGCGACGACCTCGATCCCCGGATACGCCTGGAGCCCCTTGGCGAAGCCCTCGGCCCGCTCGCGCGCGGCGGAGGTACCGGCCAGCCCCTGGAGGACCACGATCCTCCCGCTGCCACCGAGCTTGTCGGCGAGAGCCTTCGCCGCCTGCTCACCGCCGGCGACGTTGTCGGAGGCGACCAGTGCGTTCACACCGGCCTTGTTGACGCCGCGGTCGACGGCGATGACCGGGATCCCCGCCTTGCCCGCGGCCGCCACGGGGTTGCCCGCCGCGTCGGAGTCCACCGGGTTGACGACGATCGCCCCGAGCCCCGAACTGGTGAAGTTCTGCAGCTGGTTGGCCTGCTGCGAGGCGTCGTTCTGCGCGTCGGTGACCGTCAGCTGCACTCCCAGCCGCTTCGCCTCGGCCTGCGCACCCGAGCGGATCTGCACGAAGAACGGGTTGTTGAGCGTGGAGAGCGAGAGGCCGACCTTCTGGCTGCCGGACTTCGCACCGTCGTGCAGGAACGACGTCGCACCCACGACCGCCACCGCGACGAGGGCCGCGAGCCCGTACGTGGCCACCTGCTTGCCCCGTCCGCCGCCGGGCCCCCCGACCGCCGCGGGTGCGGCCCCGGCCCTGCGCCGCACCGTGTCGAGCAGCACGGCCAGCGCGATGACGACACCGATGACGACCTGCTGCCAGAACGCGGAGACGTTCAGCAGGTTCAGCCCGTTGCGCAGCACCGCGAGGATGAGCGCGCCGATCAGCGTCCCCGAAGCCCGGCCCGTGCCCCCGGCGAGGGAGGCGCCGCCGATGACGACGGAGGCGATGGCGTCCAGCTCGTACCCGGTGGCGGCCTGCGGCTGCGCGGAGGACAGCCGGGAGGCCAGGACCACGCCGGCGACCGCGGCGAACGCACCGGACAGCGCGTAGATCGCGAGCTTCTGCCTGGGCACCCGCAGGCCGGAGAGCCGGGCCGCCTCCTCGTTGCCGCCGATGGCGTACATCGAGCGGCCGAGGTACGTACGGCCGAGGACGAACGCCGCGACGAGGCCCATGGCCGCCATGACGAGCACCGGCACCGGCAGCCACCCGCCGAGCGTGTCACCCAGGTGGGAGACCGAGGCCGGGAACGCGATCGGCGATCCGTCCGAGATCACCAGCGCCAGACCGCGCCCCACCGACAGCATCGCGAGCGTCGCGATGAACGGCGGCAGCTTGCCGTACGAGACCAGGAAGCCGTTCACCAGGCCGGCGGCCACGCCCGTCGCCAGCGCCAGCAGCACCGCGACGGCCACCGGCACCCCGTGCGACGTGGCGCTCCACGCCAGCACGGTCGCCGACAGCGCGGCCACCGAACCGACCGAGAGGTCGATGCCCGCCGAGACGATCACGAAGGTGACGCCGAAGGCGAGGACGGCGGTCACGGCCGCCTGGACGCCGACGTTGAGCAGGTTGTCGGTGGTGAGGAAGTCGCCCGACAGCGCCGACATGGCGACGAGGAGGACGATCAGCGCGGTCAGCGCGCCGTTGTCGAGCAGCAGACGGCGCAACGTCGCGGCGCCACCGGCGCCCGTACCGCTCTTGAGCGTTTCAGCGGCCACGGGTGGCCTCCAGTTCGGTAGTGGGGTTGCTCACGGCCAGCGACATGACCGCGTCCTGCGTGGCCTCCTCGGCGGACAGCTCGCCCGCGATCCGGCCCTGGGCCATCACCAGCACCCGGTCGCTCATCCCGAGCACCTCGGGCAGATCGCTGGAGACCATGAGGACGGCGGCCCCGGCGGCCGTCAGGTCGTTGACGAGCCGGTAGATCTCGACCTTGGCGCCGACGTCGATGCCGCGGGTGGGTTCGTCGAGGATCAGCACCCTGGTGTCGGCCAGGAGCCACTTGCCGATGACGACCTTCTGCTGGTTGCCGCCGGACAGCGTGCGCACCCGCTGACCGAGCCCGGCCATCCGTACGCCGAGTCGCCCGGCGATCCTCGCGGCGGCGTCGCGCTGGCCCCCGAGGTCGACGATCCCGCCCCTGGTCGCGGACCTGAGGGTGACCAGTCCGAGGTTCTCCTCGACCGACTGGTCGAGCACCAGCCCCTGACCCTTGCGGTCCTCGGGCACCAGCCCGATGCCCGCGGTCATGGCGGCGCCGATGTCGTGCGGCTTCAGGCAGGCCCCGGAGACGCGGACCGTGCCGCGGTCGTACGGGTCGGCCCCGAAGACGGCCCGGACCACCTCGGTACGGCCCGCCCCGACCAGCCCCGCCACGCCGACGACCTCGCCGGCCCGCACCTCGAAGCTGACGTCCTGGAAGACACCGTCCCGGGACAGTCCCTCCACGGACAGCAGCGCGGCGCCCGGGACGGTCCGCTCGCGCGGGTACTGCTGCTCGATGGACCGGCCCACCATCAGCCGTACGAGCTCCTCCTCCGGCGTGGAGGCGGGCACCTGTCCGACCGACCTGCCGTCCCGGATGACCGTGACCCGGTCCCCGAGGGCGGCGATCTCCTCCAGGTGGTGCGTGATGAAGACGATCCCGACGCCGTCCTCGCGCAGCCGGCGCACGATCACGAACAGCTTCTCGACCTCCTCGGAGGTCAGCACGGCCGTCGGCTCGTCCATGACCAGGACCCGCGCGTCCAGGCTCAGCGCCTTCGCGATCTCGACCATCTGCAGGCGCGCGATGCCGAGTTCACGTACCCGCGCGCGGGGCGAGACGCTGACGCCGACGCGCTCCAGGAGCGCCGAAGCGTCCGCCTCCATCCTCTTGCGGTCGATCATCCCGAACCGGCGCGGCTGGCGTCCCAGGAAGATGTTCTCGGCGACCGTCAGATCGGGGACGAGGTTGAACTCCTGGTAGATGGTGGCGATCCCGAGCCGTTCGGAGTCCCGCGCACCGTGGATGCGGACCTCCTCGCCACCGACCAGGACGCGGCCCTCGTCGGGTGCGTGGGCACCGGAGAGCACCTTGATCAGGGTGCTCTTCCCCGCGCCGTTCTCACCGAGCAGCACATGGACCTCGCCCCGCCGCAGGTCGAAGTCGACGCCGTCCAGCGCGACCACCCCGGGGAAGGTCTTCCGCACGCCCTCGATGCGCAGCAACTCGTCCGCGTCGCTCACGACCGGCTCCTCTCCGTTGCGGGGACCTCGCCGCACGAGCGGCGGACGACGAGGCGGGCGGGGAGCGTCACGGAGCGCGGCGCCCGCCCCTCGATGCGGTCCACGAGCGCGCGCACGGCGGCCCGGCCCAGCTCGCCGGTGGGCTGGGCGATCGCGGTGATCGGCGGGTCCGTGTGCACGAACCAGCGGATGTCGTCGAACGCGGCGAGCGCGATGTCGTCCGGCACCCGCAGACCGCGGGCGCGTACGGCGTCCAGGGCACCCAGCGCCATCAGGTTGTCCGCCGCGAACACGACCTGCGGCGGCTCGGCGAGGTCGAGGAACCGCTCGGTCGCCCGCCGGCCGCTGGCGGCCTGGAAGTCGCCCTGGCCGATGTACTGGTCCGGCAGGTCGAGGCCGCACTCCTCCAGCGCCTCGCGGAACGCCTCCACCCGCTCCTGCCCGGTCGTGGTGGCCGCCGGCCCGGCGATGATCGCCAGCCGCCGGTGCCCCAGCCGGTGCAGGTGCACGACGAGGTCCCGTACGGCACCCCGCCCGTCCGCCCGCACCACCGGAACGTCGACGCCGGGGATCCACCGGTCCACGAACACCATCGGCGTCCCGGCCCGGGCGGCGTCCAGCATCAGCGGCGACCCGCCGTCGGTGGGCGAGACCAGCAGCCCGTCGATACGGCGGTCCAGCAGCGTCCGCACGTGGTGGTCCTGCAGTTCGGGCCGCTCGTCGGCGTTCCCGATGATCACGCTGTACCCCAGCGCCCGCGCCTCCTCCTCCACGGAGCGCGCGAGCTCGGTGAAGTACGGATTGAGCACGTCGCTGATCACGAGGCCCAGGGTGTGGGTCTGATCGGTACGCAGCGACCGTGCCACCGCGTTGGGCCGGTACCCGAGCGACGCGACGGCGGCCAGCACCCGCGCCCGGGCGTCCTCGCTCACCGAAGGGTGCTCATTCAGGACACGCGAGACAGTGGCGGCGGACACGCCTGCCTCGGCGGCGACGTCCTTGATGCTCGTCACAGCCGCCCCACCTCCTTGTGGAATCGATTACATCGATGCGTTTCGACGATTGGAATCGATTACATGGCCGTCGGGCAAGCCCTGGGCCGGTGGCTGAAACCTGATCGTGATGAACGCCGTGCCGACGTCCTCACCGTCCCGGTGGCCCGGGCGGCGGAGCGGCCGTCGGACGCCGTTACGGGCGGGGCGCCTTCACGCCGTGGACGGCGGCGTACTCGGCGGCGAGCCAGGGGCCCAGGTCGTCGATGAGTACGGCCAGGGCGGTGCGGTCGACGGTGGGGGTGCGGGCGGTGTCGGCGGCCAGGCGCAACTGGCCGGCGCGGTCCGGGTAGTAGCCGGCGAAGGCCTCGGCGGAGGTGGCGAGGTCGCTCGTCCAGCCGCCCCAGCGGGGCATGACCAGGGTGAAGCCGGTGCGGACCAGGCGGCGGGAGACGACGCGGGCGAGGCGGCGCAGGTCGGCCTCGGTGCCGGCGGTGGCCAGGCGTTCGCGCCAGTGCGGGAGGGCCAGGGCGAGGTCGCCGTTGGTCTCCCGGGCGAGCAGCGAGGTGGGGCGGTAGCGGGGCAGCCGGGTGGCGAGGTCCTCGCCGAGCAGCGGGGTGCAGAGGCAGGCGACGAACCAGCCCAGGTCGTGGCGCTCCAGCTCGCCGAGCAGTGTGCCGGTGCCGAAGAGCAGCACGCCGACGCCGTCCACCTGGGCGAACCCGGCGTCGAGCGAGGCTTCCAGGGCGTCGGCGGCCGCCCGGTCCGCGGCGGTGGGCTCGTGGTGCAGGGCGAGCAGCAGGTCGAGGTCGGAGACGCCGGGGGTCGCGGTGCCGCGCGGGATGCTGCCGTAGAGGTAGGCGCTGTGCAGCCGCTCCGGACCGAAGGCCCCGCTGATCCGCTCGCGGGCGGCGGTGACCACCGGCGCGAACGCCGGCGGCACCCGGTCGAGCGAGCCCTCCCGCGCGATGTACCCGTCCCGGTCGAGCCCCTGCGTGGTCGTCATGACCGTACGATGCCCCATCAGTGCCGCGCTGACCAGCGAATATCCGTCGGCCCGGCGGATTGTCAGTGGGGTGTGCAAGCATCCGTCGCACACGAACACGAGCGGCGTGAGGGGATCGGCAATGGGCACCTGGGACATCGGGCACTTCGACAACGACACGGCGGCGGACTTCGGCGGCGGCCTGGACGACGCGGCGCCGGGCGAGCGCGAGGCGCTGCTGCGGTCGGCGCTGTTGTGCGCCGTCCGGGCGGAGGACTTCCTGGACTCGGACGAGGCGGGCGAGGCGGTCGCCGCCGCCGCGCTGGTGGCGGCGCAGTGCCCCGGCGGGGCGGCGGTGACCACGGCCTACGGCCCCAAGGAGCCGCTGCCGCCGCTCGCCGAAGAGCTGCGCCCGCTCGCGGTGCAGGCGCTCGACCGGGTGGTCGCTGAGGAGTCGGAGCTCGCCGAGCTGTGGGACGAGACGGCGGAGGGCCCGGCGTGGCGGGAGGGCATACGGGTGCTGCGCCAGGTCCTCGCCACGGCCGCGCCGGCGGAGGGGAGTTGAGCGGTGCGGAGCCGGGCGGCGGTCACCGGCGGGCCGCCGCCCACCAGTAGCCGAGCGCGGTGAGGCTGGTGGCGGCGCCGAGCAGGCAGACGGCCGTCCAGCCGCCGTGGTCGTAGGCGACGGTGGACAGGATCGCGCCCGCGCCGCACCCGGCGGAGTAGAGCAGCATGTAGCCGGCCGTCAGGCGGCTCTGCGCCTCGGGGCGGACTTGGTACAGGAGGTGCTGGTTGGCGACGTGGACGGACTGCAGGCCGTAGTCGATCACCACCATGGCGAGCACCAGCCACCAGACCGAGCGCGGCAGCAGGGCGGCCGGGAGCCAGCCGACCAGCATCGCCGAGAGGCCGGTTCCGGCGGTGCGTTCGGCCCGGCCGCGGTCGGCCTGGCGGCCGGCGTACCCGGCGCCGAGGGCTCCGGCGGCGCCGGCGAGGCCGAGCAGCCCGATCTCGGTGTGGCTGAGGTCGAAGGGCGGTGCGGCGAGCGGGAGCACCATCGGGGTGAGCAGCACGGTGATGGAGGTGAAGCTGAGCAGCGCGAGGACGGCTCGGACGCGGAGCACGCGCTCCTGGGCGAAGAGCACGAACACCGAGCCGACCAGGCGCGGGTAGCCGATCCGTTCGGCCGTCCGGTGCCGCTCGGACGGGACGGCGGCCGCGACGGCGAGGGCCATGGCGGCGGTCGCGACGGCGGAGGCGACGTAGACGGCGCGCCAGCCGGCCAGGTCGCCGATGGTTCCGGCGACGGTGCGGGCGAGCAGGATGCCGACCACGATGCCGCTGGTCACGGTGCCGACCACGCGGCCCTGGTCGCCCGGAGCGGCGAGTTGGGCGGAGTAGGCGACGACCACCTGGGCGACGACCGCGAGGACGCCGACGGCGGCCATCGCGGCGAGCAGCAGCGGAGCGGAGGGGGCGAGTGCGACGGCGAGGAGGGCGAGGACGGACAGCCCGAGCTGGGCGGTGATCAGGGTGCGGCGGTTGACGTGGTCGCCGAGCGGCACGAGCAGCAGCAGGCCCAGGGCGTAGCCCGTCTGGGTGAGGGTGCCGACCAGGCCGATGGTCGCCGGGGCGATGCCGAAGTCCCGGCCGATCAGGTCGAGCAGCGGCTGCGAGTAGTAGACGTTGGCGACGGCGAGGCCGCAGGCGACGGAGAGCAGCCAGGCGACGACGGGTGACAGGCCGCGCGGTGGGGCCCCGGAGGCGGTCTCGGACGTGACGGCCGTGTCGGACGTGGCAGCAGTCACGGAGCCGGCAGCGGTCAGGGCGGTGTCGGACGTGGCGGAGGTGGCGCTGCGGGCGGGAGAGGTCATGGGCGGGACTCCCTCGAAGGGCGCGGTGGTTTCAAAGTGCTACCGCAGCACCATGGCATATTCTGGTTTTGATAAGCAACCACGTCATGATCGGTACGCTGGGCGCCGACCGGTGACGGGCGACAGCTGAGAGGTGGGAGAAGTGCCGAGACGCACCACGCACGAGGAATCGACCTGCCCGGTCGCCCGTCCGCTCGACGTCGTCGGCGACGGGTGGACGCTGCTGATCGTCCGTGACGCCTTCGACGGGCTGCGCCGCTTCGGGCAGTTCCAGAAGAACCTCGGCCTGGCCAAGAACATCCTGTCCTCCCGGCTGGCCAACCTGGTCGCCAACGGCGTGTTCGTTCTCGCGCCGGCCGCCGACGGCAGCCCGTACCAGGAGTACGTGCTCACGGAGAAGGGGCGCGCGCTGTTCCCGGTGATCACGGCGCTGCGGCAGTGGGGTGACCAGTGGTTCTTCCAGGAGGGTGAGCCCCGGGCGCGCCTGGTGGACCGCGAGTCCGGCGCCCCCGTCGCGCCGGTCGAGGTGCGCTCGGCGGACGGCCGGGTGCTCGGGCCCGAGGACGCGCGGGTGCTGCTTCCCTGAGGCGTGCCGCTGCCACCGGCCGGAGGGTGGCCGGTGGCAGCGGGGGTGGTGGCGCGTCGGGCCGGGTCGGCTCCGCACCGGTTCGGTTCCGCGTCGGGTCAGCTCTGGGTGGCGGCCGACGCGGTCGGGCAGGGCGGCAGGGTGGACGGGGCCGTGGTCGCGCAGGTCGCGGTCGGGGTGTTCGGGCCGGTGGCGGTGGTCGTCGTACCGGTGGTCGTCGTGCCCGCGCTGGTCGTGCCGGTGCCGGTCGCCGTCGGGGCGCTCGAGGTGGTGCCGGTCGGTGACCGGGTGGCCGTCGAGGTGCCGGTCGAGGAGGAGGGCGTGCCCGTCGTGGCGGTCGACCCGGACGGCTGGCCCGAACCGGTCGAGGACGTGGCCCCGGAACTCGTCGCGCCCGACGAGCTCGGCCCGGACGAGGTGGCCCCGGAACTCGTCGCGCCCGAGGAACTCGGCCCGGACGACGTGGCGCCGGAGGAACTCGGCCCGGACGAGGTGGCCCCTGAGGTGGTGGCGCCGGAGGCCGTCGCCGAACCCGAGGGCGTGGAGGGCTTCCAGGGGCCGGGCGCCGGGATGCCGGGCACCAGCGGCCCCTTTGGCGGCTCGACGTGCCGGTCCACGATCTCGATCCGGCCGGTCAGCCGGGCGAACCACCCGCCGGTCTCGATGTTCACCAGGACGATCTCGGTCACCGGCCGCGGGGCGGGTACGACCACGACCAGCGTGGTCGGCTGGAAGCCCGTCCACGGCTTGCCGGTGTACTTGGCGTTGCTCACCAGCTTCGGCGGCTTCAGCGGGTTGCCGCAGGAGCAGCGCACCCGGGGCACGCCCTGGGAGTCCACCAGGACGGCCGTTCCCGCCTGGAGCGCGGACTGGTACTCGACCACCGCGCCGCTCTTGTAGCTGTGGTTGGTCACCCGGGTGTCCACCCGCAGGTAGGCGGAGGTCAGCGAGCGCAGGTAGCCGGGGATGTCGGCCTGCGCGATGCCGGCCGCCGAGGCCCAGGCACGCCCGGCGTCCCCGGTCGAGACCATCCCGATCAGGCGCTCGGTGTCGCAACTCGGCTTGTTCATCGTCCCGCCGTACAGTCCGGCGGAGCCGCCCTCGACGCTGTGGAGCGCCGCCGGCGAAGTGCTCTTGGGCGAGGTGCCGCCCGGCTGCTGCGCCGTCGGGGTGGCGGGGGCGGGTGCGGGTGCGCTCACCCCCTGGGTCTCCACCGACGGGGTGAAGGGAGCCGGCCCGGGGTCGGCCGGGGTCTGCAGGGCGACCTCGTTCGCGGTCGGCACGCTCGTGTCGTGGCCGCCCTTGTTGTTGCTGGTGATCAGCACGGTGGCCACGACGGCCGCCGCCACCGCGCCCGCGGCCACGGCCAGCCCCTTCCGGGAGCGCCACCACGGTGTGCGCGCGCCGCGCCCGGGGCCGCCCGCCGACGACCCGCCGGGCCCGCCCGGCCGCCCGCCGCCGCCTGAGCCGGAGGCGCCGGAGCCCCCGAACGGACCTGAGGGCGGCGGAGGCGTGGACGTCGGTCCGGACGCACCCCCGCCGGACGGTGGACCGGCCAGCGGCCCGGAGGGGGGACCGGACGGGGGACCGTGCGGGGGTTCGCCGGCCGCGCCGGACGGAGGCGGTTGGGACGTCATCGATGCTCCGTTTCGCAGGTGGCCGGCCGAACGGCCGACCCGGGAAGCTCCTGCCACTGGCTTCCCTTTGTCCCCCGCCGACCCCTTCGTCGCAACAGCAGGTGCTCCGGGCGTCGCCGAGCGTGGCCACCGAACGTCGGCCACCCTGGAAACCCCACCGGAAGCCGGTCGGCAGCCGGACGGGAGTCCTCCGGCGGCCGTTCGAGCCCGGGCCCCGGGCCGGATCCGGGGCACCCCGCGAGCGACGAGGAGGCGGCATGCAGCAGCCCACCACCCGGGCCGCGGGCCCGCCCGGCGCCGTGCGCGGCTGGCTGGACGCGCTCGCCGTCGTGCTGGCCGGGCTGGTCGCGATGGCGGCGGTGGCCGCGCTCGGCCTCTGGCTGGCCGGCGCCGACGACCTCCCGGACGGCGGCTTCCCCGCCGTACTGGCCGCGACGCTCGCGCTCGCCGTCGGCGGCGACGTCCAACTCGACGGCGGAGCGGGGAACTTCGCGTCCATCGAGGCCGGGATCAGCGCGATGCCGCTGAGCGTCTCGGTGGTCGGCGCGGTCGTGATGGCCGAGGTGTTCCTGCGTCAGCTGCGCTTCCGCGCGGTCGCGGGCGGCGGTGAACTGCTCGGGCGGATCGGCCGGACGGTGCTGGTCTGGCTGCTCGCCCTGGTGCTGCTCACCGTCGGCGCCCGGCACAGCTTCGTCGTCCCGCTCGGCGGCGACCTCGCGCAGTCGCTCAGCGGCGCGCTCGGGCTCACCCCGGAGGTCGGCTTCCACGCGGACGGCCCGACCACCGTCGGCATCGGGCTGGCCTGGCTGCTGCTGGTGCTCGCGGTCACCTTCGCGGTGTCCCGGCGCGCCCCGCTGCCGCCCGCCCTGGTGCGCTACCAACTCGCCGTCCGGCCGGCCGCGTTCGCGCTCTGGACGGTCCTGCTGGCGTACCTGGCGATCGGTGCGGTGGCCGGCGTGCTGACCGCGGTCGTGCACGGCAACGCCCGGCAGACCCTGGCCGTGGTCCTGCTCGCGCTGCCCGACCTGGTCTGGCTGGCCTTCGGCGTCGGGCTCGGCGCCGAATGGCACGGCCGACTGGTCGGCGCGCTCGGCCTGCCCGTCCCCAAACCGCTCAGCACGGTGCTGCGCGCCCCCGGGGGCGGCCCGGCGACCATCGACCTCGGCACCCTCGCGGAGCAGGACGCGCGCAGCTGGTGGCTGCTGCCGCTGGCCGCCGTCCTGCTGCTGGCGGCCGCCTTCCTGGCGGCCCGCCGCTCGCCGCGCACCGTCCGGCTCTGGCAGCACGCCGTCCGGTTCGGGCTCGCCACCGCCGTCACCGTGCTGCTGGTCGGCCTGTGGACCCGGGTGGACGCCGACTACGGGCTCTCCGTGCTCGGCGTCGGCCTGGGCCAGGGCGGCCTGGGCGACCTGCTGGGTGCCGTGCTCGGCGGCGACAACCCGCTGTCCGGGCTGGGCAGCGGCAGCCTCACCCTGCGCCCGGTGCTCTGGACGGCGGTGCCGCTCGCGGCGGGCTGGGGGCTGCTCACCGGCGCGCTCGGCGCCCTGCTCGCCACCCGGGTGCGGCACCGCGGCGAGGTGCCGGCGGGCCCGGGGTGACGGGCACGGGGTGACGGGCCCGGGGTGACCGGCGCGAGCTGCCGAGCAGGGGGTGGCCGGTGCGCGGGCCGGCAGGCGGCGCGGCCCCGGCTCAGAACAGCCGGTGGCCCTGCACCCATCTGGTCTTGCGGCCGTCCGTCCGGATCTGCCGGAGCTTCCCGACGCCGTCGTGCATGCTCGCCCCGAACAGCAGCGACGGGCCGACGATCACGCCCGCGGCCGCCAGGCCGAGGAGCAGGCCGATGTTGTCGACCGTCTGGTCGTCGCCCTCCTCGACGGTTCGGCCGCCCAGCTGGATCAGCAGGGGGACGGTGGCCAGCAGCGAGAGCACCAGCAGCCAGCCCACCACCCGCTGGACCCGCTGCTTGACCCGCGCCCTGGCGGCGGTCTCCACCCGGACCGAGAACGACCGCGTGCAGCGCGGACAGATCAGGCCGATCTCCTGGTTGCCGCCGGTGGGCCGGGGCGAGCCGCCCTCCGGCAGGTGCGCGACGTGCCAGTTCACCTTCGTCACGGTGGGCCCGTGCTCGACGCACACTCGGCAACCGAGACCGACGACGTACCGGTCGGTGATCGGGATCCTGACCACTGCTGTCCGCCACCCCCAGCCTCCGCGACCTTCGCGGGGTAGGCGGAGTGTAGCCCCGCCGGACGGCGGTGAAACCGGTGACGCGGAGTCAGAAAACCTCGGCCAGAAGGATGACGGCCGCCGGGACGGCCTGACCGAGCGCCCCGCGCCACAGCCTGGGTTCCGAGACGAACAGGGTGGTCCCGCCCGCGACCATGAACGCGGCGATGTAGAGCACCATCGCCCGCCCCGCAGCCGGGTGCCCGGTGTGCAGCAGGACCAGGCCGGTGACCAGGCCGAGCGCCAGGAACAGGTTGTAGAAGCCCACGTTGACGCGCCACAGCCGGACCTCCGGGGCGTCCGCCGTGCTGCCGGTCAGCAGGCGGCGCACCCGTGGATGCCCGTACAGGAAGCTCTCCAGCGGCCAGACGATCAGGTGGACCGCCGCGGCGACCACCGCGAAGACCTGACTCAGGGCGTTCATGGCGGACGGCTCCCTCCGGACGGGTACGGCGGCGGGTGGACGACCGCCGCGGCCCAGGCGGGCGGCCGCGGCACCGCCGGAGGGTCGGCGGCGAGCGCCGGGACCACCCGGGTGGGCGGCCCGTCCGCGCGCCACGGCTCCGGCGCGCCGGCGGTGCTCGCCGCGCGCAGCTCGGCGACGAACCCCAGGCAGCTCGGGTACCGCTCCCCGGGCCGCTTGGCCAGCGCCCGGGCCACCACCGCCTCGACGCCGGCCGGCAGCTCGGGCCGGTGCTCGCGCAGCCCGGGCGGCGGGTCGTTGAGGTGCGCCCAGAGCAGCGCGAGGTCGCTCTCCCGGCGGAACGGCGGGGCGCCCGCGAGCATCTCGAACACCACGCAGCCGAGGCCGTACTGGTCGCAGCGCCCGTCCAGCGGCTTGCCGGAGATCTGCTCGGGTGCGGCGTAGTCGAGCGTGCCGACGATCTGGCCGACGCTGGTCAGGCCGCTGAGCGAGAGGGACTTCTTGGTCAGGCCGAAGTCCGCCAGGTAGAGGTGCTCCGGGTGCTCGCTGTCCGTTCCGGCGGCGACCAGCACGTTGCCCGGCTTGACGTCCCGGTGCACCAGGTCGTGGCCGTGGGCGGCGTCCAGCGCCGAGGCGATCTGGAGCGCGAGCCGGACGGCCCGCCCGACCGGGAGCGGGCTGGAGCGGTTGATCAGGGCGCGCAGGTCGCCGCCCTCGACGTAGCGCATCGCGAGGAACAGGATGCCGTCCTGCTCGCCCGCCTCGAACACCGGGATGATGTGCGGGTGGTCGATCGCGGCGGCGGCCTCCGACTCGTGCATGAAGCGCTGCCGGAACACCTCGTTGCGGGCCAGCTCCGGGGCGAGCAGCTTGATCGCGACGGTCCGGCCGAGCCGCAGGTCCTTGGCCCGGTAGACCACGGCCATGCCGCCGCGCCCGATCTCCTGCTCCAGCCGGTAGCCGGCGACCTGCCGCCCGACCAGCCCGGAGGGCAGGACGGGGGCGTCCCGCCCTGCGGTGGACGGGTCGACGGCAGGCCTTCCGGCGGTGGGTCCCTCGGCGGACGGCCGGTCGGCGGAGGTCACGGCTCACCGGTCCGGGTGGGGGCGGACGGGCTGTGCACGGGCGGCGGGCCGGTCCGCGGGGAGGCGGGCGCCACCGGGTGGTCGGTGGCCGCGTACGTCTGGAGCTGGAGCCCGTCGCCGTAGCACCAGCGGTCGTGCACCGGATCGAACAGCCAGACCGCCTCGCCGTCGACCACCAGGCCGATCCGCAGGCCGCGGGTGCGCTCCCGGAAGGCCTCCAGGTCGAGGGCGCCGGTGGCGAGGTCCTCCAGCAGGGCGCGGTAGCGGGCGAGTGCGCCCCCGGCCTCGGCGAGCGCCGGGCGCGGGTCGGCGGTCCGCGCGGGCGGGGCCCCGGCGGTGGGCGGTGTCTGCGGCAGGGCGACCAGCAGCCGGCCGTCCACCCAGGCGGTCCAGCCGTTGGAGCAGAGGATCCGGGCCCAGTCGCCCCGGCGGTCGAGCAGCCGCAGCGGCAGCAGCGGGTCGAGGCGGGTGGCGGGCCGGCCCGGGTCCGGTGCCTCCCAGGAGGCCAGCCCGTCCGGCGGGGCGACATGGGTGGGGCGGAAGGCGAACTCGTCCATGGGCGGGTCACCGCCGCATGATGCTGGGCTCGTGCCGCCGCAGCAGGGCCAGCACCACCAGGCCGTACAGCAGCGACAGCGCGGGCAGCAGCACCATGCTCAGCAGCCAGCCGGAGCGCTGGTGGCGGAACATCGGGTCGGCGGTGATCGCGTTCGGGAAGATGCCGTGCAGCTCGACGGTGCGCGCCATCGCCGACAGGCCCCAGCGGGACGGGATCAGCCAGGCGAACTGCTCCAGCCCCGGGACGCCGTGCAGCTTGAGCATCAGACCGCTGAAGACGATCTGCACCACCGAGAGGAGCACCAGCAGCGGCATGGTGGCCTCCTCCTTGTCCACCAGGGCCGAGACCACCAGGCCGAGCATCATCGCCGAGAAGGCGAGCAGCGCGACCGCGATGATCAGCTCGGGCAGCTGCGGCATCACCACGCCGGTCGGCACCGCGAAGGACAGGTCCACCCCGGCCAGGCCGACCACGGTCAGGACGACGGCCTGGGCCACCGTGACCGTGCCCAGCACCACCACCTTGGAGACCAGGTAGGCCGATCTGGAGAGCCCGACCACCCGCTCCCGTTGGTAGATCGCGCGTTCCTTGACCAGTTCGCGCACCGAGTTGGCGGATCCGGTGAGCAGCCCGCCGATGCAGAGCGTGAGCAGGCAGTTCACGGCGTTCTCGGGGGAGAGCCGGGAGCCGGCCATCGCCCGGCACATCAGGCCGATCACGAAGGGCAGCACCACCATGATGGTCAGGAAGAGCCGGTCGGCGGCCAGCACGGAGGTGTACCGGCGCACCAGGGTGCCCAGTTGGGAGAACCAGCTCTGCGGCTTCTCCCGGCCGATCGCGGGCGCGACCGGCTCAGGCTGGGACGCGTACGGCTGCGGGGCCGGCTGCGGGGCCGGCTGCGGGGCCCGGTGCGGCGCCGCCCCGTCGTCGGCCGCGACGTAGCGCGCGTACTGCGGGGACTGCCGGAACCGATCCTGCCAGGCCGCGTGGTCCTCGTTCTCGAAGGCCTCGAAGGCCTCCGGCCACTCCTCGAAGCCGAAGAACTCCAGCGCCTCGCCGGGCGGCCCGTAGAACGCCGTCCGCCCGCCCGGGGCCAGCACCAGCAGCCGGTCGCAGACGTTCAGGCTGAGCACGCTGTGGGTCACCACGACCACCGTCCGGCCGTCGTCGGCCAGCCCGCGCAGCATCCGCATCACCGAGCGCTCCATGCCCGGGTCCAGGCCGGAGGTCGGCTCGTCGAGGAAGAGCAGGGACGGCTTGGTGAGCAGCTCCAGCGCGACGCTGACCCGCTTGCGCTGGCCACCGGAGAGGCTGGCGATCACCTGGTCGGCCCGGGCGTCCAGGCCCAGCTCGTGGATCACCTCCAGGACCCGGGCCTCCCGCTCCTGCGGATCGGTGTCGCCCGGGAAGCGCAGCTCGGCGGCGTAGGACAGGGCGCGGCGGACGGTGAGCTGGGTGTGCAGGATGTCGTCCTGCGGCACCAGGCCGATCCGGCGGCGCAGCTCGGCGTAGTCGCGGTAGAGGTCGCGGCCGTCGTACAGCACCGTGCCCTCGTCGGCGGGGCGCAGCCCGGTGAGGGCGTTGAGCAGCGTGGACTTGCCGGCGCCGCTGGGGCCGGCCACCGCGAGCAGCGCCTTCTCGGCGAGCGGGAAGCCGACGTCGTCCAGCAGCACCCGGTGGTCGGGGCCGACCCGGACCACCAGGTTGCGGACGTCCAGGGAGATCTCGCCGGTGTCGGTGTACTCGACCAGTCGGCCGTCGGCCAGGCAGAGCGCGGAGTGGCCGATGCCGACGATGTCGGCCGGGCCGACCGGGGCCCGGCGGACCGGGCGGCCGTTGAGGTAGGTGCCGTTGTGGCTGTCCAGGTCGACGATCTCGTGGCCGCCGTCGGGCAGTTCGCGCAGCTCGGCGTGGTGCCGGGAGACCACCAGGTCGTCCAGGACCAGGTCGTTGTCGGGCGAGCGGCCGATCCGTACGGTGTGCCCGGGCAGCTGCAGGACGGCGCTCGGGCTGCGGAAGGTGCCGGAGAGCCGGGGGGCGACCAGGGACGGGCGCTCCCGCGCCGCGAGTACGGGATCCGCGGCGTCGAGGGCGGCCGAGGGGGCGGAGGCGGGCGCGGGCGCCGGATCGGCCGGGTCGGCGAAGGTCACGCAGGGGCCGGCGGCCGGATCGCCGAAGCGCAGCCGGGTGCCCGGACCGACGTCCTCGCTGCTGACCCGCAGCCCGTGGTCGTAGGTGCCGTTGGTGCTGCCGACGTCCTCCACCCGCCAGTGCCCGTCGGTGGCGCGCAGGATCGCGTGGTGCCAGGAGACCCGGGGGTCGTCCAGCACGATCTCGCTGGTCGGGTCGCGGCCGAGGCGGTAGGCCCGGGCCGGGTCGATCAGCTGCGAGTCGGTGTCGGTGACCAGTACGAGGGGCGGCGCGGAGGGTGCGCCGGGGCGCTCTCCCATGCTCGGCATTCTATCGCCGCCGCTGCCGGCGCGGCGCTCGGAAGGCCGTACCGGAGTGCGGGATTGGACTGGACCACTGCCTCCGTACGCCACTATCGTTCGGCGTGTCCGCGGATCGCGCGGCGCCGGAGGTCGTCGAATGCTTCGGAACGGAAACCATGAGCATCTGGCCGCAGTTGCGACGGTCCCGGACCGTCCGGGCCCGACGCGCCACCGACCGGGTGCTGCGCTGCGGGCTGATGGACACCATGCTCGCCGACCTCGCCGTCTCGGTCGTGCTCTGCTTCGAGCACCCGCTGGACGACGAGCGGCTCGCCGCCGGCCTGGCGCGCGCGCTGGAACGGGTGCCGGTCTTCGCCGGACGGCTGCGCACCGTCGAGGGCGTCCTGGAGGCGGTCTGCGACGACACCGGCGTGCCGTTCGAGGTCTACACCGTGGAGGGCACGCTCGCCGAGGCGATGGGCCGGGTGACGGCGCCCGGCTCCGGACTGGTCGCCCCGCTGGACGCCCCCGCCGCGCGCCACGGCGGCGTCCCGCTGCTCACCGTGCGGATGACCCGCACGGCCGACGGCGGGACGGTGCTCGGCTGCTCCTGGCACCACGCGGTCGGCGATCTGCACAGCTTCATGCTGCTGCTGCGGAGCTGGTCCGCGGCGGTCGAGGGCGAGCCCCTGCCGGAGGCCGAACTGGTCGACGACCAGGACGAGTTGCTGAACGAAGTGCTCCCGGCCGAGGACTGCGGGCGGCCCGGGTTCCGGGTGCCCTCGGCGGCGGAGGCGGAGCTGCTGGCCCACGAGGTGGCGGTCGGCCCGCGCGCCAACCGGATCGTCCAGATCGCCTTCACCGACGCCGAAGTGTCCCGGATGCGCGAGGAGTTCGGTGCCGCGGCTGGTCGGCCGCTCTCCGCCGGGGACGTGCTCTGCGCCCATCTCGTCGGCACGCTACGGGAGTTGGACGGTGACCACGCCGAGCGGATGCTGACCGTGCCGGTCAACGCGCGCCGCTGGCTGGGCCTGTCGCCCGCACTGGTGGGCAACCTGCTGAGCGAGGTCCATCTGCCGTACCGCCCCGCGGACGGCCCGGCGGTACTGGCCGACGCGCTGCGCACGGCGGTCGAGGAGTTTCCGGCCGCGCACCTCAACCTCCGCGCCAACCTGTGGTTCCTGGCCACCCTCGGCCGCTCACGGCTGCGCGACTGCGTGCCGCTGGGCTTCGACCCGGGCGCGCGCCGGTTCAGCTTCTCCAACTGGAGCGGCTTCGGCGCCTATGCGGTGAGCTTCCAGGGCCGGCGCCCGGTGTTCTTCAGTCCGGCCGCCAACTACCCGATCCCCTGGGTTAGTTGGACGGTCGAGGGGTTCCGGGGCGAGGGCCGGCTGGCCACCGTGGTGCTGCCGGCCCGGCTCGCCGCCCGGGTGCGCGGGGCGCAGGGCCGGGCGGCACTGCACCGCTTCCGGCGGGCCGAGGACCGGCCGCCCGCCTCGGAGGCCGTCCTGCCCAAGGTGATCTGAGCCGCTCCCGGCGGCCACGGACGCCGTGGTCGCCGGGAGCGGCCGCCGCGCGACCGTACCGTCGCGGGTGTCAGAAGGAACGCTCGATCGCGCTCCACAGCTGGAGCCGGGCGCGCAGTGCGCTGCGGACCGTCTCGGCGCAGGAGTCCCACTTGGCCTGGTCGTCGCCGCACAGGTCGATCAGCATCTGCATCGCCATCGGGGTGTGCTGCTCGCCGTCCACCTCGATGTGGCGGGCCAGGTAGTCCTTGAAGACGGTGAGCGAGCCCTCGGGGTCGTCGATCCGGACGACCTGGGTGAACATGTCCGGGATCAGGTCCTCACGGCCGAAGGCGAAGGCGGCGGCCCGGCCGTGCACCGGCGCGTTCTCCACGATCGACCAGGTGGTGGAGGTGAAGTCCAGGGCGGGCTGCGGCACTCCGGCGCGCTTCAGGGCATCCGGCACGGCGGTGCCTGAGCCCAGCAGGGCCAGGAAGTCCTCGATCGGGCGCGGGTCGGCCCCGGCCTGCCGCATGCCGTCCAGGTACAGCTCGAAGTGGCTGGTGTAGCCCTCGCCGAGCTCGTCGCTCTCCTCGACCAGCACGATCTCGTTGATCAGCCGGCGGCTGGCGGTCGGGCCGTTCGGGACCCACGGCACGTCGACGCAGGTGAGGTCGCGCTGGAGGCTCTTGAGCAGCGACATGAAGTCCCAGACGGCGAAGACGTGGCTGCCGAGGAAGGTGCGGACGCGCTCGATGCCGGTGAGTGCGCGGTACACCGAGTGCTCGACCACCTCGCGGCGCAGCGGGTCGACGGCCTGCTGGAGGCTGGTCAGCCCGGGGTGCGAGCGGTCCCAGTGGTAGCGGTTCGTGGACAATGCGACTCCTCGGTCGGGTCATGGGAACATGGGGGCCTGCGGGGGCTCGAATCCGTGCGGTCAGCGGTGCTTCATCACGAGGTCCAGCGCGTGACGCAGCTGCTCGCGGCCGGGCTGGACGGCGCGGTCGAGGACGGGGGCGAACGGCAGTACGGCGCCGTCCGGGCGGGTGATCCGGCGGGGCGGGGCGGTCAGGCGCATCTCCTCGGCGGCGGTGGCCAGCACCTCGGCGCCGAAGCCGCAACTGCGGTTGGAGTCGTCCAGGACGACCAGGCGTCCGGTGCGCTCCAGCGAGTCGGCGAGCGCCTGCCAGTCGAAGGGGTACACCGTGCGCGGGTCGAGGACCTCCACCGAGAGGTCCGGCGCCAGCTCCTCGGCCACCGCGAGGGCGTCGTGCACCAGGTGCCCGAGGGCGACCACGGTGACGTCGGTGCCCGGCCGGTGGATCCGGGCCCGGCCGAGCGGGACGGGGGCGAGGTCCCAGGTGACGGTCTCGCGCACCGGCATCGCGGCAGCCGGCGCGAACACCACGACCGGGTCCGGGTCGCGGATCGCCGAGCGCAGCAGCCCGTAGGCGTCGGTCGGGGTGGCGGGCACCACGGTCTTCACCCCGGCGTGCGCGAACAGGCTGTACGGGTGGTCGGAGTGCTGCCCGGCCCAGCCGTCCCGGGAGCCCGAGCCGGGCACCAGACAGGTCAGCGGGACGGCGGCCTGGCCGCCGGTCATCAGCGAGAACTTGTGGGCCTGGTTGACGAGTTGCTCGAAGACCAGGAACAGCAGGGAGGGGATCTGGAACTCCAGCACCGGGCGCCGGCCGGCCAGGGCGGCGCCGACCGCCATCGAGGTGAAGGCCTGCTCGGACAGCGGGGTGTCGACGATCCGCTCCGGCCCGAAGCGGTCCAGCAGGCCGAGGGTCGGCCCGGCCAGGCCGGCGCCGATGTCCTCGCCGAAGACGCAGACCGCCGGATCGGCGGCGAGTTCGTCGGCCAGCGCCCGGTTGAGCGCCTTGGTGTACGAGAGCCTGGTCACGAGGTCACTCCCGCCCTGGGCCGCAGCCCGTCGGCGTACAGGTGGTCCAGCGCGCCGGCCGGGTCCGGGTGCGCCGAGGCAAGCGCGAACTCCTCGGCGGCGGCGAGCTGTTCGGCCACCGAACGGTCCAGGTCGGCGACCGTGGCCGGGTCGAGCAGGGCGGCGGCGCGGGGGAGCGGGTCGCGCTCGCGCCACGCCCCGACCTCCTCGGCGGAGCGGTAGCGCAGCTTCATCCGGCGCTCCATGGTGTGGTGGCCCTCGTAGCGGTAGGTGCGGCAGTTGAGGAAGCCGGGGCCGCGGCCGTTCCGGGCCCGCTCGACGGCGCGCAGCGCGGCGGCGCGGACGGCTTCGGTGTCCATGCCGTCGACCTCCTCGGCGGGGATGCCGAAGGCGGCGGCCCGGCCGGCGGCACTGCCCGCGACGGCGGTGGCGGCGGGCAGGGTGGTGGCGTAGCCGTTGTCCTCGCAGACGAACAGCACCGGCAGCCGCCACATCGCGGCGAGGTTGAGCGACTCCAGCAGGACGCCCTGGTTGAGCGCTCCGTCGCCGAAGAAGGCCACCGCGACCGCGGTCCGGCCGACCGGCGCGGGGTCGGCGGCGGAACCGGCGGCGGTCACCCGGTCGGGCGCCGCCCGTTCGAGTGGTGGGGCGGCCGAGGCGGCCCGGGCCGCCCACGCGGCGCCGACCGCGATCGGGGCGCCGGCGCCGACCATGCCGTTGGCGCCCAGGATGCCGAGCGAGAAGTCGGCGGCGTGCATGGAGCCGCCCCGGCCGCCGTTCGACCCGCCGACCCGTCCCAGGAGCTCGGCGAGCAGCCGGTGCGGCGCGGTGCCCCGGGCGAGCACGTGGCCGTGGCCGCGGTGGGTGCTGGTGAGCCGGTCGCCCGGGCCGAGCGCCGAGCACACGCCGACCGCGACGGCCTCCTGCCCGATGTACGGGTGGATGCCGCCGGGGACCGCGCCGGACTTCACCAGGCCGAGCGCCAGCTCCTCGAAGCCCCGGATCAGCCGCAGCATCCGGTAGCGCTCGGCCGGGGTGTCCAACGGGGCGGGACCAGGGCCGCCGGGCGGCACCGCGTGCCCGTCGGCCGTGTGCGCGGGAGCGGTCACGGCCGTCCCCGCCAGACCGTCGGGCAGAACCGCGGGTCGGCGTAGTCCGGGCGGCCGTCGTCCGTGCGGCGCACCAGCACGTCGTGGTTGTACACCACCGGCTCGCCGTCCGGCCGGTCGTGCCGGCGGTACTCGTTGGCGCCGTCCTGGAGGTGCAGCGAGACCGCCCGGCGCGGGTGGGAAGCCAGGTTGGGGCCACTGCCGTGGTAGGTCAGGCAGTGGTGGAAGGACATGTGGCCGCGCGGGATCAGCATCGGGACCTTCCGCACCCGCTGCCCGTTGTGCGCCGCGTTGGCGGCCAGGATGCCCTCCAGCTCGGAGCGGTCGCGGTCGGCGAAGTGCCGGGTGGAGTCCTCGCCCGAGGGCAGCTCCCGCCAGCGGTGGCTGCCGTCGACCATGGTGATGGTGCCGTTCTCCTCGCGGCAGTCGTGGAACGGGATGAAGGCGGTGAGCATCTCCTCCGAGGTGCAGGTCTGCCAGTAGTGCTTGTCGAAGTGCCAGGGCACCCGGTTGCTGGGCTCCTCGGGCACGGGGGGCTTGTAGATGAGCGTCGACTGGAAGATCCGGATCTCCTCGGCGCCGGCGAGCAGCGCGGCCACCGCGCCGATCAGCGGCTTGCGCAGGATCGCGCCGATCGCGTCGCTCTCGAAGTGCACGTAGTCGTTGTGCCGCTGGACCGGCCCGTCCCCGGGCCGCCAGGAGGCCAGCCGGGGCGGCCGGACGGGCAGTTCGCGGTCGCGGTGGCCGGCGTAGTACCGCTCGGTGGCGGCCTGGAGGGTGTCCAGTTCCTCGTCGCCGAGGAGCTTGCGGGAGAGGTACCAGCCGTGCTCGCGGTAGTGCGCCACCTCCTCGGGGGTGGGCAGCAGGGCGCGCTCGGCCTCGGTGAGATGGAATGCGGGGGCGGCGGCCATCGGACGGGCCTCCGTCGGATGTGCGGGAGCGGGCCGGTCGACGGTGGTGGGGCGGTCGGCGCCGGTGGGGCGGTCGAGGGCGATGGGGCCGTGCCGCTCGACGGCCTCGTAGAGGGCCTTGATGTTCGCGGTGCCGAAGGTGCCCGCCCCCTGCCGCTCGATCAGTTCGAGGAAGAAGGTGCGCCGGGGGTGCGTGGAGCGGGCGAAGATCTGGAACAGCCGGCCGCCGTGGTCCTGGTCGACCAGGACGTGCAGGTCGCGCAGGGTCCCCACCGGGATGGCCGGCCCGCCGAGGCGGTCGGTCAGGGCGTCGAAGTAGGCGGCGGGGGTGGTCAGGAACTCCACGCCGCGCTCCCGGGCGGTCCGGACGGCGCCGGCGATGTCGCGGGTGCTGAAGGCGAGGTGCTGGACGCCGGCCCCGCCGTGGGCGGCGAGGAACTCGTCGATCTGGCCGGGACGGCGGGTGGGGTCGGGCTCGATCAGGGTGAAGGTGACGCCGCCGGAGGCACTCTGCACCACCTTGGAGTCCATCGCCTGCTCGCCGACCTCGATGTACTCCTCGAAGACCGTGCGGAAGCCCAGCGCGGTCTCGCAGAACCGTACGGTGGCCGCGAGGGTGCCGGCCGGCAGGCAGACGGCGACGTGGTCGAGCCCGTCCAGCAGCCGGGGCTCGGGTGCGGTCTCCGGTGCGGGCTCGGCGGCGGGCAGCGGCACCAGGCGCAGGGCGGTGTCGCCGAAGCCCTCGATCAGCGCGCAGGCCCGGTCGAGCACCCGGGCGCCGTGCCGTTCGGCCCGCTCCAGCGCGGCCGCCGGGTCGGTGCAGCCGAGCGCGAGGACGGCCACGCCGTCGCCGTGCCGGGCGACGTACTCGGCGACCGGGTGCTCCGGGTCGGTGGCGGAGGTCAGCCGCAGCCGGATGGTGCCCTGGCGCAGCCCGACGGTGCGGGTGCCGTCCGGCGCGGTGGCCGGGGCGTCGGCGGTGAAGCCGTAGTCGGCCTGGAGTCCGGCCGCGGTCTTGTCGGCGTCCGCGCAGTGGAACTCGACATGGGTGATGGTCTGGATGGACAACGGGATCTCCCCCGGAGGGATGGCGGATCGAGGATCGGCGGGCTGCCGCCGCGCGGCGGTGGGCGGCGGCAGCGGACGGTGACTACCGGGCCGAGCGGGTGGAGGCCGGGCCGAGGACCAGGCTGAGGTTGTGGCCGCCGAAGGCGAAGGCGTTGCTCAGCGCGGCGCGCACCGGGCCGGTCCGGGCGGCTCCCCGGACGTGGTCCAGGTTGCAGGCCGGGTCGGGATCGGTCAGGTTGAGGGTCGGCGGCAGCGTCCCCCGCGCCACCGCCAGGGCGGTCACCACCGCCTCCAACGCGCCCGCGGCGCCGAGGAGATGGCCGGTGGCGCCCTTGGTGGAGCTGACTGCGGGCGGCCGCGCGCCGAACACGGCGTGCAGCGCGGCGGTCTCGGCCACGTCGCCGAGCCGGGTGCCGGTGCCGTGGGCGTTCACGTAGTCGATGTCGCCCGGGGCCAGGCCCGCGTTGGCGAGTGCGGCACGCATCGCGTCGGCGGCGCCGGTGCCGTCCGGGCGCGGCGAGGTCGGGTGGTGGGCGTCGGTGGAGGCGCCCCAGCCGAGGACGTCCGCGTACCCGGCGGCGCCGCGCGCCTCGGCGTGCTCGGCCCGCTCCAGTACGAGGACGGCGCTGCCCTCGCCCAGCACGAAGCCGTTGCGGCGGGCGTCGAAGGGCCGGCTCGCCTGCTCCGGATCCTCCCAACCCTGTGCCAGGGTCCGGGCGTTGGTGAAGGCGGCGGCGATCGTCGGGTGCAGCGAGGACTCGGTGCCGCCGCACACCACCACGTCGGCGTCGCCGGCCCGGATCAGCCGCAGCCCCTCGGCGATCGCCTGGGCGCCGGCCGCGCAGGCCGTCACCACGGCGGAGCTGTAGCCCCGGATGCCGTGCTTGATGGCGATCCGGGCGGCCGCCATGTTGGAGAGCATCCCGGGCAGCAGGTACGGGCTGACGCCGGGGCGGCCGCGTTCCAGCCGGCGGTGCGACTGCTGCTCGAAGGTCTCCAGTCCGCCGCCGCCGGTGGCCAGCACCACGGCGGTGCGGTGCGGGTCGGCGTCCCGGCCGACGGCCAGGCCGGCGTCGGCGAGCGCGTCGTCGGCGGCGGCCAGGGCGAGCAGCACGAAGCGGTCGACGCAGCGGGTCTCGGTGGGCGGCAGCACCTCCCGGCCGTCCACGGCGGGGGCGATCCCGGCGGCGGGCAGCCAGCCGTGCGCGGGGTGGCCCTCGGGGACGGCCCGCAGGCCGGAGCGGCCGGCGGTCAGCGCCTCGAACACCTCGGCGGGTTCGCGGCCGAGCGGGGAGACCAGGCCGATACCGGTGACGACGGCGCCGGGTCGCGGGGTCATGCGCCCACCTCGCTTCGCTCGGCGGCCGCTTCGCGCAACGCGAACCTCCGGACGGTTCGCCCGCTTCGCCCGTTCACGCGCCCACCGCCGCGAGGTGGTTCTCCCGCAGCAGGACCTTGCGGACCTTGCCGGTCGGGCCGAGCGGGATGTCGTCGGGGGAGACCACCAGCACCTTGCGGACGGTCGCCGCGGCGGCCTCGTCCAGGGCGGCGACGACCGCCGCGGTGCGGTCCGCGGCCTCGTCGGCGCCCGCGGCGAGGAGCAGCAGCACGTCGGTGACCACGCGGTCGCCGTCCCGTACCGCGACCACCGTGCAGTCCAGCACGTCCGGGCAGGCGGCGAGTACGCGCTCCTCCGACATCGCGGTGAACAGCCGTCGGCCGTCGGCGAGTTCGACCGAGTCGACGGCCCGGTCGACGTGGTAGTAGTAGCCCTCCTCGTCCCGGTACATCAGGTCCCCGGTGAGGAAGCGGCCGCGCAGCCGGGTGCGGAAGGTGGTGGCCGAGTCGTTCCAGTAGCCGAGTGCCAGGGTGGGCGAGGCGGTGGCGAGTTCGCCGACCTCGCCGGGCCCGAGCGGCTCGCCGTCGGGGCCGACCACCTCGCAGTCGACGAAGGCGTGCGGGCGGCCGACGCAGCGGCCGTAGCGCTCGGTGCCGGGGCCGTGGGTGATGAAGAAGTGGGAGTGGCCCATCTCGGTGGAGCCGAGGCCGTCCACGAACAGCGAGCCGGGCACCCGGGTGCGGCCGTCGCGGGTGACGGTCTCCCGGCTGCCGGTGGCGATGAGGCGGCGGATGTGCACCTCGTGGGCGCAGTCGCCGGTGTTCCACCAGAGCGCGACGGAGGTCAGGTCGCGGGTGGCGAGGTCGTGCCGGGCGAGGTCGGCCCAGGTGGCGGCGAAACCGATCACTCCGGTGGGCCGCCAGCGCTCGACGGCCGCCAGCACGCCGTCGCCGGACTGCCGGGAGAGCACGGCGAGTTCGGTGTGCGAGCTGAGTGCGAGGTTGAGGGCGATCAGGGTGGCGGCGTGCGGGGCGGGCAGTGCGCTGAGCATCCGGTCCTGGCCCTGCGGGCGGGGCAGCCGCAGCCGGTGACGGATCGCCGCGTACAGGCTCGCGTGCGAGTGGACGACGGCCTTGGGCATCCCGGTGGTGCCGGAGGAGTGGGTGATCGCCACTGGGTCGCCGGACCAGTGCCGGTACGGCTCCGGGGCGGCGTCCGGGTCGCCGGTGCCGAGGGCGGCGATCTCGGGCAGCAGCGGCGCGCCGGTCTGGTGGCCGGCCAGCGCGGCCAGGTGGGCGGGGTCGGCGAGGACCCCGGCCGCGCCGAGGCGGGCGATGTAGCGGGCGGCGCGCTCGCCGTCCAGATTGGGGTTGAGCAGCGCGGGGACGGCGCCGAGCCGGGTCAGGGCGAGGAAGGCGAGCACGTGGTCGGCGGCGTCGCTCGCGTACACCACCACCGGGTCGCGCCGGGTGATGCCCAGGCCGTGCAGGGCGGCGGCGCGGGCCCGGACGGCTCGGTCCAGCTCGCGCAGGGTGAACGGCTGCCAGGCGGGGTGGTCGTCCACCGGGGTGTCGAAGCTGAGCAGCGGCACGTCCAGGTCGAGCCCGAGGGCGATCCGGGCGGTCAGGACGTTGCCGGCGCCGACGTCGGGGTCGTCCGCGAGCTGGGTGCGGAGGCTGCGGATGGTCACGGGGGTGGGTCCCTCCCTCGGGGCCGGTGGACGGCCCGGGCGGCTGATCGGGTGGCGGGTCGGCCGCGCGGGGCGGCGAGGCGGTGTGCCGCGCGGGCGGCCGGGGCGGTGTGCCGCTCGGGCGGCGGGTGTCGGGTGCGAGGCGATGCCCGGGAGGGGCGCTGGTGTGCCGGGTGCGGCTGCGTCAGGCGCCGGGCCTCGATGGTTCCTACGGCCGGCGGTGCCCGGGTGGTTCAGCCCGGTCGGGTTCCGTGCCCGGACCGGCGAGCAGGACGGCGGCGGCCCGGTGGTCCCCGTCGGGCGTCCGCTCGACGGCCACGGCCAGCACCAGGTCGGCGTCGCCGTCCTCGAGCAGCAGTGCGGCGAGTTCGAACGCCTCGGCCGGGACGCGACCGGGGTCGGCCTCGGCCGGGCAAACCGCCACGACGGGGCCGGTCAGGCCCCAGCGCGCGGAGACGTGCCCGAGGACGGCGTTCGGGTTGGACTGGAAGAACAGCAGCGGGCCGGTCCGCTGTCCGGGTTCGGCGCTGCGTTCGATGGCCCGCGCGGTGTCGAGGTCGCCGCTCGCGCTGGCGAGTAGCAGGGCGGTCCGTCCGGGGGCGGGCGGATCGCCGTGGTGGGCACGCAGACAGCGCTCGGCGGTGTCGGCGACCAGCGGGTTGAAGCCGGAGGCGGCGAAGCCGGGCAGCGGTGGCGGCGGTCCGTCCAGGCCGGGGGCGGGGCGGCGGGCCTCGGCGAGGATCCGCAGTCCGTGGGTGTGGTCGGCAGAGGTGGTCATGGCGGTGGCTGTCATCCCGGGGCCAGCAGCAGCGCGGTGTTGGCGCCGCCGAAGGCGGAGTTGAGGCTGAGGGCGTACGAGGGGCGGGCGGCGCGCGGGCCGTCCAGGACGAGGTCCAGCGCGAGGTCCTGGTCCGGGCCGAGCCAGCCGGCGTTGACCGGGAGCAGTCCGGTGCCCAACGCGCCGACCGTGACGACGAGTTCGAGCAGTGCGGAGGCCTCCAGGGCGTGCCCGTGCACGGACTTGCTGGAGCTGACCGGCAGGCGGTCGGTGTGCGTGCCGAACACCCGCCGCAGGGCGCGGGCCTCGGCCCGGTCAGCGAGGGTGGAGCCGGTTCCGTTGGCGTTGACGTAGCCGACCTCGGCCGGATCGACGCCCGCCCGCGCGAGCGCGGCCCCGATCGCCCGGGCCGCCCCGTCCCCCTCCGGTTCCGGGCGGCAGACGTGGTGGGCGTCCCCGGCCCGGCCCCACCCCGCCAGCCGGGCGAGCGCGGGTGCGCCGCGCCGTTCGGCGGCGGGGGCGGATTCGACCAGGACGGCGGCGGCCGCGTCGGCGAGCAGGGTGCCGGTGCGGCCGGCGCTGAACGGGCGCGCCTCGCCGTCCCGGGCCAGCGCCCGTCCGGCGTCGAAGACCGCGAAGACGCCCGGTTCGACGAGGTGCCCGGCCGCGACCAGGACCCGCTCGTGCCGTCCGGCGGCCACCAGGGCGCCCGCGTCGGCGACGGCGGTCGCGGCGGCCACGCAGGCGCCGTTGTAGACCCGGGTGACGCCCGGCGCGCCCCAGTCGGACCGGACTCCGGCGGCCACCGCGTCGGCGGTCGCGCGGGTGTGTCCGTCGCTGTGCAGGGCGAGCAGCACGGGCAGGCCGGCGCCCTCGGCGGCGGTCAGCCCGGCCTGTCGGCAGGCCTGGCCGATCGCGTCGAGCACGGCCCCGGCCAGCGGGTGGCGGCGGGCCGGCGGGCCGGTGTCGGGGAACAGCGCGGCGCGGGTGGTGCGGCGGGCGCTCACGTCGAAGCGGGTGACCGGGCCGAACAGGGACTTGCCGTGGGCGGTGGCCTCGGTCAGTGCGTCGAGCCCGCGCCCGGCGGCGCTGAGCACCCCGGCACCGGTGAGCACCGGGCGGCCGGGCGCCCGGCCCGGCGGCCCGGAGCCGGTGCGGGCGGGGATCACGGCCGTGCGCCCGCGCGGTCGGCGAGGACGGCCTCGCGCAGCAGGCCGGTGGCGTCGTCGACGGTGCGCACCGCGCCGAAGCGGTCGTCGTCCAGGTCCAGCTGGAGCCCGTACCGCTGCTCGAACTCGGCGACGAGCCAGGTCAGTTCGAGTGAGCCGAGGTCCTCGGGCACGGTGTCGACGGCGCGCTGCCCGAACGCCGCCAGCATGGTCAGGACCTCGGCCCGGTCCGGCAGGCCGTCGGGGAGCGGGGAGCCGGTCACGCGGCGCTGCCGGAGGTGGTGGCGAGGGCGTCGATCCGGCGGGCGACGTCGGCGGTGAACTCGTCCAGCGTCATCAGCGCGGTGGTCTCCATCTCGTCCAGGTCGAACTTGATCCCGAACTCGTCCTCGACCTGCACGGACAGGTCGGCCAGCGCGAGCGATTCGAGGTCCAGCCCGGCCGGGCCGAGGTCGGTGTCCCCGGTGACCTCGGAGACGTCGTACTGCATCTCGGCGAGTGCGGCCAGGACGAAGGCGCGGATGCGGTCCTGCATGGTGGTGGGCTCCTTGTCGGGGTGGTGGTGCGGACGGAACGGGGTGCGGCCGGCGACGGCCGCGCACGGGTCAGTCGGGGGCGGGTCAGTCGGGGGCGGCGGCGGTCGCGCGCAGGGCGGCCGGGTCGCGCAGCAGCTTTCCGGTGGCGGTGCGGGGGAGCCGGTCCAGCCGGGCGAGCCGACGCGGCCGCTTGTAGGCGGCCAGGCGGCGGGCCAGCCCCTCCTGGACGGAGGCGAGTTCGGCCTCCGGCTCGGTCGCCAGGTAGGCCTCGATCGCGCCGCCGTCGAAGACCACGACGGCCTCGCGGACCTCGGGCAGCGCGGTGAGCGTCTGCTCGACCTCGGTGAGGTCGACCTTCAGCCCGCCGATCGAGACCTGGGAGTCCAGCCGGCCGAGCACGGTGACCAGGCCGTCGGCGGCCAGCTCGGCCGCGTCCCGGGTGTGCAGCCAGCCGTCCGACCAGCGGGTCGGATCGTCCAGCCCGGGGTACGGGGAGGACGTCGCACCGATCTGCAACTCACCCTTCACCAGGCGCAGTTCCATGCCGTGAACGGGCCGCTTGGCCGGGTGGAGCGTACCGGAGAGGTCGGTGGCGATGACCCCGGTCTCGGTCATGCCGTACATGGTGCCGAGCGGGACGCCGTAGCGCTCGGTGAACAGCGCGGGCAGTCCCGGGCGGACGAGTTCGCCCGCCACGACCATCCGCCGCAGCCGGGGCAGCGGCGGGGGAGCGACCGCCCCCGCCAGCAGTTCGGCGTGGAACGGCACCCCGATCACGGTGGTCGGCCGGTCGCTCGCGGCGACCTCGGCGAGGATGCCCGCCGCCGTCATCCGCTCCGGCACGGTGAGCGCGACCCGGGCGTACAGGCTGTTGAGCAGCCCGCCGACCAGGCCGAGCACATGCACCACCGAGGAGAGCAGGACGACCCGCTCGCCCTCGCCGGGGAACTCCACCAGCCGTCGGTAGCAGTCGAGTTCGCGCAGCAGGTCGGACGCGGTGCGGGCGATGACCTTGGCCGGACCGGTGGATCCGGAGCTGAGCTGGATCAACGCGTGCCCGGTGCGGGCCGGGCGCCCGTCCGCCAGCGGAACGGCCACCGGCTCGACTTCGGAGAAGCCGCGCAGGGCCGCCGCGGACCGATGGGCGGAGCCTACCAGCACCTGCGGGGCGAGCCGCGCCACCGCGGCGTCCACCTCGTGGTCGGTCAACCGGTGGTCGAGCAGGGCGACTTGGGCGCCCAGTCGCCAGCATGCCAGCAGCACCGCGACGAACGCCACCGAGGGCGGCAGCCGTAGCGCCGCCGTCCCGCCGGGGCCGAGCCCGGCGGCCGCCAGCCGGTCGGACTGCTCCGCGACCAGGGCGCGCAGGGCGTCCCGGTCGAGCGGTGCGCCGAGGCGCAGGCACTCCTCGCCGCCGGGGCCGGCCAGCAGCAGCCGGTCGACCCAGGAGTCCGGGGCGTCCGAGTGCGGCAGGAGGGCAGCCGGAAGTACGGAGGGGGAAAAGCCGGTCAACGCGGCTCCACACAAGTGAGGGGATTTGACATGAACGCCGTTAAAACAAACCCAACGGTCAATTCCGTGGCCAGACCATGGCACAGACGTTTGGTCAAATCAAGGTCTATACCAATGTGGTCGTTGCTCCTACGCTGCCCAACCAGGACCGGCCCGCGCGTGGCCGTCCTGGAACGAGGAATGCCCGTGGGAGCTCTCACGCTCGCCGGGATCGAGCGTGCGGCGCACGCCCGACTCCCCCCGGAAATCCGGGATTTCATCGAAGGCGGCAGCGGTGCGGAACGCACCCTGACGGCCAATCGGGAGATGTTCGGCCGCCATGCGCTGCGCCCGCGCACCCTGGTCGACGTCTCCGCCTGCGACCCCGCTCTGACCCTCCTCGGCGCGCCGCTGCGCCTGCCGCTCGGAATCGCCCCGATGGCCTACCACCGGCTGGTCGACCCGGAGGGCGAGACCGCCACCGCGCGCGCCGCCGGCCGGGCCGGAGCCCTGCTGGTCGCCGGGATGTTCGCCAGCCGGACGGTGGAGGAGATCGCCGCGGCGGCCACCGGCCCGCTCTGGCTCCAGCTGTACTGGCTGCGCGAACGTGCCGCCCTGGCCGCCCTGGTGGAACGTGCCGAGGCGGCCGGCTACTGGGCGCTGGTGCTGACCGTGGACGCTCCCAGGATCGGCCGACGGCTGCGCGACCTGCGCAACGGCTTCGCCGTCCCGCCCGACGTCCGCGCGGTCAACCTGGACCAGTCCCTGATGGCCGCCAGCCACCACGCCACCGGCGGAAGTTCGGGCATCGCCGAACACGCCCGCGAGCAGTTCGACCCCACCCTGACCTGGTCCGACCTGGCCTGGCTGCGCGAACGCACCCGGCTGCCGCTGGTCCTCAAGGGCGTCCTCACCGCCGAGGACGCCCGGCTGGCCGTCGAGCACGGTGTCGACGCCGTCCTGGTCTCCAACCACGGCGGCCGTCAACTCGACGGGTGCGTACCGGCCTTGGCAGCCCTGCCCGAGGTGGTCGAGGCCGTGCCCGCCGAGCTGCCGGTGCTGTTCGACGGCGGCGTGCGCAGCGGCACCGACCTCGCGATCGCCCTCGCCCTCGGCGCCCGCGCCGTGCTGGTCGGCCGCCCCGCCCTCTGGGGCCTGGCCGCCGACGGCGAGGCCGGGGTGCACCGGGTGCTCGACCTGCTGCGCGAGGAACTGGAGCACACCATGGCCCTGTTGGGCCGCCCCCGGCTCGCCGACCTGGACCGCACGGCCCTGGCGCCCTGGCCCTGCCCGGCCGGCTGACACCCGAACCCCCGAGCGGCCGACCGAACCTGGGCCCCGGCCCCCGCGGGCGCGGCCGTTGAACCGCGCCGTACCCGAACCGCGTTCTCCCATCAGGAGGGTCCGACACATGACCGAGCAGAGCGAGAGATTTCCGGGCTGGGACTGGGACGACCCCGACGGGCTGGCCCCCCGGCTGGACGCCTTCAGCGCGCGGGTCGCCACCTGCGACACGCTGCAGGCGTACCCCGGCGGTCTGCCGCGCGACCACATGGGCCTCCGGGAACTCGGCATCACCGGCATCGAGTTCGCCGCCTTCCGGACCGCCCACCCGGAGGGCCTCGGCACCGACCTCGCCACCCTGCGCAGCCCCGACACGGCGACCGAGCCCGGCACCCTCTACCGGGTCGACGGCGACCGCTGGTTCACCCGGCTCGACATCGCCGAACCGCTGCCCTTCGCCGACGACAGCGTCGACTGGGTGTACGCCGAGCACCTGATCGAGCACGTCACCATGCCCGTCGCCGTCAACTGGCTGCGCGAGGCCCGCCGGGTGCTGCGCCCCGGCGGCGTCCTGCGCCTGACCACCCCCGACCTCGCCCGCTACCTGCTCGGCTACGCCACCGGCGACGGCTTCCTGGCCAGGCACCGGCGCCGGCTGACCACCCTCGGCTTCGGCCCGCCGATGCCCGCACGCCCGGCCTTCCTGGTCAACCAGATCTTCCGGTACTTCGGGCACCAGTGGATCTACGATGGGGACGAGCTGCGGCACGTCCTCACCCAGGCCGGCTTCGACCCCGACCGGATCCGCCAGTGCGCCTACCGGCAGGGCACCCGGCCGGACGTCGCCGACCTCGACACGGCCTTCCGCACCGACGAGACCATCTACGTCGAGGCGGACCGCTGACACCTCCGCACCGAACGGACCCGCCCATGCCCCTGCACCCCCAGGCCGAGGCGCTGCGCGCCCGGCGCGCCGGCAGCGGTACCCCACCGCTCTACACCCTGACCCTCGCCGAGGCCCGGGCCGCCGACCTCGCGGACATCCGCGCGGCGGCCGGCACGCCCGAACCGGTCGCCGCCGTCGAGGAGCACCGCATCCCCGGCCCCGGCGGCGAACTCGCCCTGCGGCTCTACCGCCCCGAGGCGTCCGGCCGCCGACTGCCCGCCCTGCTCTACCTGTTCGGCGGCGGCTGGACGCTCGGCTCGCCCGACACCAGCGACGCGATCTGCCGCCGGCTCACCAACGCCGTCGGCTGCGTCACCGCCTCCGTCGGCTACCGGCTCGCCCCCGAACACCCCTTCCCGGCGGCGCTGCACGACTGCCGCGCCGCGCTGCTGCACCTGGTCGAACGGGCCGAGGAGTTCGGCATCGACCCGGACCGGCTCGCGGTCGGCGGCGACAGCGCCGGCGGCAACCTCACCGCCGCGCTCACCCTCCTGCTGCGCGCCGAGGGCGGCCCCGCCCTGCGCCACCAGCTGCTGGTCTACCCCAACACCGACCACGGCGCCGACACCCCGTCGCTGCGCGCCCACGACGACCCGGCGCTGTTCAACCGCCGCTCGGTGGCCTGGTACTGGGGCCACTACCTGGCCGACCAGGGCGACGGTGCCAGCCCGTACGCCTCCCCGCTGCGCGCCGCCACCCTGGCCGGACTGCCGCCCGCGACCGTCCTGACCGCCGAGTACGACCCGCTGCGGGACGAGGGCGAGCAGTACGCCGAGGCGCTGCGCGCCGCCGGGGTCCCGGTGGAGCTGCGCCGCTACCCGGGCATGCCGCACGGCTTCTTCGCGATGACCGGCACCCTGGACGCGGCGGCCGAGGCCCAGGCCTTCGCGGCCGACCGCCTCCGGAGGGCGCTGCGGTGAAGCTCTCCCTGGACGACCTGCACGCCTCCCTGGCCGATCCGCTGCTCGACGCGATGACCTTCCTCAACGAGGTCACCACCCGCTACCCGGACGCCGTCTCCTTCGCCCCCGGCCGCCCCTACGAGGGCTTCTTCGAGCCCGAGGACGTCGCGGGCCACCTGGAGACCTACCTCGCCCACCTGGCGGACCGCGGCCTCGGCCGGGACGCGGTGCGCACCGCGCTGTTCCAGTACGGCCCGACCAAGGGCGTCATCAACGAGCTGGTCGCCCGTTCGCTGGCCAACGACGAGGGCCTGACCGTCGATCCGGAGGCCCTGGTGGTCACGGTCGGCGCCCAGGAGGGCATGCTGCTGACGCTGCGCGCCCTGTGCGCCGGACCTGACGACGTCCTGCTGGTCAGCTCGCCCTGCTACGTCGGCGTGACCGGCGCCGCCCGGCTGCTCGATCTGACCGTCCGGCCCGTCCCCGAGGGCCGGGACGGCGGCCCCGACCCGGCGGCGGTCCGGGGGGCCGCCCGCGCGGTGCGGGCCGAGGGGCGCCGTCCGCGCGCCCTCTACGTCGTCCCGGACTTCGCCAACCCCTCCGGCGCCAGCATGCCGGTCGCGGCCCGCACCGCGCTGCTGGAGGCGGCGGCCGAGGAGGGCGTACTCGTCATCGAGGACAACCCGTACGGCTTCTTCTCCCGGACCCCGGGGCCGCGGCCCACCCTCAAGGCGCTGGACCGCCGCCGCCAGGTCGTCTACCTGGGCTCGTTCGCCAAGACCTGCTTCCCCGGGGCCCGGGTCGGCTACCTGGTCGCCGACCAGGAGGTGGCCGGCCCCGACGGCCGGAGCGGCCTGCTCGCGGACGAGCTGGCCAGGCTGAAGAGCATGACGACGGTCAACACGCCCGCGCTCAGCCAGGCCGTCATCGGCGGCATGCTGCTGGCCCACGACTGCAACCTGCGGGCCGCCAACGCCCGTGCCACCGCCCACTACGCGGCCGGCATGGACACCCTGCTGCGGGAGCTGGACCGGCACTTCCCGGCCTCCGTGCGGCGCCGGCTGGGCATCTCCTGGACCCGGCCGGACGGCGGCTTCTTCGCCGTGCTGACGGTGCCGTTCCTCGCCGACGAGGCGGCCATGGAGCGCTGCGCCCACGACTTCGGGGTGCTCTGGACGCCGATGGCGCCGTTCTACCCGGCGGGCGGCGGCGAGCGGCGGCTGCGGCTGTCGGTCAGCTCGCTGACCCAGGCGCAGATCATCGACGGTGTGGCGAAGCTGGCGGCCTTCATGGCCGCCTGAGGCCACGGGGACGGCCGAGGGGCCCGGCTCATCGCGAGCCGGGCCCCTCGACCGTGTGTCTGCGCGGTGTTCCCGCGCCGTGCTCCTGCGTCGTTCCGTCCGTCAGCGCACCCGGGTGGAGAACAGCCGGGCCGACCAGTACACCGCCAGGACGGTCATCACCGCGACCACCAGCAGCCCCTGCCAGACCGCGCTGTCCCCGGCGTGCCCGGAGAACAGCGCGCGCATGCCCTCCACGGCCCAGTAGAAGGGGTTCCACCTGGCGGCCTGCTGCAGCCACTCCGGTGCCAGGGTGAGCGGCAGCAGCACCCCGGAGAGCAGCGCGATCGGCTGTGCGATGGTGTTGACCACCGGCGACATCGCCGCGTCGGTCGGCACCATCAGCGCGATGCCGAAGGAGATCGCCGAGGTCATCAGCGCCAGCAGGCCCAGCAGCAGGTAGGCGAGCAGCAGGTTCAGCGGGCTCACCCGCAGCCCGAACGGCAGCGCGATCAGGGTGATCAGGACGGCCTGCACCAGCAGCGCCACCATCTCCCGCATCGCCCGTCCGAGCAGCAGCGCCAGCCGGCTCACCGGGGTCACCCGGGAACGTTCGATGATGCCGGCCTTGAGCTCGCCGAGCAGGCTGAACCCGGTGAACAGCCCGCCGAAGATGCACAGCACCGCCAACAGCCCCGGCACGTACACCTGGTAGGCGTCGGCGTAGCTGCTCGCGCCCTCCGGGGCGAGCACCTTCTTGAGCAGCGGGGCGAACAGCAGCAGGTAGAACACCGGCTGGATGATGCCGACGGCGATCCAGATCGGGGTGCGGATCATGAGCAGCAGCTGGCGCTGGAAGACCAGCCAGGTGTCGCGGGCGAGCTTCACGGTCTCCCCAGGGAGGTGTGCGGGTCCGGGTGGTTCGGCGGAGTCAGGACTGCCGGAGCGAGCGGCCGGTGCGGGCCAGGAACACGTCGTCCAGGCTGGGCCGTTGGAGCTGCACGGTGCCGGGCGTCAGGCCCGCCGCGTCCAGGGCGCGCAGCAGCCGCGGGATCGCGGCGGCGCCGTCCTCCAGGTACAGCCGCAGCCCCTCGTCGCCGTTCTGCTCCAGCCGGTGCAGGTACGGCTGGGGGCGCAGCACCTCGGCCGCGCGCTCGAAGGCGGCCTCCCCGCCGTCCAGTCCGACCAGGACGACGTCGCCGGAGATCTCGCGCTTGAGCACCTCGGGGGTGCCCTCGGCCACCACCCGGCCGTGGTCGACGATGGCGACCCGGTCGCAGAGCGCGTCGGCCTCGTCCAGGTAGTGGGTGGTGACGACCACCGTCATGCCCTCGGTGCGCAGGCGGCGGATCTCCTCCCAGACGTACGCCCGGCTGGCCGGGTCCAGCCCGACCGTGGGCTCGTCCAGGAACAGCACCCGCGGCTGGTGGATCACCCCGAGCGCGATGTCCACCCGGCGGCGCTGGCCGCCGGAGTAGGTGGCGCACGGGCGGTCGCCGAACTCGGTGAGGTCGAAGGCCTTGAGCGCGTCCGCGGCCGCCTGGACGGCCTGGGCCTTGGCCGCGCCGTACATCCGGGCCTGGAGCACCAGTTCCTCGCGGCCGCTGACGTTGTCGGTGGTGCCGCCGCCCTGGGCGACGTAGCCGATCCGCCGCCGGACCCCGGCGGGGTCGGTGAACAGGTCGGCCCCGGCGATGACGGCTTGTCCGCCGTCCGGGCGGATCAGGGTGGCCAGCATGCGCAGGGTGGTGGTCTTCCCGGCGCCGTTGGGGCCGAGGAAGCCGTAGATCTCCCCGGCGGCGACCGACAGGTCGATGCCGCGGACGGCGTCGACGGTGGGGTCCTCGCCGCCGCGGCGGGAGGTCTTCTTGCGGTAGGACTTGCGCAGTCCCGTGGTCTCGATCAACCGGAACTCCCGTGCGGGGATGGGCTGCCACGGCACCTGGGAAGGCGGGGCTGGGCACCTGCGGAGGGCGGTGCTGCTGCGACACCCTAGGGTGAACCCCGCCCCGGAAACAATGGCCTAGACCAATGGACGTGGGCTCTGCCGGTCTGCTAAGGGGCGGGGCCGAAGGGGCGGGTCCGGGCCGGTCGGAGGCCGGTCCGAGGAGGGGGAAGGCCGTCCGGGCCCGCTCAGCCGAGTGCCTCCAGGCGGTCCGCCGCGGCCGCCGCGCCGCCCCCGGCCAGCAGCTCCCGCCCGACCTGAACCGCCCGCTCCCGGTGCCCCGTGGTGTCGAGTACGGCCCGCAGCGCGTCCGCCAGCCGTTCCGGCGTGACGCGCGCGAACGGCACCCGCGGCCCCGCGCCCGCCGCCGCCACCTGGCGGGCGACGACTGGCTGGTCGTGCCGGATCGGCGCGGTGACCAGCGGCAGGCCGTGCGCCAGTGCCTCGCCCACGGTGTTCATCCCGCCGTGGCAGAGCACCGCGTCCAGCTCGCCGCGCGCCATCAGCTCCAGCACCGGCGCCCGGTCCACCGCCACGGCCCGCGAGGGGAGTTCGGGCAGCAGCTCGCGAGGCCCGGCGAACACCGGCTGCACGTCCTCGCCGTACAGCTCCAGCGCCCGCGCGGACCGGGCCAGGAAGTCCGCGCCCAGCCCGCCGGCCAGCGTGCCCATGGTGACCAGCACCCGCCGCCGGCCGGGCAGCAGCCGCTGCCACGGGAACTCCGGATCGTGCGGTCGGGCCGGGATCACCGGCCCGACGAGCGCGTGCTCCGGCGGCGGGGCCGAGCCGGTCAGCGCCGGGCCGGTGGTCGCCAGCAGCAGGTGGGGGGAGAAGCGCGGGTCCAGGTACTCCGCGGCGGGCAGTGCGGCGCGCTCCCACAGCCCGCGCAGCAGCCCGGTCATCCACGCCTCGACCTGCGGCAACGCCCGGTAGGGGCGGCCCAGTTCCATCGCCCCGGGGGCGAAGGACGCCCACGGCAGCGCGTGCCGGTGGGCGACCAGTGCGCCCGCCGGGGTGTGCTGGTCGACCAGCAGCACGTCCGGCCGCCACTCCCGCACGATCGCGTCCAGCGGCTTCAGGGTGAAGCGGGTGTACGGGACGATGAAGCCCTCCCAGAGCGAGCGCAGCGCGGCCAGCCCGTGTCCGCCCTGGGCCCGGAACGCCCGGGTGCCGGTGCCGAGCACCTCGGCGCGCGGGCCGAGCAGCGGGCGCAGCACCGACTCGGTGCCGGTCCAGGCCACCTGGTGTCCGCGGGCGGTCAGTTCGGCCGCGATGCCCGCCGCCGGGTTGACGTGTCCGGTCAGGGGTGGCACCACCAGCAGGTACCTGGTCATCGGGTGTCCTCCTCGGGGAGCAGTCGCTGCACGTCGGCGACGGTCAGGGCCTCCAGGGCGGCCAGGTCCAGCCCGGCGCGCAGCGCGGCGAGGTCGGCCCGCGGGCCGAACCACTCGCGCAGCCGCTCGGCCAGGTCGGCGAGTTCGTCCTCGTCCAGCAGCAGGTCGCCGTCCAGCCGGGCGTCCGGGGTGACGTGGCGCGCCCAGCCGGGCGGCGCACCGGCCACCTCGACCAGCAGGGCCACCAGCTCCTGGTTCAACGGGGCTCCGGGGTAGCGGGGTTCAGGGTTCGGCATGAGAGATCTCCCACCTGCTCGACGGCACGGGGGTGAACGCGGCCGCGCTGGAAGGCGGTTGACGGATTCCGGGGGGCGGCGGCGACGGAGGAGGGCCCGAGATCACTTGTGCGACCCGGCGGGCGTCGGAATACTAGCCCGCGTGACCGCACTGGAGGCAGTGGCCGTTCACCTCCCCCCGCACGCCGTTCCGATCGAGGCTGTGGGCGAGCGCATCGGCCTGACCCCACGTCAACTCCGTCTCTTCCGCCGCTTCCACGGCCTGGACCAGCTGCGCCTGGACCCGGCCGGGACGCTGCCCGACCTGCTCGACGCCGCCCTGGACGACCTGCCGGAGCTGCGCGGACGCGAACACGACATCCGCTTCGTGATCCACGCCCGCAGCATGCCGGTGGCGGTGCCCCACCCGCTCAACCCGCTGCACGACCTGCTCGACACCCGTGGACTGGCACACGCCAACGCCTTCACGGTGACCCACCACGCCTGCGCGGTGGGCCTGCTGGCCATCGACCTGGCCGGCCGGCTGCTCGCGTCCGACCCCGACCCGGCGGCGCTCGCCCTGGTGCTGACCGGCGAGAAGACCTTCACCAGGGACGCCCAGGTGGTGCCCGAGACCGGTATCTTCGCCGAGGGCGCGGCCGCCTGCCTGGTCAGCGCCGGCGGCGAGCGCCACCGGATGCTCTCCTTCGTGGTGCGCCAGCGCCCGGAGTTCGACGGCCGGCTGGCCGAGGACCCGGACCTGCTCGCCCGCTACCAGCGCGAGTACCCGAACGTGATGGTGGAGACCATCGAGGCCGCCCTGGACCAGGCCGGTCTGGACCTCTCCGACCTGGCCGCGATCCTGCCGCACAACGTCAACCAGGCCTCCTGGCGGATGATCGCGCGCCGGATCGGCTACCCGGTCGAGAAAGTCGTGCTGGACAACGTGCGGTCGGTCGGGCACAGTTTCGCCTCGGACAGCCTCATCAATCTCCACACCGCCATCACACGGGGGCTGCTCCGCCGCGGCGACCACTACCTGATCGCCGCCGCCGGTGTCGGAGCGACCTTCTCCGCGATGGCGATGCGGTACTGACGGCCCGCCGGTCGCGTCGGCGGCCGCCGTCCGCACCGCGACGTCGGATCCCCGCACCACCTCTAGAGCCCCCGGGCGCCCGCAGGCCCCGGAGCACACATCCCACGTACGACGGGACGGGACACCCATGTCAGAAGCCGTGGTCCAGACCACTGACCCCGAACTGCGCGAGCGCGTCCTGCACGGCATCGGCGAGCTCCTGCCGCGCGTGCTCAAGCGCGAACTGCCCGAGATCCCGCAGGACGCCTGCCTGTTCGACGACCTCGGGCTCACCTCGGCCGGCACCATCGAGCTGATCCTGGAGCTGGAGGAGACGCTCGACATCCAGGTCGACGTCGAGCAGATCACCGAGGACGACCTGCGGTCGGTCACCAGGCTGGCCGACTACGTCGCCGGGCACGTCATCCCCGAGGACTGACCGGGTGGCCCCCGGCCCCACCGGCCTGCGGATCACCCGGGCGCTGGCCCGCCGCTCCGACGGCCGTTCGGAGACCTCGCTCGACCCGGACCTGCGGGTCTTCGTCTCCGACCTGGTCCGCCCCTACGGCCTGCCGCTGCGCGAGGACCTGCTGGGCGAGGGCGCCGGCCACTCCTACGAGGAACTGGCCGCCGGACCGCTGCGCGAGGCGCTCGCCGAGGATGAGCCGGCGGACCTGCTGGTCCTGGCCTTCGACACCCCGGACGTACGGCCCGGCGCGCCGTCCTCGCTGGCGCTCAGCCGGTCCGTACCGGGGAGCCCGCTCGCCTTCGCGGTCTGCGACCAGGGCGGCGCGGCGGCCTTCACCGCCCTGCGGCTGGCCGCCGGCCACCAGCGCACCGGCGGCTGCCGCCGGGCCGTGGTGGTGCTCGCCGAGCAGACCGCGCTGCACTACGAACCACCCGGGCCGGTGCCCTTGCCGCAACGGCACGCGGTGGTGGTGCTGGTCTGCGAGGAGGCCCCCGGCGACGGTCTGGTCGTCCGGCAGACCCGGGGCGCGACCTCCCCGGCGGAGACGGTCCGGGCCGAGGCGGAGGAGCTCGGGCCCGAGGCGGCGCTGCTGCTCGGCCCCGGCTTCGAGGCGGGGGAACCGGCGCCGGTCCAGCCGTTCACCGGACTCTGGGCGGAGCTGGCCGACCAGCTGCCGCGCTGGCGGGCGGACGGCCGGCCCGCGCTGCTGGCCGGGTACGACCGGCGGCTCGGCGTGCTCAGCACGCTGACCCTGCCGTGACGGCGGTCGACCTCTGGCTGATCGATACGCGTCAACCGGCCTCGGCGGCCGCCGGGTTGTGGCGGCTGCTGGCCCCTGACGAACGCGCCAGGGCGGTGCGGATGGACCCGGAAGCGCGCCACCGCTTCGCCGTGGTGCGCGGCGCCGTCCGGCAACTGGTCGCCGCCCGGCTCGGCGTGCACCCGGCCGAGCTGGTCTGGCGGTACGGGCCGCACGGCAAGCCCGAGCCGGCGGAGGGCCGGGGGCTGCGGGTCAACTGGTCGGCCTCGGAGGCGTTCGCGGCGCTGGCCCTCGCCGAGGGGCGGGCGGTCGGCGTCGACGTCGAGCGGCTCCACGATCCCCGGACGGCCGAACGGATGGCTGCCCGCTGGTTCCCGGCCGAGGAGGCGCGGTTCGTCGCCGAGCCCGTCGAACCGGCCGAGCGGGCGGCGCGGTTCACCGCGCTGTGGTGCCGCCGCGAGGCCTGCGTGAAGGCGTACGGCGGGCGGCTCGCGCAGTCGTTCGGCGTGCCCGTGTCCGGTCCGTCGCCGGTGCTGGTGGCCGATCCGGGCGGGCTCGGCACCGGCCCGGCCCGGCTCTGCGACGTCCCCGTCGCCGAGCCGTTCCGGGCTGCCGTCGCCGCCCTCGGGGATTCACCGATACATGTCAACTCCCTTGTGTGGAACGCCGGTTGAGTCGCAGCTCAGGCTTCCGCAGTTGGTCTGGACCAGTTCGCGAGGGCGCTGGTAGCGTCCCGATCACACCCCCGCCGAGCCCTCCCGGGCGAGCCGAAAGGCGCGTACGACGTGACACCGCACGACGCCACCCCATGCGACGCCACCGCTTCCGACGCCGCGGCGAGTGACGCCGCCGCGCACGAGCCGACGTCACTCGCCGCGCCTCCGGGCAGCCCGCGGCGGACCGCCCGGCGGGTCACCGTCCGGTTCGCCGCCGAGGGCGGCGGCTCCGGCCCGCTCACCCGCGGCCAGGACAACATGGTCCGCTGCATCCGGTCGAGCGCCCCCGAGCAGATCAACCGGGAGTCCGTCTGGCCGGTGCCCCACGGCACCTCGGTCCCCGCCGGACTGGCCGCCCTGCGCCTGCTGGTCGAGCGGCACGAGTCGCTGCGGACGACCTTCCCCGCCGGCCCGGGGGCGGACGGCTTCCCGGACCGCCAGGTGGTGCACCGGGACGGCCGGTTCACCGCGACCGTGGTCGAAGCCGGCGACCGCTCGGAAGACGAACTTGACGCCTTGGCCGAGGAGTTGGGCCGCGTCGACGTCGCCGTCCCGGTGGCCCTCGACACGCCGCCGCGAGCCCGGTTCACCCTGGTCGCCACCGGTGACCGGCTGCTGCGGCTGGTCGTCGTGGTCTGCCACGCGGGGGCCGACGGCGCCGCCACCGCGGTGCTGATCGAGGACTGGCACGCCCTCGCCGCCGGGAAGGAGCTGCCGCCGGTCACCGCGCCGACCCCGCTGGAGATCGCCGTCGCGGAGCAGAGCCCGCAGGGCCGCCGCAGGGCCGCCGCCGCGCTGCGGCACTGGGCCCGCATCCTGACCACCGGTCCGCAGACCGTCTTCGCCGACGCGCGGGTCACCGGGCCGCCCCGCGACCACGGTGCCCTGCTGGTCCGCTCGCGCACCGCCGCCGACCACCTCGCCGCGGTGTGCCGGCGCACCGGCGCCAGCCCCTCGGTCGTCCTGCTCGCGGCCTTCGCCGCGCTGGTCGCCCACCGCGCCGGCCGGCGCGGACTGGTGCTCTCGGCGCTCTCCGCCAACCGCCAGCGCGCCGCGCTGATCGACCACGTCGGGACCCTCGCGCAGGACGCGCTGATCCTCCTCGACACCGGCGCGGCCGACCTCGACCAGCTGATCGGCCGGGCGAAGTCCGCTTCGCTGAACGCCTATTGGCACAGCACCCTGGACGCCGAGAAGGTCTGGCAGCTGGTCGAGGACGCGGCCCACCTGCGCGGAGCCCGGTTCGGCCGCCAGGTGGTCGTCAACGACCTGAGCCTGACCGTCCCGGCCACCGTCGCCGACACCAGGCCGCTGCCGGCCGTCGACCCCGAACTCACCGTGCTGACCGCCCCGCCGCTGCCGGTGCGGTTGATGTTCACCATCCTGCGGATCACCGGAAGCCTGGACTTCGTCCTGATCGCCTGCCCCCAGGTGCTCGACGCCGAGGAGGCCGAGATATTCGCCCGGGCGCTGCCGGCCCTGCTCGCCGCCGCGGCCGAAGGCCCGGTTCTCCTCGCCGACCTGCCCGCGGTGCTCGGCCCGCCGGGTGGCGGCCGGGACGGCGAGTGGCTGCTGATCGACGACTCCTGGATCGACCTCGCCGCCGTCCACGACCTCCTGCGCACCGCCCTCGGGGACCACCGACTGTCCGTGGCGGAAGGCAGGTTGGTGGCCGAGGTGGCGGCGTCCGACCCCGCCTTCGGCCCCGCCGAAGCGCACCGCGCGGTGGTCGCCGCCCTGCCCGGCCGCGACACCGCGATGGCACCGCACCACTACGTCGTCCGGCACGTCACCCCGGCGGGGGAGCGGACCGACTCCGGGAGCGGACGGGACCCGGCCGTCGTCGCCGCGCTGTCCGCGCTCACCTGAAGGGATGATCACGGTAGCCTGCGGGGCCCTCACCCCCACGGGTCGTCGCGATCGTCCGCCGCTCCCCGGCGAAGGTCCTCCCAGGAGCAGGCGGAGGTCGCCCCCGAGTTGAGCCCCCACGGGCTCGGCACCTCCTCCTCGTCGCCGTCCTGCACGGGCAGCCGGTCGACCACCGCGACCAGCGCCGGCGGCAGCCGCGGGGCCAGCCCCCGGTGCACCCGGGACAGGATGTCCCGCCGTACGCCGGCCGGCAGCAGCGGACGGTCCATCCTCAACGCCCGTGGCCCGGGCGGGCGTTCGGCCGTCGCCAGCTGGTCCGACCAGGCCCGCCAGTAGTCGGCGTCGTCGGTCTCGCCGAGCATCAGGTGATGCAGGTGCAGGCAGTACGCGGCCGTTCCGCTGCCCGAGCCGGCCGCGAAGCGCCACCAGAACTCGGCGCCCTCCTCCTTGCCCGTGGCGTACAGCAGCGCGCCGAACACCTCGGCCCCCTCCGGCTCGATCCGGCGCGCGTTCACCAGCAGGTCGAGTCCGCGCGAGGCGTCCGGCGCGCCCAGCACCAGGGCCACCACCAGGCCGAGTTCGAAGGCGGCCTGCTGGTGCTCCGAGGGCAGGTGGGCGGGCGCGGCGGTCAGCCGGGCCTGGCGTACGGCGGCGATCCGCTCGGCATGGGGTCGTTCCGGCCGCGGTACGCGGAACCCCGTGCGGCCGCCGTCGGCCGGGGCGCCGTCCTCCCGTCCCGCCGTCACAGATCGCCTCCGCCGTCCGGGAGTTCACCCACCCCGAGTCGGCGGGCCAGCCGGTCCCGGGCGTGCCGGAGGTTGGAGTGCACCGTCGCCACCGGCCGCCCCAGGTAGGCCGCGATCACCTTGACGTGCAGGCCGAGCAGGTACCGCAGGATCACCACGTCCCGCTGGCGGTCCGGCAGTTCGAGGATCGCCGCGTACAGCCGGACCTCGTCCGCCTCGCTGTGCAGCAGCCCGTTCGCCACCTGCTTGAACGCCCCGATCACCGCCGCGAAGGTGACCGCCTCCACCTCCACCGGCTCCTCGGCGGCCACCCAGTCCGAGACGTGCCGGTTGGCCAACCGCCAGGCGTACGCGGCCGGTTCCTCGAAGCGCAGCACCTGCGGCCAGCAGCGGGCCAGGTCGGACTTCACCGCTCCGACCACCAGCGCCGCGTCGGACCGGTTGCCTATCCTGGTCAACGCGAGGGCGTGCCAGGCGGGTTCATGGGTCTCGCAGAAGGCGGCGTAGGTGAGGTCCAGGCGGAGGCCGAACGCGGATCGGAGGCCGGACTCCGGGCCGGCCGGCCGCTCCGGCGCCGGCTCCACGCCGGTGCACGCCACGGCCGTCCCGCCCCGGTGCCCACGCGCCGGGGCACACCTGTCGATCGTCATCGGTCCTGCTTTCCGTGGCCGTCGGCTGCGCACCGGGCCACCCGAGGGTCGGGCTGTCCGCGCCCATCCTCATTCCATCAGGCCTGTCACTCCAGGCTGCAATCCGAATACAGATTGTCATCTCATGCGTCTCGAATGTTCGTCGTTACCCCCGGGGTGACCGGTTCACGGTTGGCCCCCGCCCGTCCTGGGCAGCAAGCGATCGATCAGGAGCGGAGCGGAGGGAGAGCGCGATGGGCCTCTACGACGGGGTGGACCTGCGGCTGAACGTGCCGCACTCGGCCCGGATGTACGACTACTTCCTCGGCGGCTTCACCAACTTCGCCGCCGACCGCGAAGCCGCCGGGCACGCCCTCGCCGTGGCGCCCTGGCTGCTCACCGGCGCCCGGGTCAACCGGTCCTTCATGCACCGCTCGACCCGGATGCTCGCCGAGGCCGGCTTCGACCAGTTCCTCGACATCGGCACCGGCATCCCCACTTCGCCCAACCTGCACGAGATCGCCCAGAGCGTGCGGCCCGGCGCCCGGGTGGTCTACGCCGACAACGACCCGATCGTCCTCTCGCACGCCCAGGCCCTGCTCACCGGCACCCCCGAGGGCCGCACCGCCTACGTCGAGGCCGACGTCACCGACCCGGCCCGGCTGCTCGCCGCCCCCGGCCTGCGCGACACCATCGACCTCACCCGGCCCGTCGCGCTCTCCCTCAACGCCCTGCTGCACTTCGTCCCCGACGCCCGCGGAGCGTACGAGCTGGTCGAACACCTCAAGTCGGCGCTCGCGCCCGGCAGCGCCCTGGTGATGACCCACGTCACCCCCGAGTTCGCACCCCAGGACATCGCCTCCCTGGTCCGGATATACGCCTCCGGCGGCACCGAGGTCCAGCCCCGCACCCGGCCGGAGATCGCCCGCTTCTTCGACGGCTGGACCCTGCTCGACCCGGGCCTCGCCCCCACCCCGCGGTGGCGGCCCGCGCCCGGCGAGGTCCCCGCCGCCCCCGACGAGGCCTCGGCCTACGCGGCGGTGGCCCTCCGGCCGTGAACCGTCGAACCGGATACGGCCGCTGACGAACCATCGGCGCACGCACCGCGTCCTGGTGATCAAGAAGCGGCTCGCGCCGCGACAGTCGATCAAGGGGGATGCATGTACCCGCAGTCTTCGGAAGTACGCCGCCACAGCCGCCGCGCCGTCCTCGGCCTGGGTCTCGGAGCGGCGGTCGCCGTCACCGCCGCGACCGGCGGAACGGCCTTCGCGACGACTGGCGGAACGCCCCTCGCGGCGCCGGCGAGCGACGACCCGGCCACCGGCAACGGCCTCCACCGGGCCTTGGCCGCCCTGGAGCAGGAGCACTCCGCCCGCCTCGGCGTCTACGGCCGCAACCTGGTCACCGGCCGGACGGTCCGGTACCGGGCGGACGAGCTGTTCCCGATCTGTTCGGTCTTCAAGACCGTCGCCGTCGCCGCCGTCCTGCGGGACCTCGACCGCGACGGCGAGTTCCTCGCCCAGCGGATCCGGTACACCACCGAGGACGTCACGCGGGCCGGCGGCACCGTCGGCGTCGAGGGCGGGGGCGGTGCGCCGATCACGGGCCGGGAGGTGAACCTGGCGAACGGCATGACCGTCGCCGAGCTGTGCGCCGCCACCATCGACTACAGCGACAACGTCGCGGGCAACCTGCTGCTCCGCGAGCTCGGCGGGCCGACCGCCGTCACCCGGTTCGCCCGCTCGGTCGGCGACCGCGTCACCCGCCTGGACCGCTGGGAGCCCGAGCTCAACACCGCCGAGCCCGACCGCCGCACCGACATCACCAGCCCGCGCGCCATCGCCCTCACCTACGGCCGGCTCGCGCTCGGTGACGCCCTGCCGCCGGCCAAGCGGGACCAGCTCGTCGCCTGGCTGCGCGCCAACACCACCAGTACCCGCCGGTTCCGCAAGGGCCTCCCGGCGGACTGGGCCCTCGCCGACAAGACCGGCACCGGCCGCCACGGCACCACCAACGACGTCGGCATCGCCTGGACCCCGGCGGGCGCCCCCGTCCTGCTCTCGGTACTGACCACCAAGCCGGCGGACGAGGCTGCTCCGATGGACGAGCCCCTGGTCGCCCGGACGGCCACGCTGCTCGCGGGCGCCCTCGGCTGACCGGACCCTCCCACCACCCCGTGGGCCCCCCCCCCCCCGGGGGGGGCCCCGGGGGGGGGCCGGGGGGGCCCCCCCCCCCCCCCCCCCCCCCCGGCCCCCCCCCCGGGGGGGGGGCCCCCCCACGGGTCGTCCCGGTGGTACCCCTCACCCCCTTCGTCCCACCCGTGCGCCCCGGTTCGGCCGGGCACAGACTGGTGGTGGATCGAAGCTGCCCCGCGAGGCTGGGAGAGGCATGCTGCTGGGACTCACCACCGCGTTGGCCGCGACCGTCTGCTTCGGCTTCGGGGCGGTCTTCCAGGCGCGCGGGGCGCGGTCGGCCCCGCGCGCCGACCGGGTGCGGGCGGGCCTGCTGGCCGCGCTGGTGCGGTCCTGGCAGTTCGTCCTCGGCACGGTGCTGGACATCGTCGGCTTCGTGCTGAGCATCGTCGCCCTGCGCACCCTCCCGCTCTTCCTCGTCCAGGCCGTCACCAACGCCAGCCTCGCCGTCACCGCCCTGGCCGCCGTCCGGCTGCTGGGTGCGCGGCTGCACCGGAGCGACCTCGCGGGCATCCTCGCCGTGGTCGTCGGCCTGACCCTGCTGGCGCTCGGCTCCGGCCGGGAGGGCCGCGACCACGCCGCGCCCGCCTTCCACTGGGCGCTGCTCGCCGCCACCGCCGTGATGCTGCTGGCCACCGTGGTCCTGGCGCGCCGCGAGGGCGACGCGGCCGCGGCCGGCCTCGGGCTGCTGGCCGGGGTCGGCTTCGGCGTGACCAGCCTGGCGGTGCGGGTCCTGGACGCCTCCGGCCCGGTCGCCGTGCTCACCGATCCCGCGGCCTACGCCCTCGCCGTCGGCGGCCTCGGCGGCTACCTCGCCTACGCCCTGGCCCTGCAGCGCGGCACGGTGACGGCCGCGACCGCCGCCGGGACGGTGACCGAGACCTTCGGCCCGGCGCTGGTCGGCGTGACGGCGCTCGGGGACGCCGCGCGCCCCGGCTTCGAGTGGTGCGCGCTGACCGGCTTCGTGGTGGCGGTGGGCGGCACCTTCGTACTCTCCCGGTTCGGCGAGCCGGAGGGCGAGTCCGCCGAGCTGTCGGCCCCGCGCCGGGGCGCCGGGACGGAGCCCGCCGTCCCGCCCCGGTAGCCCGGACGGCTCCGCCGTGCGAAGGTGACTTGCCGGACAAAACGGACGGCGACACGGTCACAGAGCGGCAGGTGCCCGATGGCGGAGGAGCCCCATTCCCGACCCCGGCGGTCGGACCCGAAGGACGGCACGGACCCCGCCGATCCCAGGGATCCCGCGGATACCGGCGGCCCGGCCGGCCCGACCCGCCGCCCCGTCGCGCTGATCACCGGCGCCTCCTCGGGGATCGGTTACGCCACCGCCACCCGACTGGCCGACGCCGGCTGGCTCACCCTGCTCTCCGGCACCGACCGCGCCCGCCTCGACGACCTCGCCGAACGCACCGGCGGCCGCGCCCTGCCCGAAGACCTGAGCAAGCCGGACGGCCCGGCCCGCCTCGCCGAGGCCGCGCTGGCCGGGACCGGCCGGGTCGACGTCCTGATCGCGAGCGCCGGGCTGGGCTGGCGCGGCCCGTACGCGCGGACGCCCTCCGACACCCTGGACCGGATGATCGAGGTCAACCTCGCCGCCCCGCTGCGCCTGGTCCGCCTGCTGCTGCCCGGCATGCTGGAGCGCCGGCACGGCCGGATCGTGCTGCTCGGCTCGATGGCCGGCCAGGTCGGCGTGCGCGACGAGGCGGGGTACGCCGCCACCAAGGGCGGGCTGACCATGTTCGCGGAGAGCCTCTGGTACGAGCTGCGCGGCACGGGGGTGGGGGTGCGCCTGGTGCTGCCGGGGGCGGTGGACACCGCGTTCTTCGACCGGCGCGGCACGCCGTACCAGCGCGAGCGGCCGCGTCCGGTCCCGGCGGAGCGGGTGGCGGACGTCGTGGTCGCGACCATCACCACCGAGCGCGACCGGCTCTACGTCCCGCACTGGCTGGGCTTCCCGGCCCGCATCCACGGGGTGGCCCCGGGCGTGTTCCGCCGGATGGCCTCGCGCTTCGGGTGAGCGCCGGTTGAGCACCGCCGCCGGCCGCCCCGGGACGCTCGCCGCCGCGGCGCTCGGCGTCGCCGCCGGCGTCGAGTTCCTGCACCTCGCCCCGGCCGCCGTCCGGCTGCCGCCGCTGCGCCGGACCCTGGCCCGCCGCACCGCCGGCCACGGCACCGCGCCGGGCCACGTCGCCCTCACCTTCGACGACGGCCCCGACCCCCGCAGCACCCCGTACGTCCTCGACGCGCTGGACGGCCTCGGCGCCCGCGCCACCTTCTTCCTGCTCGGCGCCATGCTGGAGCGCGCCCCCGCGCTCGGCCGCGAACTGGTGCTGCGCGGCCACGAGGTGGCCGTCCACGGCTGGCACCACCGGCCGCAGTGGTACCCGGACCCGCTCCGCGACCTGCGCGAACTGCGCCGCGCCAGCGAGGCGGTGACCGGACTCTGCGGGGCCCGCCCGCTCTGGTACCGCCCGCCGTACGGCGTGCTGACCGCCGGCCCCGCCCTGGCCGCCCGCCGTCTCGGCCTGCGCAGCGTGCTGTGGACGGCCTGGGGCCGCGACTGGACGGCGGAGGCCACCGGCGAGTCCGTCTACGCGACCGCCCGCCCGGGCCTCACCGCCGGCGCCACCCTCCTGCTGCACGACTCCGACTGCACCTCCGCCCCCGACTCCTGGCGCGCCACCCTCGCCGCCCTCCCCCTGATCGCCGCCCACTGCCGCACCCACCACCTCACCCTCGGCCCCCTCCGCGACCACGGGGTGCCCCCGCCGGCCGGCGGGAACCGTCGGATGTGACGGACGCGCCGGGCGAGCAGGGGTGCCCGACTCGGCCCGCCCGTCACGGCCCCGCCCGCCCCTGCTATCCCAGCCCGACCCGCCGCAGCGCCGCCCCGAACCCCGACTGCCAGGCCTCCGGTGTCGCACCGGCGGACGGCGCCGGCTCGGGGCGGCCGAGTGCGGCCAGGGCGTTGCGGACCACCTCGGCCGGGTGGGCGGTGGCGACGTCGGCGTGGCCGAGTTCCAGTTCGTGCTGGAGGTTGTCGCGCCCGTGCCCCTGCACCACGTCGAGGAGGAGCAGCCGCCGGCCCAGGGCCCGGGCCTCGCTGCAGGTGTCGCCCGAGCTGGTGACCACCAGGTCGGCGGCGGCCATCAGGGCGGGGACGCGGTCGGTGTAGCCGAAGGGGTGCAGCCGGGGCTCCCGGCGCGCGGCGGCCCGCAGCCGGCGCTCCAGTTCCCGGTTGCGCCCCCCCACGGCGAGTACGTGCGGCCCGGCGGCGGCCAGCGAGGCGGCGGTGCGGGCGAGCGGGCCGAGCCCCCAGGAGCCCGACATCAGCAGCACGCACGCGGCGCCGGCCGGCACGCCCAGCTCGGCGCGCGCCGCGGTCCGCGCCGGCGGCGCGTAGAACGGCTGCCGCAGCGGTGCCGGGACGACGACGATGTCGGCGTCCGGCCGGTACCGCCGCACCGCGCACGCGGCGACCTCCGAGGTGACCAGGAACAGGTCCGTCCCCTCCTGCACCCAGAGCCGGTGCGGCGTCACGTCGGTGCAGAACACGAAGTGCCGGAACTCCCGCACCGGAGCCTGCCGCAGCAGCCGGTCGACCGCCGAGGTCGCGGTGGCGAACACCGACACCACCAGCTGCGGCCGCTGCTCCTCGACCAGCCGCCGCAGCGCCGGGACCAGCCGGCTGCGCGCCGCCGCGTCCGCGAGCAGGGCGAGCCGGGTGCCCGGCCGCAGCGCCGAGAAGTGGAAGGCGTCGTACACCCCGGGCAGGTCGAGCAGTCGGCGGAACACCGCCTCCCCGGTCGCGCCCGAGCGCTGCCCGAGCAGGGCCATGGCGTCGACGGTGCGGGTGGTCCAGCCGCGTTCCCGCAGGGTGTCCGCGCAGGCCTGCGCCATCACGTCGTGGCCCTGCCCGAGCGAGCCGGAGACCAGCAGGGCGTGCGGCATCGGGCGGCTCCGTCAGGCGCCGGCGGCCGGGCCGGCGGTGGCCCGGTACCAGTCCGCATAGCGCCGCACGCCGTCCGTGAAGTTGGTCCTCGGCGACCAGCCCAGCAGCCGCTTGGCCTGCGCCGAGGAGATCCGCCGCCCCGCGTAGTCGGCCTTGCGCCCGTCGATGTGCTCGATGGTGACGGGCCCCAGCAGGCCGTCCACGGTGTCGGCGATGTCCCGCACCGAGACGGCCGTCGAGCCCTCCAGGGCGAAGGTCTGGTCCTCGGCGGCGGGGGAGAGGGCCCGGACGTGGGCGTCGGCGAGGTCCTCGACGTAGACGAAGTTGCGGCTCTGCCGGCCGTCCCCGGCGATGGTGATCGGCCGGCCGGCCAGCGCGGCCTGGACGAACCGGGCGACGACCAGTTCGTCCCGCATCCGGGGCCCGTACGGGATGCCGTAGCGCAGGATGGTGAAGTGCTGCCCGTAGAGCTCGCGGTAGCTGTGCACCAGCATCTCGGCGGCGAGCTTGGTGGCCACGTACAGGTGGCCGCTGTGCTCCAGCTCGATCGGCACGTGCTCGTCCAACTCCTGCTCCCCGCCTTCGAGTTGCTCGTCGGCGAGAGCGGCTCCGTACACCCAGACGGTGCTCGCCAGCACGGTCCGGCTGAGGCCGCTGCGGCGGGCGGCCTCCAGCACGGCCTCGGTGCCGTCGATGTTGGTCCGCACCGCGCGGACCGGGTCCGCGCAGACCTGCTCGACGTCGGCCATGGCCGCCAGGTGGTAGACCACCTCGCTGCCGGCCAGTGCCGCGGTGAGGGCTTTGAGGTCGAGGACGTCGAGCCGCGCGTGCTCGGCGTCCGGGTTGAGGTACTTGTCGGTGGTGTCCACCGCGAGGACGTCGTGGCCGGCCGCGATCAGGTGGTCCACGACGTGTGAGCCGATGAACCCGCAGCCCCCGGTGACGGCTATCCGCACGATCTTGCTCCCTTCGCTCCGGCTGCCCGGCTATCCGGCCAGTCGCCGGTACACCGCGGAGACGGCGTCGACCACCTGCTCCGTCTCGTCCTCGGTCATGTCGGAGTGCACCGGCAGGCAGACCTGCCGGGCGCAGACGTCCTCGGCCACCGGCAGCGGCCCGCGCCGGTACGGGGCGAGCACCGGCTGGAGGTGCAGCGGCAGGTCGTAGACCTCACCGGACAGCCGCACGCCGTACTCCTCGGCCACCGCCCGCTTGAACTCCGCGCGGTCCACCCCGGAGGGCAGCAGCGCCACGTACTTGTAGTAGTTGCCGCGGCAGCCGGATGGTTCGAGCACCGGGTCGAGGCCGTCCAGCCCGGCCAGCGCCGCGTCGTAGCGGCGGGCGACGGCCCGGCGGGTCTCGATGAACTCCTTCAGCCGGCGCAGGTGCACCGCGCCGATCGCGGCGTGCGGCTCGCTCATCCGCCAGGAGTAGCCGAGCTTCACGTGGTGGTTGGTGGTGAAGGAGCCCTTGCCCTGGTCGCGGTGGATCCGGGCCTCGTCGCGCAGCTCCGGCGACTCGGTGAGGATCATCCCGCCCTCGCCGCTGGTGGTGACCTTGGTCGGGTAGAAGGAGAAGGCCCCGGCCAGGCCGAAGGTCCCGGCGGCGCGCCCGTCGAAGCTGCTGCCGTGGGCGTGCGCGGCGTCCTCGATCAGCGGGACGCCGCGCCGGTCGCACAGCGAGCGCAGGTCGTCGACCCGCGGGCCGACCAGCCCGCCGATGTGCACCAGGACGACCGCGGCGGTGTCCGGGGTGAGCGCCGCCTCCAGGGTCTCGGGGGAGAGCGCGAGGGTGGCGGGGTCGACGTCGGCGAAGACCGGACGTCCGCCCGCGTGCACCACCGCTCCGGCGGTCGCGTAGAAGGTGACGGCGGGGACGACCACGTCGCGGCCCCGGACGTCGATGCCGCGCAGGATCACCTCCAGCGCCGCCGTGCCGCTGCTCACCGCGACGGCGTACGAGGCGCCGTGCTCGGCGGCGAAGGCCTGTTCGAAGCGCTCGGTCCACGGACCGAGGGTCAGCGCCCCGGTGGTGAGCATCTCGGTCACCGCTTCGGCGACCGCCGCGCGGTCGCTCTCGTCGAACACGATGCGGGCGGCTGGAACGCCCATGGGGCACCTCCGGCGGCGGGCTGCGAAAGCAGCACCGATTGGGTGGGATCCTCCCGAACCGCACGTCGGCGGACGGGTCAGGTCACATCACGCTACTTCGCCCACCGGTCCGCGGCCCGCCGTCGCGGCCCGCACGGGTGACCGGAACTGCTTCCGCCGCAGGTGGGGGCGCTGCTCCGGGCGCAGGGCGTGCGCTCCTCCGTACGGGGGAGGGGACTACTGCGTCCGTAGTACGCAAACGGCCTGCGCAGGGACGACGACGGAGCAGGGGTCGGCGATCAAGGATTGGCCATGCTGCGGCGGACCGCGTCCATCCGGACGTCAGGCCCGCCGTGGCGCGTCCCGTTTCCGAGACCGCATCCGAAGGAGTCCGCTCTCCCGTGGCCACGTTCCTCTACCGTCTGGGCCGATGGACCTTCGTCCGGCGCCGGCTGGTGACCTTCCTCTGGGTCGCCGTGCTGGCCGCCGTCGGGGTCCTGGCGGCCAAGGCGCCCGCCGCACCCGACGACGGCTTCGCGATGCCCGGCACGGAAGCGCAGAAGGCCTTCGACCTGATGAACGAGCGCTTCCCCGGCGGCCACGCCGACGGGGCCTCGGCGCGCCTGGTGTTCGTCGCCCCCTCCGGCCAGAAGGTCACCGCCGCCCCCAACCAGCAGGCGGTCGAGCGGACGGTCGACGAGCTCGCCGGCTCCGAGCAGGTCACCGCCGCGGTGAACCCGTTCAGGACGCAGGGCGCCGTCTCCGCGGACGGCAGCACCGCGTACGCGACGGTCAGCTACTCCGCCAAGGCGGGCGAGGTCTCCAAGGGCGCCACCGACGCCCTGGAGCAGGCCGCCCAGCACGGCCGGGACGCCGGGCTCAAGGTCGAGATCGGCGGCACCGCCCTGATGGCCAAGCCCGAGGCGGGCGGCAGCAGCGAGGCGATCGGCATGGCGCTGTCCGCCGTCGTACTGGTGATCACCTTCGGCTCGCTGCTCGCGGCCGGCCTGCCGCTGCTCACCGCGGTCGTCGGCGTCGGCCTCGGCATGGCGCTGATCACCGCGCTGGGCAGCACCCTGGGGCTCTCCGCCACCACCGGCACGCTCGCCATGATGCTCGGCCTCGCGGTCGGCATCGACTACGCGGTGTTCATCGTCTCCCGCTACCGCGCCGAGCTCGCCGAGGGCCGCACTCCCGAGGAGGCGGCGGGCCGGGCCGTCGGCACCGCCGGGTCCGCGGTGGTCTTCGCCGGCCTCACCGTGGTCATCGCGCTCGCCGGCCTCTCCGTGGTCGGCATCCCGGTCCTGGCCAAGATGGGCATGGCCGCCGCCGGCACCGTGGTGATAGCCGTGCTGGTCGCCCTCACCCTGGTCCCCGCGCTGCTCGGCTTCCTCGGCCGCAAGGTGCTCCCGCGCAAGGCCCGCAGGGCCCGCGGCGCGGCGGCCCCGGCCGCGAAGGAGAACGGCGGTGCCCGCTGGGCCCGCTTCATCCTGCGCCGCCCGCTCGCGGTGCTGCTCGGCGGTGTGATCGGCCTCGGCGTGCTCGCCGCCCCCGCGCTGGACCTGCGGCTCGGCCTGCCGGGCGACGAGTCGAAGCCCACCTCCACCACCCAGCGCCGCGCCTACGACCTGCTCTCCGAGGGCTTCGGCCCCGGCTTCAACGGCCCGCTGACGGTCATGGTGGACGCCAAGGGCGTCGCCGAACCGAAGGCCGCCGCGGGCGAGGTCGCCAAGAAGGTCTCCGGACTGCCCGGGGTCGTCGCGGTGACGCCGCCGATGTTCAACCAGGCGGGCGACACCGCCCTGCTCAACGCCGTCCCGGCGACCGGCCCGAGCGAGGCCGAGACCAAGGACATCGTGCACGCCATCCGTGCCGACGCGGCCGGTCTGAAGTCGGCCACCGGGGCGACGGTCCTGGTCAGCGGCACCACGGCGATGAACATCGACGTCTCGCAGAAGATGTCCGACGCGCTGGTGCCCTACCTCGCCGTGGTCGTCGGCCTCGCCGTCATCCTGCTGATGGTGGTCTTCCGCTCCGTCCTCGTCCCGCTGAAGGCGGCCCTCGGCTTCCTGCTCTCGGTGGTCGCCGCGCTCGGCGCCGTGGTCGCGGTCTTCCAGTGGGGCTGGCTGGCCGACCTGATCGGGGTGGAGCAGACCGGCCCGGTGATGAGCATGATGCCGATCTTCATGATCGGTGTGGTCTTCGGCCTCGCCATGGACTACGAGGTCTTCCTGGTCACCCGCATCCGCGAGGGCTACGTCCACGGGGAACAGCCCGGCGAGGCGATCGTCACCGGCTTCCGGCACAACGCCCGGGTGGTCACCGCCGCCGCGTTCATCATGATCGCCGTCTTCGCGGGCTTCATCGGGATGAGCGAGCCGATGATCAAGATGATGGGCCTGGGCCTCGCCGCGGCCGTCGCCTTCGACGCCTTCCTCGTCCGGATGACCATCGTCCCGGCCGTCCTCGCCCTGCTCGGCCGCCGCGCCTGGTGGCTGCCGCGCTGGCTCGACCGGCTGATACCGGACGTGGACGTCGAGGGCAGCAAGCTGGCGACCACCGCGCCCGAGCCGGCCCCGGCCCGGGAGTCGGTCCCCGTCTAGACCGCCACCGTCGCGGCCTGGCCCCGGCACCGCCCGGGGCCAGCGGACAACACCCGGACCTGCCCCGGTACCGCCGGGGCAGGCCCGGGCCCTCTCGGCTCGGACAGCGGTTCGAGCCCAACCGTTACCGTTGCTGGGGGGCCACCGCCCGTACGGAGGCCCCCCGACGCGCCCTGCCACGGCTCCGCCGGGGCCCGCGCGGCACGAACTGGAGCCGCCCCCGCCGACGGGCGCGGCCGGCGCCCCCGACCGGAGAGCACGACCATGAGCGAGACCTGGCAGCGCCTGCGCCGCGACCACCCCCGGCTGCTCGACGCGGCCGGAGGCGTGGCCCTGATCACGGTCACCGCCCTCGGCGCCACCACCGACCAGGCCGCCGGGAAGTTCGTCAAGGCCGACCCGACGACCTGCGCCCTCGCGCTCGTCGCGGCCCTCACCGTCTTCTTCCACCGCCGCTGGCCGCGCGCCGTGGTCGCCGTCACCCTGCTCTGCACCATGCTGCTCGCCTGGAGCAGCCCCCGGCTCACCCCGATGCTGGCCACCCCGCTGCTGCTCGCGCTCTACTTCCTCGCCGTCCGCACCGACCGGGCCACCGCCTTCCGCGCCTCGGTCCTCACCGCGGTGCTGCTCACCGGGATCGCCCTGCTGTTCGGCCCCAGCGGCCCGGTCGGCGAACGGATCGGCGTCCTGGCCTGGGCCCTGCTGCCCGGCGCCCTCGGCGACTCCATCCGCAACCGCCGCGCCCACCTCGCGGCCATCGAGGAGCGCGCCGAACGCGCCGAGCGCACCCGCGAGGAGGAGGCCCGCCGCCGGGTCGCCGACGAGCGCATCAGGATCGCCCGCGACCTGCACGACGTCGTGGCCCACCACATAGCCCTCGCCAACGCCCAGGCCGGCATCGCCGTCCACCTCATGGACAACCACCCCGTCCAGGCCCGCGAGGTGCTCAGCCACATCACCGACGCCACCGGCTCGGCCCTCCAGGAACTGCGCGCCACCGTCGGCCTGCTGCGCCGCGCCGAGGAGCCCGCCCCGCTCGAACCCACCCCGGGCCTCGACCGGCTGCCCGAGCTGATCAACACCTTCGAGCGGGCCGGCCTGCCGGTCCGGCTCACCGTGGACGGCGAGGCCCGCCCGCTGTCGCCCGGCGTGGACCTCACCGCTTTCCGGATCGTCCAGGAGTCGCTGACCAACGTGGCCAAGCACGCCCACGGCGCCGACGCCGAGATCACCCTGGCCTACAGCGGCAGCCGGGTCGCGGTCAGCGTCGCCAACGGCCGCCCGACCGCGACCGGCCGCCCCCGCGCCGTGCCTCTGCCCCAGCACCCGCCGAGCGAGGGCGGCTTCGGACTGATCGGCATGCGCGAACGGGCCGGCGCGGTCGGCGGCCGGCTCAGCGCCGACCGGCGGCCCGACGGCGGCTTCCTGGTCACCGCCGAACTGCCGCTGCGCACCGGCGCCCGCGACGACGGCCCGGAGGCCGCCGGAGCCTTCACCGCCGCCGACGTCGCCCGGGCCGCCCGGGCCGTGCGCACCGCCGGTACCGATCACCCGACACCAGCCGAAGGACAGGCCGGCGCCGCCCGAGCGGACGGCGCCGTTCGAGAGGACAGGGACCACGCATGACCATCCGGGTACTGCTCGCCGACGACCAGGCCCTGCTGCGCGGCGCCTTCCGCCTGCTGATCGACGCGGAGGAGGACATGGAGGTGGTCGGCGAGGCCGCCGACGGCCGGGAGGCCGTCGCGCTCGCCCGGGCCACCAAGCCCGACATCGTGCTGATGGACATCCGGATGCCCGGCGTCGACGGCCTCGGCGCCACCGCCGAGATCTGCGGCGACGAGGAGCTGTCCGGCACCCGGGTGCTCATCCTCACCACCTTCGAGATAGACGAGTACGTGGCCCAGGCGCTGCGCGCGGGCGCCGGAGGCTTCCTCGGCAAGGGTGCCGACCCGAAGGAGCTGCTCGCCGCCGTCCGCACCGTCGCGGCGGGCGAGGCACTCCTCTCGCCCGCCGCCACCCGGGCCGTGATCGACCAGTTCCTGGCCCAGCCGGAGCCGGCCTCCGCCGCGCCCACGAGCGAGCGGCTCTCGGTCCTCATCGCCCGCGAGCGCGAGGTGATGTCGATGGCCGCCACCGGCCTCACCAACGAGGAGATCGCCGAGCGGATGTTCGTCAGCCCCTTCACCGTCCGCACCCACGTCCACCGGGCGATGTCCAAGCTCGACGCCCGGGACCGCGCCCAGCTCGTCGCCATCGCCTACCAGACCGGCCTGGTCCCGCCCGGCCGCCCGGCCTGAGCCGCTCGTTCCGAGTCCCCGGGATGGGGCCGCCCGCTCCGAGCCGCTCGGGATGGGGCCGGGCCGGGGCCGGGTCAGGCCTGGGCCCGCTCCGCGCCCGGACGCGGAGTCCGGGCACGGGGGAGGCCGAAGGCCGCGAGGGAGAGTCCGTCGGCCGGCTTCCCGTGCGACGAGGCCGTCCCCCGTCAGGGCTTGCGGGCCACCGCGCCGTACATGCTGACGCGGTCGGCGCCGGAGCCCGGGGCGGTGTCGGGGCGCCAGAGGGGCACGGTGGTGACGCCGGGGGCCAGGAGGTCGAGGCCGTCGAAGAAGGCCCGGACCTCCTCGCGGGAGCGGCCGACCAGGGGCGCGGTGGCCTTGTCGTAGACGCCGGTGACCCGGTCGCGGATCTCGGCCGGGATGAAGTCGGCGGTGCCGTGGGAGAGGACGAGGTGGCTGCCGGAGGGCAGGGTGTCCAGGAGGGTGGCGAGGACCTGGTGCGGCTTGTCCTCGTCCCGCAGGAAGTGGAGTACGGCGGCGAGGACGAGTCCGACCGGGCGGGAGAAGTCGAGCAGCCCCACCTCCCGGACGGCGTCCAGCAGGGCGTCGGGCTCGCGCAGATCGGCCTGGATGACGGTGGTGCGGCCGGGGCCGGAGCCGGCCATCAGGGCGCGGGCGTGGCTGAGCACGATCGGGTCGTTGTCCACGTAGACCACCCGCGCGCCCGGCCGGGCCGTCTGGGCGATCTCATGGGTGTTGCCGACGGTCGGGATGCCGGTGCCGATGTCGAGGAACTGGTCGACGCCGAGGTCGGCGACGCACCGCACCGCCCGGGTGAGGAAACCGCGGTTGGCGCGGGCGGTGGAGCGGAACTCCGGGTTGGCGGCGAGCGCCTTCTCGGCGGCGGCGCGGTCCGCGGGGAAGTTGTCCTTCCCGCCCAGGTAGTAGTCGTACATCCGGGCCGGGTGCGGCACGTCGGGCCGCAGGTCGGCCGCGATCCCGGCCTGGCCGGACTCCCACATGTCCTCGTATCCCACGGCTGCCGCCTCCTCCGCACAGAAATCACTGGTGATCCACTCGCGTCCTTGCTGGCGGACAGCCTAAAGCCCAGGTCACGGCCCCGGTACCGGTTGGTCGGGTCACCCCCGTATGTCCCTGTTCGTCGGGTGGGGGAGGTCGGCGGCTCACCGCGCGCCGCCGCCGCTCCCGTCGCAGGATGGGAGTTCGGGCAGTGGAACAGCCGGGGACGGGAGGTCGGGTCCGTGGTCATCGCAATGGCAGACATCCGCGAGTGGCGCGGCCACGCCGTGGTCGACGAGAAGGGCCACCGCATCGGTTCGCTGGAGTCGGTCTACGTGGAGACGGCCACTGACGAGCCGTTCTTCGTCACCGTCACGGTCGGTTTCGCCGGTCGGCGCCGCCTGGCGTTCGTGCCGCTGGACGGGGCCGTGGCCGGACCGGACTACCTCCGCGTGGCGTACCCGCGCAACCAGGTCAAACAGGCTCCGGCGATCGGCACCGACGACGTGCTGCCCGCCGAGGACGAGCCCGCCGTGTTCGCGCACTACGAGCTGCCGTACGCGACAGGCGCCGGCGGCGAGCGCCGCCTGGCCCGCCGCTGAGCCGCGCCGCTGAGCCGCGCCGTCCCGCCGCCGGACCAGCCGGCCCCGCCGGGACGGCCGGGCTGGCGGCGACTTCCGCGATCCGGGAATGGATACCCCGCCGGGTACACTTGTCCATCGACAGTCGATGTGAAAGGCGGCCCGACATGCAGGTGGACGAGGAGGCGGTCGGCGCGGTCCTGAACCGGCTGCGTCGCGCCCAGGGCCAGTTGGCCGGAGTGATCGCGATGATCGAGGCGGGCCGGGACTGCAAGGACGTGGTCACCCAGCTCGCCGCCGTCTCGCGCGCCCTCGACCGGGCGGGGTTCAAGATCGTTGCGAGCGGCATGCGCCAGTGCATGGCCGCCGCCGACGGGGACGCGCCGCCGATGAGCGAGGCCGAGCTGGAGAAGCTGTTCCTCGCCCTGGCCTGACCGCCGGCACGAGCCCGAGCCCGAGCCCGAGACCACGCCCGCCCGGAGGGCCGCGACGCTTCACCCGTCGCGGCCCTCTTCGGCTGCCGCGGACGTTCCCGTGAGGCCCGATGCCCCGTCCCCCGTCCGTCGCCTGCCCGTTCACGCCGTGGTCGTCGGCCTTCGGGTGAATGAAGGCGCCGCAGTTGTCCGGCCAACTGTCCCGGGACAGCCCCGCAACTGTCCCGTACAGCCGACCGCGGCGTCGGCCGGGGCGCCGATCCGGTGACCCCCGGCCGTGGCTCGGCCGCCCCGTCGCGGCTCGCCGCTACCGTCGGCGCATGCAGAAAATCACCACCTTCCTCTGGTTCGACGACCAGGCCGAAGAGGCCGCCACCTTCTACACGACGCTGTTCCCGAACTCCCGGATCACCGGCATCACCCGCTACGGCGAGGCCGGCCCCGGCCCGGTCGGCTCGGTGATGACCGTCGGGTTCGAGCTCGCCGGCCGCGAGTACACGGCCCTCAACGGCGGCCCCGAGTTCCACTTCACCGAGGCGATCTCACTCCAGGTCGAGTGCGATGACCAGCGGGAGGTCGACGAGCTCTGGGCCCGGCTCACCGCCGACGGCGGCCAGGAGGGCCCGTGCGGCTGGCTCAAGGACCGCTACGGCCTCTCCTGGCAGATCACCCCGCGGGTGCTGCTCGACCTGATCGCCGACGAGGACCGGGCCAAGGCGGGCCGGGTGATGGCGGCCATGCTGCGGATGCAGAAGATCGAGATCCAGCCGCTGCTCGACGCGGCCGAGGGCTGAGGCCGTGACCGCCCTCAGCCACCGCGGCGTCACCTACCTGCGGGCCACCCCCGAACGGGTCTGGCACGCGCTGACCAACGCCGACGAGTCCGGCCTCTACTGGGGCCACCGCAACGTCTCCACCTGGCTGCCCGGCGCGCCCTGGGAGCACCAGCGGACCGACGACTCCGGCGTCGCCGACGTGACCGGCACCGTCGAGGCGGTCGACCGCCCGCACCGGCTGGTCACCACCTGGGCCGGCCCGCAGGAGCAGCGCGCCGGCTGGCCCTCCAGGGTCACCTTCGAGCTCCAGGGCTGGCAGGACCTCACCCGGCTCACCGTGACCCACGAGAACCTCGCCGACGAGGCCGAGCGTACGGACGCCGAACGGGGCTGGTCGGCGGTGCTCGCCAACCTCAAGACCTACCTGGAGACCGGCCACCCGCTGCCCCAGCAGCCCTGGCTGATGCCCTGACCCCCGCCTCGCTGACCCCTGCCTCGCTGATCCCCTGCCTCGCTGATCCCCTGCCTCGCTGACACCTTGACCCTTTCAGCCCTGACCCCCTGAGCCCTGACCGCCGCCGCTCCGGGAACCGGCGAACGGCGCCCGGCCTACGCCGCCGGGCGCTCCGCCGAGCGCTCCGCCGGGACGGACGCCCGGCCGCCGCGGACCCGCTCGCCGCGCACCACGCGGCGCAACCAGGCGTAGCGGGAGAACCGCTCCCGGTTCGCCACCGAGGCCCGGTCCAGCTCCTCCATCAGCCGCCGACTGCGGTGCTCCAGGTCCAGCTCGTCAAGGATGCGGTCCACCTCGGCGAGCATCGAACCGTGCAGCTGCCAGGCCTCCGGGTGCTCCTGGACCTTGCGCAGCAGCAGTTGGGCGACGTTCTCCCGGCAGGCCCACGCCGCCGTCAGCTCAGCGGTCAGCCGGTCCTCCGCCTCCTCGGCGTTCCGGCTCACCTGGGTGGTCACCAGCACCGCGAAGCTCACCATCGCGTCGCCGACGTGCGCCAGCAGCTCCTCCAGCGCCACCGCGACGTCCGGCGGGAAGAGCCGCTCCTCGGGTCCGCGCTTCTTGGCCAGATCGGTCAGCGAGCGGGCCAGCACCCGGATCACCACCACGCAGATCTCCAGGGTGTCCAGCCCGGTGCGCAGCACCAGCCGGGACAGCAGCCCCTCGCTGATCCGCGGGTTGAACCGCAGGCTGTCCTCGGCCTGGCGCAGCGCCGCGTCCACGTCCGCGATCGCCTGGTCCAGCCGGCGGGCCTCGTGCAGCCGCTCGGCGGCCCGGGCCACCGGGGTGGGGCGGCCCAGCTCCTCGGAGATGTCGAGCAGCAGTTGGCGGGCCCGCCGGGCGAGGTCCTCGATCGACTCACCCGCGGTGTCCACCCAGACCGGAGGCGCGAACAGCAGGTTGAACAGCAGGCCGACGGCGGCGCCGATGAGCGTCTCCAGCACCCGGTCCCAGGCCTGCGAGGCCAGCTTGGTCACGCCCAGGATCAGCATCGCGCTGATCGCGACCTCCTGGACGAACTCCTCGACCCGGACGAAGCGGCCGACGACCAGCGAGGACAGGATGATCAGTCCGAGGCTCCACCAGGAGAGCCCGACCACGGCGCTGAACCCGATGGCGATCAGCACCCCGACCACCACCGAGTTGACCCGGCGGATGCTGGTCTTGAGCGTCGAGTAGACGGTGACCTGGACGACCAGCAGCGCGGTCAGCGGTGCCGTCAGCGGGGCGGGCTCGCTGCTCAGCGCCGTCGCCACGGCGTAGGAGATGGTGGCCGCGACGGTGGCCCGGATCGTCTGGACCACGAAGGGTTCTCGGGCGCTGCGGCGGAGCAGGTCCGCGAGTGTCTCCGGGAGAAGGGCCATGTCGCCCTTCTTTCCCCGCGGCCGCCCTTCACACCGCCTCCGGGGCCGTTCGGCACCCGTACGCCAGCATCGGACCCTCGTCAGCCCTCGCGGTTGAAGCGCAGCTTCCAGGGTGCCAGCGCGGACTCGACCTGCACGCCCATGCTCATCTTGGAGGCGCCCTCGATCCGCTCCTCGAAGCGGATCGGCACCTCGCGGATCGTCATGCCCTGCCTGACGACCCGGTAGTTCATCTCGACCTGGAAGGAGTAGCCGTTGCTCTGCACGGTCGGCAGGTCGATGGAGCGCAGGGTGCCGGCTCGCCAGGCCTTGAACCCGGCGGTGGCGTCCTTCACCCCGAGGCTGAGGATCGCGTTGACGTAGAAGTTCGCCCAGGTGGAGAGCGCCTTGCGGTGCCAGGGCCACTCCTCGGCGGTCGAACCGCCGTCGACGTAGCGGGAGCCCAGCACCACGGCGGTGTCGTCGGCGAGCAGCGTCTCGACCATCGCGGGTATCGCCGACGCCGGGTGGGAGAGGTCGGCGTCCATCTGCACCACGATGTCGGCGCCCTCGTCCAGGGCCCTCGCCATGCCGGCCAGGTAGGCCCGGCCGAGGCCGTCCTTCTCGGTGCGGTGCAGCACGCCCATGGTTCCGCCGGAGTCCGCGGCGAGCTTGTCGGCGACCTCGCCGGTGCCGTCGGGGGAGCTGTCGTCGACCACCAGCAGGTGCAGGTTGGGCACCGGGAGCTCCGCGAGCATGCCCGCGAGGACCGGGAGGTTCTCCCGCTCGTTGTACGTGGGGACGACCACAACGACCTTGGGGGAGGCCTCGACCATGTTCTGTTTCCCTCGTGCCTGCTCCGGATGGGACTGTGCGAGTGTATCGGGGGTGCCGGGCGGCTCCTGCCCCCGGCTCAGTGGGGACGAAGCCCCGACCCACCGGGGCGGACACCCGTTCGATCACGATGCGGTACCGTGACGGGCCGCAAACGTCGGAACGGCCGCCCCGGAGAGCTCTCATGACGTCCCGTCGCACCACCGTCCTGCCCGTCACCGCCCTGGTCCTCGCGGTGGCCGCCGTGTCGACGCTGACCGGGTGCGCCGCCGACGGCTCCACGCCGCCGACCGCCCGAACGACCGGAGCGTCCGCCGGCACCACCGGTGCGCCCGCCGAGGCGACCGGTGCGCCCGCCGACGCGACCGGAGCGCCCGCCGACGCGAGCGGCGCCTTCGACCCCGTGGTCGCGATCGCCCACCGCTCCTGGGAGCCGTACGCCGCGACCTTCGAGACGACCGTCGAGACGGGCGAGGGCGACGCCAAGGAGATGACCACCGTCACGGGCCGGTCGAACCACAACACCCCGGCCGAGGGCTCCCGCCTGGAGTCCCGAATGGTCCGCGGGTCCGACGTGCTGGCCTGGGAGGAGACGGTGACCATCGACCAGGTCGTCTACTGGCGGGACAAGGCGAACGGTGAGTCCCGATGGTCGAAGGACCAGAAGTCCCCGGCGGCTGCCGGGAGCAGCGCGAAGGACAAGGACGGCTACGCCAAGGCCCTGTTGGACGCCGGACCCGCCGCCCGCAGGGGCATGGAGACCGAGTCGGGGGTGCCGGTGTTCCACCTGAGCGCCAGTCTCTCACCGGCCGAGCTGCGCCGCGCGGACCCGAGCTACGGGGTGGGACGGCAGAACCAGGGCGTGGACGCGGGCGACTGCCAGGTGTGGATCGACCGGTTCGGCCGGACTGTCCGGGCCGAGCTGTCGACCGTGGTCGCCGGAAAGCCGGTCGTGACGAAGGAGCGGTACTCGGACTTCGGTCCCGCGGAGACCTTCACCCCGCCGGCCGTCGGCTGAGCCTGGCCCGCTACGCCGTGCCGTAGACGGCGGCGAGGTTGTCCTGCGCCGGGCGGGTGCGGCCGGCCGGGCCGGCGGCGAAGGCACGCAGGACGTTCTCGGTGACCTGGCGGACCAGGTCCCCGGCGTGCGAGTCGATGCCGTGGTCGGCCCTGCCGCCGCCGGGGCCGCGGGCCTCCAGCGCCTCGACCCAGCGCATCGTCCCGGTGGCGAACACCCCGGCACCGCTCGGCACGGTGTGGTAGGCGGTGTCGGCGTGGGAGCGGCGGCCGTCGCAGATCACCGGGGAGTGGGCGATCACCTCGATCGGGCGCGGGGTCGGGAAGCCGGTGTCCACCCGGTCGTACTCGACCCCGACCAGGTGCGGGAAGGACGCCCCCGCCGCGACGCCCGTCCCCTCGAAGGCCCAGTGCCCGGGCGAGGTGACCACGTACGGGGCGTCCACCGGGTAGCCGTCGTAGAGGACGCCGAGCATCGAGCTCTCCGGGTCGGCGTCCGGGCCGACCCGGAAGTCGGTGGTCGCCGGGGCGCCCGCCCGGTGGCCCGGGTCCTGCGCCCAGGCGTCCTTGTAGCAGACCACCGTGCGGTCCGGCCCGAGCCCGGTCGGCTCGAACCGCACCCGGCGGTAGCAGCAGTTGGCGCCCAGGACCGCCAGGTTGGTGCCGGCGTCCCTGGCCGCGACCACGTTGGCCCGCTGCTCGGGCGACCAGTACTCGTCGTGGCCCAGGGACAGGACGGCGCTCGCCCCGGCCAGCAGGCCGGGCTCGCGGGCCACGTCGATCCCGGTGGTGTAGGCGAGCGGCAGGCCGAGCCGCTCGGCGAGGGCGACCAGCGGCGCCTCGTAGACCAGGAACAGCCCGGCGCCGTGGTCGTAGTCGTACGGCCGGTCGAAGACGACCCGCAGCGAGCGGGTGGCCAGGCCGCCGGTCGGGCCGTTGTAGAGGCTGTGGCCGCCCCACTCGTTGTAGGCCTGCCAGGTCGCGGGGGCGCTCATGATCACGGTCCGGCCGGCGGTGCTCGCGGAGCGGACGGTGAGCGGGACGTAGCACCGTCCGGAGCCGTCCTCGGCGTCCAGCCGCAGCAGGTAGGCGCCCTCGGGCCAGTCGGCGGTGTCCACCGCCAGGGTGCGCTGCCAGCCGGTCAGCACGGTACGGGTCGCCGGGTCCACGTGCGGCGCGGGCTGGCTGCCGCCGGGCACGTGTTCGCGGCGCCACACCAGGCGGGCGCGGGCGCCGTCGTACCAGCCCGTCCGGTAGGCGGAGACGGTGAAGGCGGCGGCGGGGGTGGAGACGTGCAGGCCGAAGGGCTCGCCGGGCAGCACGCTGACCCGGTCGGCGAAGCCCTCGATGGCGCCGTCGGGGCCGGGGTCGGTGATCTCCCAGTCGGGGTTGCCGGGGAGGGAGCGCTCGCTCTCCGGGGCGGTGTGCCCGGCGGGGGCCGGGCCGTCAGGCGCGGGCGCGGGGACGGGGGCGGGAACTGGTCGGGGGACGGCTGGTTCGGTGGAGGCAGGGGCGGCGGACGGGACCGGGGCGGGGGCCTGGTCCGGGCGGCGGGGGCCGCAGGAGGTGACGGCGGCCGCCATCAGGCCCAGGCCCAGGATCCTCCGCCGGCTCGGCTCCACCACCGCGACCTCCCAGTTCGTGTTGATGCCCGCGTCCCTGCCTCCGCTGGCGCCGTGCCGCTGTCCGTACCCGTGCCGGCGCCCGTGTCGGTGCCCGTGGGTGTGCCCACCCGGTCGTCAGTGGCGCGGACATCCTCGCGTGTTCCGCGAGGTCCGGGCAGACCGCCGTGCCCGCGCCGACCGGGGCCGCGGGGCCGTCACCGGTGGGAACGGGCAGGTGGGGAGGCGGCCCGTCACCGGGGCAGGGCCGTACGGGCGCACCCGGGCGTGTCGGCGCGCGCGGTTGACCAGGCCCGATGAGCCGGTCCCCTAGCCTGACCAGGCCCGCCGTCCGGCGGCCACAGGGGATCCGGAGCCGCGCGCCCGGCCGAGTCGTGGACAGGGGTGCACGTGGTTTCGTCGGGGTCGGCCGAACCGGGGACGGGGCCGGTCACGAAGCGCGAGCGGTTCCGGGCCTGGATGCTGGAAGGCCTAGCGGACATGGCCAAACAGCACCCCGGCCCGCATGCCCAGTTGCCGCAGGTGAAGGGCCAGCGCTGGTGGCGGGTCATGTGCCTGACCGGTCTGGACTACTTCTCCACCCTCGGATACCAGCCCGGCATCGCCGCGCTCGCGGCCGGGCTGGTCTCGCCGCTGGCGACCATCGTGCTGGTGGTCGTCACCCTGCTCGGCGCGCTGCCGGTCTACCGGAGGGTCGCCCAGGAGAGCCCGCACGGCGAGGGCTCGATCGCGATGCTGGAACGGCTGCTGTCGTTCTGGCAGGGCAAGCTGTTCGTGCTCACCCTGCTGGGCTTCGCGGCCACCGACTTCATGATCACCATCACCCTGTCCGCCGCCGACGCCGGCGCCCACCTGGTGGAGAACCCGCACCTGCACAGCGCGCTGACCGGCAAGCAGGTCATGCTGACGCTGGTCATGATCGCGCTGCTCGGCGCGGTCTTCCTCAAGGGCTTCAGCGAGGCGATCGGCCTGGCCGTGGTGCTGGTCGCGGTGTACCTCTCGCTGAACGTGGTGGTGGTGGCCGACGGACTGTGGCACGTGCTCCGGGCTCCGCACCTGTTCAGCGACTGGACGGACGCGCTGACCGTGGAGCACGGCAACGGGATCGCCATGATCGGCGTCGCGCTGATCGTCTTCCCGAAACTGGCGCTCGGCCTGTCCGGCTTCGAGACGGGCGTGGCCGTGATGCCGCACATCGAGGGCGACCCGGACGACACCGAGGAGAAGCCCACCGGCCGCATCCGCGGCGCCCGCAAGCTGCTGACCACCGCGGCCGTGATCATGAGCGTGTTCCTGATCACCACCAGCTTCATCACCACCCTGCTCATCCCGGCGGACCAGTTCAAGACCGGCGGCCAGGCCAACGGCCGGGCGCTCGCCTATCTCGCCCACGAGTACCTGGGCAGCACCTTCGGCAGCGTCTACGACCTCTCCACGATCGCCATCCTGTGGTTCGCCGGAGCCTCCGCGATGGCCGGGCTGCTCAACCTGATGCCGCGCTACCTGCCCCGCTACGGGATGGCCCCGCACTGGGCCCGCGCGGTCCGGCCGACCGTCGTCGTGCTCACCCTGATCGCCTTCCTGGTGACCTGGATCTTCGACGCGAACGTGGACGCCCAGGGCGGTGCCTACGCGACCGGCGTGCTGGTGCTGATCAGCTCCGCCGCCATCGCCGTCACCATCGCCGCCCACAAGGCCGGGCAGCGCCGCTGGCGGGCCGGCTTCGCGGTGATCGCCGCGGTGTTCCTCTACACCACGGCGGTGAACATCGCCGAGCGGCCGGACGGCGTCAAGATCGGCGCCTGCTTCATCGCCGGGATCATGCTGGTGTCCTTCCTCTCCCGGCTCAAGCGGGCCTTCGAACTGCGCGTCACCGACGTGGTGCTCGACGGCGTCGCGGAACGGTTCGTCCGGGACTACACCCACCGCCCGCTGCGGTTGATCGCCAACGAGCCGAACAGCCGGGACCTCGCCGAGTACCGCGACAAGATGCACCAGATCCGGCGGGACAACGACATCCCGGCCGAGGACGACCTGGTCTTCGTCGAGGTCACCGTGCTCGACCCGTCCGACTTCGAGGCCGAACTGACCGTGCGCGGCGAGGTGCTGCACGGCCGCTACCGGGTGCTGTCGCTGGAGAGCTCCAGCGTGCCCAACGCCCTGGCCGCCCTGCTGCTCCAGGTCCGCGACCTCACCGGGCAGCAGCCGCACATCTACTTCGAGTGGACCGAGGGCAATCCCTTCGCCCAGTTCCTGCGGTTCTTCCTGTTCGGGCAGGGCGAGATCGCCCCGGTCACCCGCGAGGTGCTGCGCGAGGCCGAGCCGGACCGCTCGCGCCGCCCGGCCGTCCACGTGGGTTGACGGGCCCGGCCCGGGCCGACCGGGTTCGGTCGGGCCGGGCCGGGTCGACGGTGCGGGCCCCGGCCGGTCCTGACGGAGGGGCCACTCCGGCCGGTGGCGACGGAGCGGCCCCCGGACCCGTCAGCGGTTCTGGTGGGACCTGCTCCACGCCGGCGCCACGAAGGCCACCAGGGCCACGGCGAAGGCGAGCTGCAGGACGTGACGGATCCAGTCGATGCCCGAGGTGTGGCGGACGCCGATCCAGCCGGCGACGGCGTTGCCGAGCCAGGCCCCGGCGGCGCCTAGCAGCATGGTCAGCCACCAGGGGATCGACTGCGGTCCGCGCAGGATCAGTTTGGCGATCACGCCGAGCACGAAACCGATGAGCAGAATCCACAGGAGCTGGAACATCGCAGTCCACCTTCCGGGCGCTCCCGGGGCCGACGGCCCGGTGCGCCGTATCGCCGATGACGCGGTTCGTCCCATGATCACCCGGATCGGGCGAACGGGCACCTCGACAGGAGACCGCGCAGGTCAGCGCTGTGTCGGCGGGTGAATCGCGGAGGGGAGGGACGAGATCGCGCCGCAGGTCGGGCCGGAAAGAAGCTGTCCGTCCTCACCGCCGCACGGATAGGAATGGGCGGGACGCGGACGCGCCGCGTCGCGAGAGGAGCCGATCCCTGTGATACGCCTTCGTTCCGTCGCGCTGACCCTGGGCTGTACCGCCGCCGCGCTGACCCTGACCATGGGGACGGCCCAGGCCGCACCCGGCGACACCAGCACCGTCTGCTCCTCCTCGCTGACGCCGAGCGGCTTCGTCGACGTCCAGTGGTGGAACAGCGCCGGCTGCGGCTCCGGGTTCAACCCGAACACCAAGAAGATCATGCAGCTCACCGGCTACCCGGTCGGCACCGTGGTCAACGCCTGCGGCTCCACCTGGCCGCCGGACGGCTGGACGATCGTGAGCAGCTTCTACAGCTCCGGCTGCCGGTACTCCGCGGTGCCGAGCCTGGAGAAGAACTCCTGGCAGCTCAAGCGCGTCTCCTGACGCGGAACACCCGGCGCCTGAGGTTCGAGGCCTGGCGCCTGAGGTTCGAGGTCTGACTCCAGGGCCTGCGGCTTGAGGCCTGGGCTCGTCGTGCGACCTGACGGCGGCCGGGGCCTCAGCGGTCCCGGACCGCCTCGACGGCCTCGCGGACGTACGGGTGCGGGTCGTCCGCCAGGCCGTCCAGGAGGTCGGCGACGCCCGGGGTGGACCAGCGGCCGATCGCCCAGACCAGGTCCCCGCGCACCTCCGGGGCCGGGTGGACGGCCAGTCGGGCGAGGAGGTCCACCGGGCCGCGCCTGCGCAGCCCGAACCAGTGCAGCGCGGCCCGTAGTTCGGCCGGATCGCCCGGTTCGCCGGCCGCCGCGATCCGGGCGAGCAGCACGGGAACGGGCGGCGGCGGGCCGTCCAGCGGGTGCGGATGGCGCTCGCGCAGCCGGCGGCTGCCGTACTCGCCGCGGACGCGGCAGCCGAAACAGGTGCAGGGCCGGGTGCCGTGGGCGCCCGGCAGGTAGCGCCAGCCGGTGACCTGCGGGACGGCGCGGACCCGGTGCACCTCGCGGGTGCCCACCGCGCGTGGCAGGAACACCTCCCAGCCGCGCGGGTCGGTCAGCGAGCCGATCCGCCGGACCGCCTCGGCGGCCGGCAGCGGCCGATGGGCGTCCCGGCCGCGGCCGCCGTAGTGCCCGGCCAGGACCTCCTGCTCGTCGTCCAGCCGGAGGTGCACCGCGATCAACGGCCCGTTGGGGTGGAAACGGGCCAGCTCGCGCAGCCACTGGTGGGTCAGCGTGTACGAGGGCAGCACGGGGAAGCAGTACACCCCGCGCGCGCCGCCCTGGCCCCGGCTGTCGGCGCGGATTCCGGCGCGGCGGATGCGCGGCGCGTTCGCCGCTGCGGTCAGGTGCACGAACATCGCCATGGGGCGCGATCCTAGCGAGCGCCGGGCGGTGGTCCGAGCGGTTTTCCGGCCTCCCGGGCGGGTCGGCAAGGCCGGCTCCGGCGGCCGCGGTGGATCACACGGTGCGCGGCGGTCGCGGCTGGTCAGGCGGTCCGCGGCGGGTCAGGCGGTGTTCGCGCGGCGCTCGATCAGGGCGGCCAGCCCGTCCAGGATGCGGTCCAGGCCGAACTGCAGCGCCTGGTCGCGGCCGCCCGGTTCGGCCATGGCGGCGGCGACCGCGGGGAAGCGGTCGGCGTGCTCCTGGACCACGCTGCCGAGGGCGGCGAGGAGTTCGGCCTCGGGGGTGTCGACCGGCCCGGCGGCGCGGGACTGTGCGGCGATCCCGCGCACGTGCCCGGTGAGCAGGACGGCGGCGTCCATCCGTTCGGGGCCGGTCAGTCCGTGGCCGTCGAGTGCCGCCACCACCCGCTCCAGCCAGGCGAGTTCCCTCGGGCCGATCGCCCGGGCGCCGACGGTGGCGTCCAGCAGCCACGGGTGCCGGGCGAAGGAACCGGCCAAGTGGTGGGCCCAGGCGGTGAGTTGCTCCCGCCAGTCGGCGCCCTCCGGTGCGTCCGGCGGCGCGTCGACGGCCGACTCGACCATCAAGGCGATCAGTTCGGCCTTGCCGGGGACGTAGCGGTAGAGCGACATCTTGGTGAAGTCGAGCAGCCCGGCCACCTTCTGCATGGAGACCGCGCCCAGCCCCTCCGCGTCGGCGACCTCGACCCCGGCCGCGGCGATCCGCTCCAGGCTGAGGGCCGGCTTCGGCCCCCGGGTGGGCTTGGCCGGCGGGCCCCAGAGCAACCGCACCGTGTCGTTCGCCGCCTCGACCATCATCCGCTCCCCTTCTGAGGTCCCGCCCAGGGTCGTTCCACGTACCACCGGTGGTCCGTCGGTGTTCCGCCCTGGGCCGCTGACCGTGTTTCCGCCGGGCTTCCACCTGGGGGGTTGCCCTCCCAGCCAACTGTGTCTACCGTACACAGCAATGAACAGTGTCTGCGAGACACAGTTTCCTGATCATCGGACGGAGTGGTTTCCATGAGCGCCAAGGTCCTCATCTCGGGCGCGAGCATCGCCGGCCCCGCACTGGCCCACTGGCTGGGCAGGTACGGCTTCGAGGTGACCGTGGTCGAGCAGGCCCCCGCGCTGCGAGACGGCGGTCAGGACGTGGACTTCCGCGGCCGCACCCACCTGACCGTGCTGGAGCGGATGGGCGTCCTGGACGAACTGCGCGCGCTCGGCACCGGCGGCAGCCCGATGACCTTCGTCGGCCCCGACGGACGCCAACTGCTCCACCTGCCGGCCGAGTTCGCCGGCGGCGACGTGGAGGTCCCACGCGGGGAACTGGCCCAGCTGCTGCACCGGCACAGCAGCGCCCGCGCCGAGTACGTGTTCGGAGACTCGATCACGGCCCTGGAGGAGACCCCGAGCGGCGTCCGGGTCGCCTTCCGGCACGGGGCGCCGCGCGAGTTCGACCTCGTGATCGGCGCCGACGGGCTGCACTCCAACGTCCGCCGGCTCGCCTTCGGGCCCGAGCAGCGCTACGTCCGCCACCTCGGCTACTACGCGGCCACCTGGCAGCTGCCCAACACCCTCGGGCTGCCGGTCGGCGGGGTCGGCCTCAACGTCCCCGGCCGGCTGATGTCCGTCGGCGCCGCCCACCGCGACCCGGGCCGGGCCGGTGCGTTCTGCCTCTTCGCCTCGCCCGAACTGCGCTACGACCGCCACGACCCGGGGCAGGAGAAGGCACTGATCCGGGCCGCCTTCGCCGGCCTCGGCTGGCGGGTGCCGCAGCTGCTGGAGAGCCTGGACGCCGCCCCCGAGCTGTACTTCGACTCGATCAGCCGCGCCGACGTACCCACCTGGTCGACCGGCCGGATCGCCCTGCTCGGCGACGCCGCCTGCGGCGCGACCATCGGCGGCATGGGCACCGGCACGGCTGTCGTGGCCGCGTACGTCCTGGCGGGCGAACTGGCCCGGGCCCGCGGCGACCACCGGGCGGCCTTCGACCGCTACGAGAAGCTGCTGCGCGGCTACGCCCAGGGCTGCCAGAAGGGCGGCGACCGCACCGGCCCGTTCCTCGCGCCGCGCACCACCGCGGGCCTGCGGTTCCGCAACGCCCTGCTCAACCGGCGCTGGGCGCTGGACAAGATGCTGGAGCTGGGCAGGCAGGTCAGCAGCGTCGAACTGCCGGACTACGACGGGGAGCTTGCCCGTGGGCCGAAGGTCAGGGGATGAGCGGGGGCACTCGGGGAGAGTTCGGTGGGGCGGGGCGGGAGGGCGGCAGGACAGACCAGCCCGAAGTCCTGTCAATCTCGGTGGGCGGGCTGCACGCCCGGCCCGGTCCGCCGCCGCTGTGCTGGGGGGTGCGGGTTGCGGGCGCCCGGTAGGACGACGGTGGTGGCCGGACTGCCCCCGCCGTTCCAGCGGTCGGCGCGCAGGCAGGCACGGGAGGCCGAGCCGACTCGGGGCAGAAAGTCCCACCCGTTCGGCCCCTTGGCCCCTGGCGAACGGAGCCGCCGCGCGCGATGCTGCCGGTACGGGCCGGGACGATCCGCGCCCGGTCGGACCAGCATCGTTGGACGAGGTGAACCGGCGTGCGGCATGCCACCGTCGAATCCGTGATGACCAGCCCCGTGGTCCTGGTCTCGCCCGAGACCGGATTCCGGGAGATCGTGGCGCTGCTGAGCGAGTACGACATCACCGGCGTGCCGGTGGTGGATCCGGAGGGGCGGCCGCTGGGCGTGGTCTCGGAGGCCGATCTGCTGCGCACCCTGGCCGCGCAGGAGGACCCGGCCAGCCTGTTGCCCGCGCCCGAATCGGCGCCGGCGGGCCCGGACGGCGAGGTGACCGCGGCCGACCTGATGACTACGCAGCCGGTGTGCACCACGCCGGACACCAGTGTGGTCGCGGCGGCGCGGCTGATGAGCCGGCACGGCCTGAAGCGGCTGCCGGTGCTGGACGAGGAGGGGCGCGTGATCGGCATGGTCAGCCGCGGTGACCTGCTGCGGGTGTTCCTGCGCGAGGACATGGTGATCCGGCGGGAGATCGTCGAGGAGGTGCTCGGCCGGATCGAGGGGGTCAGTCCGGCGGAGATCGGGGTGGAGGTCAACCAGGGGCGGGTGGTGCTCAGCGGCACCGTGCCCGAGCCGTACCTGGTGCCGATCGTCCTCAACCTGTGCCGCTCGGTGGACGGGGTGGTCTCGGTGACCGACCGCCTCGCCGCCGGAGGTGCGGCACCGGTCGGCTGACCGGCCGCGCCCCCCGCCGTACCTTCGTCCAGGGTCGAACGATCCGCTTCGCATACTGCGGAGGGTATCGGGTAACTCACTCTGTGTGCCTGGCGGTGTGGGCTGCCGGGGCGCCGGAGCTTCGGGGAGGCGGCCGTGGCAGTCGTTTTCGACGCGGACTTCACTTCGACCAGTCAGTGGATCGCCGGGCGCAGCAGCGCGTATCCCCGGATGGGGCCGACCAACCGGAGCGACCACAAGCTCGACTACCTCAGCCGCGACTACTGCCCCGACGGGGTCTTCGCGGCGGTCAGGCGGCACAGCGGCGGGCTGTGGAGCTGCAACCTGCTGACCACGGAGGGGAGCCCGGACGGTTTCCAGCTCCTGTCCGGGGACGTGTTGTCGGCGAGGGTGACGCTGCCCGTCGAACTGGGTGCCTGGCCGGCGATCTGGACCTGGCGGGACGGCGGCAACGAGGTGGACGTCTTCGAGTACCACCCGGACAACCCGGACCTGCTGGAGATCTCCAACCACGTCCGGGGCGGCTTCCGGTACTGGCACGGCGCGGACGCCGGGATCGCTCCGGGGGCGACCTTCGACCTACGGGTGGTGCTCGGTGCGAAATCCGTGGACTGGTACGTGGCGGACGAGCTGGTCTACGCGGACCTGCACGGGGTCGGCTCCGGGTGGCACGCCTACCTGATCGTCAACATGTCGGTGGCGGACGGCACGTACCACGACCGACCGCCGTACGGCGGGCCGGACCGGCTGAGCTGGGTCTGCCACAGCCTCCGGGTCGAGCGCTGAGCGGCCGGTGGGAGGGCGCGGGTCCACCTACGGCTCGTGGGGTGCGAACGCGGCCGTGATCGGACCGCGGGGGGCGTATCCACCGCGGGGGTCGAGTGGGATGAGGAGGGCGCGTGGGTCGCTTGGTCCGTAGGGGTCGTGCGAGTTCTGCGGGCCGGGTGAGCCGTACGGGCTGTGCGGGTTGTACGGGCTGTGCGGGGCGGAGCGCTGGAACCAGACCGCCCGGCGCTGCGGGCCGATGTGGGCGGGGTCGGTCACGTACAGGTCGTCGCGCGGGGCGCGTTCGTTGCCCGGGGCGAGTGCCGCGTCCACCGCGCGGTCGGCGATCGAGCGCAGCAGCGCGGCGGCGGTGGTCTCGGCGGCGGCCGGCGCGATGGCCAGGGCGGTGAGCTCGGCCCAGAGGGCAGCGGTGACGTAGTCGATCGGGGAGTGGCCGAGCGCCGGGTGGGGACGCGGGTCCGGGTGGCGCCGCAGCACCCCGGCGGCGACGAGCTGCTCGGGGGAGCGGTCGTCGTCCGGCAGGTGGAGGGCCACGGGTGGCTGGTGAGCCGGGGGCCGCTGGAGGTGGGGCGCGGGCGGCGGGTGGTGGGTCACGAGCGGCACGCTACCCCGGGTGGGCGCCGGGCCGACCGCCGGATCGTTTTCTCGGGCCGCCCTCACGCCGCTTTCACCGCTGACGGGCGCACGATGGTGGTAAGGCGCTGCTCACCTCGGCGGGCTCCGACGGGGCCGGAGGAGGAGGTCCTGATGAGGTACTGGCACGGACACGGCCACATGGATGGCTGGGGCATCGGCCTGATGGCGTTCGGGACGCTGCTGTTCCTGGTGATCGTCGTACTCCTGGCCGTGGCCCTGTTCCGCTACCTGTCGCACTCGCGGCAGCCGATGCCGCCCGGGCGGGCGACTCCGGGTGTCGGTGGATTCGGGGAGGGGGGCCGGCCGGGTTGGGGCCGGGACGGGCAGGGGAGGCCGGGATTCCAGGGGGTGCCCCCGGAGCAGCTGCTCGCCGAGCGGTTCGCGCGGGGCGAGATCGACGCGGAGGAGTACCGGCACCGACTGGAGACGCTGCGCTCGGCGAACCGGCCGGGCGGCGATTGACCGTGGTGGCGACCCGGGCCGGGCCCGCCGCGGTTCGCGTGCGGCGGGCCCGGCCTGTGCTTGGGTTCCAACGGTCCGGCGGGGCTTCTTCGGTGACCGGTCGGTGAGGCCTCGGAAGCCGGTCGGTGGGGCTTCGGGGGCCGGTCGGCGGGCCGTCTACTCGACGACCAGCTCGACCGGGATGTTGCCCCGGGTGGCGCGGGAGTACGGGCAGACCTCGTGGGCCTGCTTGACCAGCAGCTCGCCGGTCTCGCCCGCGAGGGACTCGGGCAGCTCGACGCGCAGCACGACGGCGAGGCCGAAGCCGGCCCCGTCCTTGCCGATGGACACCTCGGCGGTCACCGAGACCTCGCTGGTGTCCACCCGGGCCTGGCGGCCGACCAGGCCGAGGGCGCTGGCGAAGCAGGCGGCGTAACCGGCGGCGAAGAGCTGCTCCGGGTTGGTGCCCTGGCCGCTGCCGCCGAGCGCGGGCGGCATGGCCAGCGCGAGGTCCAGCTGGCCGTCGGAGCTGACGGCGCGGCCCTCCCGGCCGTTGGCGGTGGCGGCGGCGGTGTAGAGCGCGTCCATGGTGGCGTCCCCTTCGGATCCTGGGTGTTGCTGCGGTCGGTTTCCGGCGGATGCCGGTCCGGTGTGCTTCGCGGCGGCCGTCCGGTCGTCGCTGCGCTGCGACAAGTAGAGCACGCAATTCAATTGCGCACAACTCAATGGCGTGATGGCGATCGGTACCATGGGTCCATGACCACCCACCCCGGCATGGCGGACCAGGAACTGCTCCGCCTCGACCAGCAGATCTGCTTCTCGCTCAACGCGGCCTCCCGTGCCTTCGGCGGCGTCTACCGGGTGCTGCTGCGCGACCTCGGGCTGACCTATCCGCAGTACCTGGTCATGTTGGTGCTGTGGGAGGAGGGCGAGCTGCCCGTCAAGCGGATCGGCGAGCGGCTGCGGCTGGACTCCGGGACGCTCTCGCCGCTGCTCAAGCGTCTGGAGGCGGCGGGACTGGTGCGCCGCGAGCGGAGTCCGGAGGACGAGCGGTCGGTCACCGTCCGGCTGACCTCCGAGGGGTCGGCGCTGCGCGAGCGGGCCGGGCAGGTCCCGCGGCGGCTCCTTGCGGCGACCGGCCTGCCGATCGAGGACCTGGCCGCGCTGCGCGGGCTGCTGGACCGGGTGACGTCCGCGCTGGACGTTGCGGAGGTGGAGCCGGCGCCGTAGGGGGCGGGGTGGTCGATGGGGCGGGTTCGGGGGTGAGGGGTGAGTTCACCGGGGGTCGGTCGCGGGGTGGAGGGGGCTGGGTGGGTCTCGCCGGGCCTTGTCAAGCGGCGCTCTCGATGGCTGTGATCTGGGTCACGTTTCGGAGGCTCCGGCGGGATTCGTGAGGGCGAAGCCGCAGGTCAACGGTGCTGTTCAAAAGTGAACGGAATCGTTCGGCAATTGTCCGCCCGATCCGGTCAACCCCCCGCTCCCCCCCCGGACGGTTACACCACGAGCCCCAAGGGGCCGTCGGCGTGCCACCAGGCGGGTCGGCCAGTCGACCCACGAAAGGGGGCCGCGTGACCACTCCCGGGCCGGGCGAGGAGCGGGGCCTGAGAGCCGACCCGCTCGGCGACCTCCCGAACGACTTCGAGGCCTTCTTCACCCGAGAGAACTCCGGCTACCTCCGCTACGCCCAGCAGCGCCTGCGGCACCGTGAGGACGCCCAGGACGCCGTCCAGAACGCCGGTACCACGCTCTACAAGAACTGGCGCCGGGCCCTGGCCAGCCCCGATCCGCAGGCCTTCGCCTTCAAGATCGTCAAGGACGCGGTGGTGGACGTGCTGCGCGAGCGCCGCCGCATCGAACGCAGACGGCTGCGGGTGATCGCCCAGCGCCGTCCCGACACCAGCCAGGACGAGTTGGACGAGCTCGCCGAGCTGGACGCCCTGGACTGGGCGATGGAGGAACTCGCGCGGGCCGCCCCGGTCCAGGCCGACGTGGTCCGGCTGCGCCAGGCGGGACTGTCGTACCACGACATCGGGCGCTCCCTCGGCATCGCGCACACCACCGCCCGCACCTACTACAGCCTCGGGCGGCGCCACCTGGAGTACCTGCTGGAGCACCCGGACGACGGCGGGGCGCGGACATGAGGATCGTGGACCTGCTGCGCGCGCACGCCGTCGAGCTGGACCGGGAGCTCGACGACCACGATCCGGTGGACTTCACGCGCCGACTGGCCGAGCGGCTCGCCGCCGCCCGACGGCCCGCCCCGACCGTGCGCGAACGTCCCGCCAGGCCGCCCGCCGGCGCCCGTCCGCCGCACGCTCCGCTCTCGGGGCCGAGCCCGGGAACGGCGGCGGGGGCGGGCTGCGGACTCGGTGCGGGGGCGGCGGGCGCCGGCTCCGGCCCGGGATCGGGCGCCGGCCCCGCTGCGGTCCCGGGGCAGCCCCGGTGGGCCGGGGGGCGGGCGGAGCTGCGGCGCGACCTGCGGCACCTGTGCGCGGGGGTCGCGGGCGCGGTGGAGCCGGGGGAACTGGCCCTGGACCTCGAACTCGCCGAGAAGACCGCCTTCCGCACCCTCGGCTGCCTGCTGTACGGCATGGGCCGCACGGCGGACGGCGTCTTCTGGTGGCGGATAGCCGCCCAGTACGGGGACCAGCTGGCCGTGCACTGCCTGGCGGTGCACTACACCGCCGAGGGCGAGCGGCGTGACGCGGCCCGCTGGGCCGCCCAGGCCCAGGACCTCAGCGCCCCCGGCCGGTTGCCGGACCTCGCGCCCGACGTCCGGCCGGGCGGCGCGGCGGAACTGGCGCGGGTGCTGGCGGAGCACTACGACGGCGAGATCCTGCTGACGGTGCGGGAGGCGGTGGCGGCGCGGCAGGCGGCCGACCCCGGACGGTTGGGGGTACGGGCGGTGCGGGGGCGCGGGGTGGTACGGATCCGGTGAGGGGGTGGCGGGGGCGGGAAGGATCGGCTGGGCGGAGCGGGCCGGGCAGGAGGGTTCACGCGCAGGTCATGTGAGACCGGAGACGGCGGCGCCCAGGTACTCGGCCCCGAGCAGCAGCGGGACGACGGTCATGATCGCCGCGTTGTGCGTGGCCGTCCAGGCGCGCCACTCGCCGAGGGCGTGCCGCGTGCGGTCGTCGGCCCGGAGGTGGACCGCGAGCGGCAGCAGGGTACCCAGCGAGCCGAGCAGCACCAGCACGGCGGCGGCCGCCGCCTTTCCCCCGCCACCGGTCGGGGCGGCGGCGATGGAAGCGGCCCCGCCGATGGCCGGAACCAGTGTCTTCGGGTGGGCCACCACCAGGACCACGGCGAGCCCGGCGGCCCGAGCGGCGGTCAGCCGGTCGATCGAGAGCAGCCAGACCGGCGGCGCGGTGACCCGGCCGGGCCGTGGCCGTTGACGCCACTGCCGGGCGGCCAGCAGGAGGAGTACGGCGCCGAGCGCGAGCTTCAGCCAGGACGGCCACGTCGGCGTGGCCTCGGCGCGGTTCAGCGCGGTGCCCGCCGCCACGACGGCGGCCGTCACCGCCGCCAGGCCCAGCAGCCAGCCGACCGTGAACGCGATCCCGTTGGCCCGGCCGCGAGGCGAGGCGAGGATCAGCAGGACGGCGATCAGCGGAAGCGGGCTGAGCGCGACCGCTACCGCGGAGGCCAGCATCGGGCCGATCGCCTCACCCATCCCCGGACCTGCCTTCCCGCCGCCGGGCGCCCGTCCGCCATTCAGCTACCGACCGGCGGGCGGCGCACGGCCGGTGCCGCCGTTCGGGTGAGCGCGGGGTGAGCGGCGGGCGGGCGAGACGAGGGTGGACGGCAGTGGGGCCGGGCGGGATGGGGCCGGGCGGGATGGGGGCGGGACGGCGGAGGGCCGCCGCACCGCTTGGGTGCGACGGCCCTCCGCGGGCACGAGGTGCGTCAGTCGGTGCCGGACTCGATCGCCGCGTGGTCGAGCGCGGTGGAGTCCTCCTCGTCACCGGTGCCGGCGGCGATGGGGGTTGCACCACCCGGGGCGAGCTCACCGATCAGACCGCTCCACGGAGCCAGCTGGCCGTGCACCGCGTACTGCTCCAGCTTGCTGCGCGAGTCGGCGATGTCGAGGTTGCGCATGGTCAGCTGACCGATGCGGTCGTCCGGGACGAACGCGGCGTCGACACTGCGCTCCATCGACAGCTTCTCGGGGTGGTAGCTGAAGTTGGGGCCCTGGGTGTCGATGACGGAGTAGTCCTGGCCGCGCCGCAGCCGCAGGGTGACGCTGCCGGTGACCGGGTGGCCGATCCAGCGCTGGATGCTGTCCCGGAGCATCAGCGACTGCGGGTCGAACCAGCGGCCCTCGTAGAGCAGCCGGCCGAGCCGCCGACCCTGGGTGTGGTAGGTGGCGAGGGTGTCCTCGTTGTGGATGGCGTTGAGCAGCCGCTCGTAGGCGATGTGCAGCAGCGCCATGCCGGGGGCCTCGTAGATGCCACGGCTCTTGGCCTCGATGATGCGGTTCTCGATCTGGTCCGACATGCCCAGACCGTGCCGTCCGCCGATGGTGTTGGCCTCGTGGACCAGGTCGACGGCGCTGGCGAACTCCTGGCCGTTGATCCGGACCGGGCGGCCGAACTCGAACTCGACCGTGACGTCCTCGGTCTGGATCTCGACCGCGGGATCCCAGAAGGCGACGCCCATGATCGGGCTGACGATCTCCAGAGAGGCGTCCAGGTACTCCAGCCGCTTGGCCTCGTGGGTGGCACCCCAGATGTTGGCGTCGGTGGAGTAGGCCTTCTCGGCGGAGTCCCGGTAGGGGAGGTCCCGCTCGGCGAGCCACTCGGACATCTCCTTGCGGCCGCCGAGCTGGTCGACGAACGCCTGGTCCAGCCACGGCTTGTAGATCCGCAGGTTGGGGTTGGCGAGCAGGCCGTAGCGGTAGAACCGCTCGATGTCGTTGCCCTTGTAGGTGGAGCCGTCGCCCCAGATGGAAACGCCGTCCTCCTGCATGGCGCGAACCAGCAGGGTGCCGGTCACGGCACGGCCGAGCGGGGTGGTGTTGAAGTACGTCTGCCCGGCGGAGCGGATGTGGAAGGCGCCGCAGGCGAGGGCGGCCAGGCCCTCCTCGACCAGCGCCGCCCGGCAGTCGACCAGCCGGGCCTGCTCGGCGCCGTACGCGCGGCCCCGGGCCGGGACGTCGGCGAGGTTCGGCTCGTCGTACTGGCCGATGTCGGCCGTGTAGGCGTAGGGGAAGGCACCGTGCTCGCGCATCCACGCGACGGCGACGGAGGTGTCCAACCCACCGGAGAATGCGATGCCGATCCGTTCACCGACCGGCAGCTTGCTCAAGACCTTCGACATGGATGCACCCTTGACCCGCGTGGAGCGGGCCCCTGATCTAGCGATGTGTGACGGGATTCGGCGTAATCGATCCGATGCCCGAACTCTGGCATACATTTGCAGAGCAATGCAAGAGCATGCGGAATCCTGGTCGGCTGCGGAGCCTCGACCGGTCGGCGTCTGCCGGTCGCCGGTTCCGCCAACTCGCGCGAATCGTCCGTCGGTTGTCGTGGATCGGGAGGTGGGCGCGGGCGCAGTGGGACCGCGCGGAGCGCGATGAGGCAGTCGCCGCCGGCGCACCGGCCGCAGGTCCTCGCGGTGAGCAGTTGGGCGTAGCCGGTGGTGAGCAGGTCGGGTGGCGGCTCCCGGATCCCGGCTCCCGCGCGCCGGGTGCCGGGAGGCGGCGGAGTCGGGCGGGGGCGAGGGTGAGGGGGGAGGAGCGGCGAGGAGGCGTCGATGGCCGGCAGCACCGCCAGGGGTTCCGAGACCCACCGGCGGCCCCGGTGGGGTCATCCCACCCGCGCGGCGTGGGCCTACGTCCGGCGCGCGCCGGGCACCTACGTCTGGCTGGCGATCCTGCTCGTCACCACCCAGGTGATCCGCCACGTCGATCCGGCGACCGCCGACCACATCCTGGAGCGGCGTTCGACCAACCTCCACCACCTCCAGATCTCACCGGTCCGCGTCCTGCTGACCAGCGCCCTGTGGATCGCGGGCGGCGGCTGGCCGTTCTACTTCCTGCTGTACAACCTCTTCCACGTGCCCGCCGAACGGTGGCTCGGCACCCTGCGGTGGATCTCGGTGGCGGCGCTCGCGCACATCGGCGCCACCTACCTCAGTGAGGGTGTGCTCGGCTGGGCGATCCACCGTGGGCTGGCCCCGCCGAGAGCCGTCTACACCCTGGACTACGGCGTCAGCTACGCGCTGGCCGGCGTGGTCGCGGTCCTCACCTATCTGATCGCGCGGCCCTGGCGGTACCTGTACGCGGCGGGGGTGCTGCTGGTCTACGGACTGGGCGTGCAGCAGAGCCGGGACTACACCAGCGTCGGCCACCTCAGTGCGGCGCTGATCGGATTCGCCTGCTATCCGCTGACCAGGGACCGCCCGGGCTCCTTCGACCCGGTCGTCTCGGCCCGAACGCTCTGGCGACGCGCCCGGGGGCGGTGACCGGTGGCTGGTGACGGGGCGCCGACTGTTCGAAGCCGTAAGGCGATTACCGCCTACGTGTCGTATACGCCTACCCCGGCCCGGTCGGGCCCAGCAGGCAGACGCCCTGTTTCCGCCGAGTGCGCGCGACCGCGCGACAGGCTCCACGAGTCGGCCCGCCGCCCGGTGTTGGGCACCAACCCGGTCACCACCCGGCAACCCGCCGGCACCTGCCACCGCTGCCCGGCCGCTCCTCGTTGAGCGTGCCGGGCAGCGGCGCCGCCTCCGAAGAACGCGGCGCGGTGGGTGAGATGGGCGGTGTACCGAGGTGCCGGGCCGGCCGACGGACGGGTTCCGGGGAACGCCCGCCGGCCGGCCCGGCCGGCGGGACGGCTACTGGTCGACCCGCTGGGCCACGCAGATGATGTTGCCCTCGCTGTCCTTGAACCAGGCCGCGCGCATGCCCTCGCCCTCGGCGACGCCGTTGACGGTCTGCAGACCGGGGAAGTCGTACTCCTCGAAGGTGATGCCGCGGCCGCGGAGGGCAGCCATCTCGCCGTCGAGGTCGGTGACCTTGAAGCTGGCGAGGGTGTGGGCGGCCTGTCCGCCGCTGGGCGTGCGGTAGACGGTGAACTGGGTGCCGCCGCTGTCGCAGGCGAACTCCTCCTCACCTTCCTCGGTGAGCTTGAGGCCGAGGGTGTCGGTGTAGAAGGCCTTGGCGCGGGCGAGATCGGTGGCGGGGATGACCGCTTGCAGTGGAGCGTCTCCAAGCATGGTGTTTCGCCTCCTCCTTCTCACCAGGCTAGGGACGTGCGGGCCGTGTCGCCCGGTGGGCGTGCGGCTGCTTCGGGCCGTGTGCGGCAGGTCGCGTGGAGTCATGCGGGGGCCAGCCTCCAGAGCGAGGTGACCTCGGCGGCGCGGGCGGCGCGGAGGAGGGGGTCGGCCCCTTCGGGGGTGGTGGCACGGGGGTGGCGGGGGACGGTGTCAAGGCGGCCGGTGACGCGCAGACCGGCTCCGGCGACGGCGTCGAGCAGGTCGGCGCGGGACCTCAGGCCGAGGTGTTCGGCGAGGTCGGAGAGGACGAGCCAGCCCTCGCCGCCGGACAGCAGGCGGCCGGCCAGAGCGTCGAGGAAGCCGTGGAGCATACGGCTGTCGAGGTCGTAGACCCCCTCGTCGAGGGCGGAGCTCGGTCGGCCGGGCAACCACGGAGGATTGCACACGACCAGGGCGGCCCGGTCGTGGCCGGGCGGGTAGAGCCCGGTGCCGGCGGTCTCGATGCGGCGGGCGAGGCCGAGCCGGTGGGCGTTGTCGTGGGCGCAGGCGAGGGCGCGCGGGTTGGCGTCGGTGACCAGGACCTTGCGCAGGCCGCGCCGGGCGAGGAGCGCGGCGAGCACGCCCGTGCCGGTGCCGAGGTCGTAGGCGGTGGAGTGGGTCCGGGCGGCCGGCGGCAACGGCGCCCGGGCGACGAGGTCGACGTACTCGCCGCGGACGGGTGAGAAGACCCCGTAGTGCGGGTGGATGCGGGCGCCGAGGGCCGGGACCTCGACGCCCCTGCGGCGCCACTGGTGGGCGCCGATCACCCCGAGGAGTTCGCGCAGGGACACGATTCTGTTGTCAAGGAGCGGTCCGTAGGCCGCCAGGCAGGCCTCTCGGACGTCGGGCGCCCGGTGGAGCCGGACGCGGTGATCCGCACCGAGCGGTACCAGCAGCATGCCCAGGACGCGCGCGAGGCGGGCGCGCTCCCGTCGGTGCCGGCGGAAGGCCTCGGAGGGTGAGGCGGGTGCGGATCGGGGCCGGCGCCGCTCGGCACGGCGGCGCATGGCGTGCAGGAGGTGGAGCGCGCCGGGGTAGTCGCCCTGCCAGAGCAGGGCGGTGCCCTCGCAGGCCAACCGGTAGGCGGCCTCGGCGGGAAGGGTGTCGTCGGCGGCGATCAGGCGACGCGGCGGGGGCGTGCCGTTCTCGCTGTGCCAGGGTGCGGGCAGGGCGAAGAGGGTGGGCAGGGTGACGGTACTGGGCCGGTGGGTGTCGGACACCGGGGCTCCTCGTGGTCGAACGTGCAAGGGGGCACGAAGAGCACTTCGACGAGGAGTGAGCAGCAGGCGCGTCGGGCGACGGCGCCGCCGGGACGGCGGGCGCGGGCGTCAGGCCGGGTGCGGCTCACGCGTCGAAGCGCGAGCCGGGGTGTCACCGAGTACGAGGCCCGGCACGACCGCGAGCCGTATGCCACTGATCATCTGCGGGCCTCCCTTCCGAACGAGCTGGTCCTGCGCGGTTGTTCGTACGCTTTCACACAGAGTGGCCGGTAGGCAACCGATTTATCACCGCCCCCCTGGCCAGCCGTGCGGCACGCGCTCCAGCACTCCCGCCCCGAACAGCTCGTACAGCGGCAGGGTCTCCAGGTGGACGTAGCCGATGTGACAGTCGCAGACCGGCAACGGGCAGGCGCGCGGCCCGAGTTGGGTGCGGTAGCTGCCGTCGTAGAGGTTGCCGAGGACGTCGCGGACGAAGTGGCAGCGGCGTACGGTGCCGTCGCCGTCCACCGACAGCACGGACTCCCCGGTGCGGCACGGCAGCCCGGCACTGGGATGGGCGTGCCGGCTGTAGCCGAAGTGCGGATCGAGGGCCGTCCATTGGGCGGCTTCGGCGTCCGTGTAGTCGAGGCCCTCGGCGGCGTTGACCCACAGGTAGACGTCCCCCGCGAGTTCGGCGCGCAGCCGACGGGCCTCCGCGAGGTGCTCGGGTTGGCCGACCACGCCCACGCTGTAGCGCACGCCGAGTGCGTCCAGCTCGCGGCACTTGGCGAGGAACCGGTCGCGGGAGACCTGGCCGGGGTGGAAGGTGACCCAGAGGGCGAGGGCGTCGAGGTCCGCGTCGGCGAGCCAGCCCGTGCGGCAGCTGAGGTTGGTCTGGATCGCGACGCGGCGGACGTGCGGCAGGAGGCTCAGCTCGACCAGGGCGCGGCGGTACCAGGACCGCACCAGACCCTCGCCCCACGGGGTGAACAGCAGTGACAGGGTGTCGCCGGTGCCCGCGCGCCCGGCGGCCCAGCCGGTGAAGCGCTCCAAGGCGGCCCGGTCGGCCCGCAGCTGCTCGGGGCTGTCGCGCCGCTTGGCGAACGGGCAGTAGGGGCAGTCGTAGTCGCAGGACGCGAGCGGCCCGCGGTAGAGCAGGGTGAGGTGCCGCGCGCCGTCCTCCGGCAGCGGTGGGCCGGAGGGCATGCCGAGGAAGGTCATTTCGCCTCGTACGCCGCCATCAGGGCCCCGACCTCGGGCGAGAAGAGCATCGGCCCGACGGCGTCGGAGTGCGCCAGCCCCTCCGGGCTGAGCCGCAGGTACTCCGGGTCGCCCCCGGCGAGCCAGCCGCGCTCGGCGAACTCGGCCAGCTCCGCCGGGAAGTCCTCGGCCGGTGAACCGCCGAACCGGGCTCGGTAGTCCGCCAGCGGCAGGCCCTCGGCCTGGAGCAGCGACTGCAGCAGGTGGCGCCGGCGCGGCTCCGCGCCGCCCATCCAGTGGCCCACCTCGGCCCGGTGGAAGTCCTCGGTGGCGACGTAGTCGTCGATGATGCCGCGCACCTCGGTGGCGTTCACCGCGTAGTCGAAGGAGTAGTGCAGCCGCGAGGTGTAGGAGCGGGCGCCGCAGCCCAGGCCGACCATGCCGTCGGTCTGGCAGGCGTACTCGCCCGCCCCGGCCTGCGGGGAGGCCGCGCGGCGGAACATCCGCATCGACACCTGCTGGTAGCCGTGGGCGAGCAGGTGGTCGCGGCCGGCCCGGTAGAGCGCGAGCCGGCGCGCGTCCCAGGCGGGCCGGCTCTCCTGCTCGCCGCGCCGGGCCAGGCCGGTCAGCGGGCGGACGTACAGCGGGTAGAGGTACAGCTCCTCGGGCTGCCAGGCGAGCGCGGTGTCCAGCGAGCGGAGCCAGCTGCTCTCCGTCTGGCCGTCGATGCCGTAGATGAGGTCGATGTTGAGCACCGGGAACCCGGCCGCGCGGATCCGGCCGAGGGCGGCCTCCACTTCGGCCCGCTTCTGCGGGCGCACGGCGGAACGCGCCTCGGCGTCGTCGAAGGACTGCACGCCCAGGCTCAGCCGGGTGGTGCCCCGGGCGGCCAGCACCTCCAGCCGGTCGGCGGTCGCGGTGGCGGGTGAGGCCTCCACCGAGAGCGGTACCGCCTGCAGGTCGGCGCCCATCCGCCGCTCGGCGATGTCGCACAGCCGCTCCAGCTCACCGGCCGTCAGATAGGTGGGCGTGCCGCCGCCGAACGCGGCCAGCGCGAACCGGGCGCCCTCGTCCAGCGCCGAGCGCACCGCCGTGGCCTGCCGGTCCAGGGCGTCCAGGTAGGCCGTGGTCAGGCCGTCGGGGCTGCCGATCCGGGTGAACAGGTTGCAGAAGCCGCAGCGGACCTCGCAGAACGGGATGTGCAGGTAGAGCGAGAGCGCGTGCTGGGCCTCGCCTGCCCACAGCTCGCGCAGCGGCGGGCGCTCGGGCAGCGGGCGGTACGCCGTCTTGTGCGGGTACGCGTAGACGTACGACTGGTACGGCGAGTCCGGGCGCGGGGGTGCGGTGGTCATGCGCGCTCCTTGGAGGTCGCGGGGGCGTCCGCCGCTCGGGCGGGGAGGGTGAAGTGCGCGTACGGGACCGTCCAGACCACCTCGTGGCCGATCCGGTGCCCGGTGTAGCCGTCCTCGCCGTAGGCGGTGCCGTGGTCGGAGCAGACGACCGCGAAGCAGGGACGGCGGGTGCTCATCGCGGCGAACAGCCGGCCGATGTGCGCGTCCACGTACTCCAGGGCGGCGGCGTGACTGGCCCGGGAGTCCCCGTGCTCGCGGGTGGCGCCCGGCAGGTGGAACCAGTTCGGCTGGTGCAGCGCCGAGACGTTCAGGAAGAGGAACAGCGGCTGGTCGGCGGACTGTTCGGCGGCGACCCGCTCGGCCCGGGCGACCTGCTCCTCGAAGGACGTCGGCGAGGCCACGCCCAGCTCGGGCGCCCAGTGGCTCTCCTGGAAGAGGCCGGGCAGCACCGAGCCCAGCGGGCCCTGCTTGTTGAAGAACCCGACGCCGCCGACGCACACCGTGCGGTACCCGGCCGCGGCCAGCGCCGTCGGCAGGTCGGGGGCGTCGAACACCCAGGTGCGCGGGGCGGTGCTCTCGGAGCCGGCGAAGCGGGCCGCGAACAGGCGCGGATGCGGACCGTCCGGGGTGGCCGGCGTCGGCAGGAAACCGGCCAGGATCGCCTGGTGGGAGGCGTAGGTGAAGCTGCCGGGTGCGTGCCGGCGCTCCCAGCGGCCGCCGGGCAGGACGGCGGCGAGGTTCGGGATGCGGCCGGCGGCGGCCAGCTCCTCGGCGACGTCGAAGCGGAGGGTGTCGAGGGTGACGAGGAGGAGGTCGTGGGTACCGACGACGGCGTTCATGTCGGGGGCCGGGAGGGTGGTCCGGTGGTTCATCGAGCGGGTTCCGTGATCTGGTGGTCCGTCGCCGCGGACGACGACGGGGAATGAGTGGTGAGCGCGGCGAGCTGGGCGCCGTAGGTGTCGAGGCCCTCGGCGGGGCCGTCGGGCAGGCCGGTGAGGTTGGGGAGCAGGTCACCGAAGGCGTTGACCTCGCCGACCAGGGCGCGCCGCCAGCCGGCCGTGGGCAGCACGTCGACCCCGACCATCGGCGAGCCGGGGAAGCAGGCCGCCGCGCGCTCGGCCGTCTCCAGCAGGGCCGGCCAGGCCGGCCCTGCGGCCTGACGGACCTGGTCGACGCTGCCCCGGGCGCCGCCGAGGTGCAGGTTGGTCATCGGCTGGGCGCTGGTGCGCACCACGGCGTGGGTGGCCCGGCCGGCGACCACCACCACCCGCAGGTCCGCGGAGCGTCCGGACTGCGAGGCCTTCGGGATCCACTGCTCGACGTGCAGCCCGTCCGGTGCCAGGCCGTCGACGATCGCGGCGACCTCCCGCTCGCTGCGGTAGCGGCGCACCCGCAGCGAGTTGTGCAGCCGGCCGTCGGCCAGTTCCACCGAGGTGGTGGCCTGCAGCCGGCCGTGCGGCCCGAACTCCAGGGCCATCACCCCGGAGGCGGAAGAGCCGTGCGCGGGCTTGACGAAGACCCGGTGCAGGCCGGCCTCGGCGAGGCGCTCGCGCAGGTGCTCCCAGCCGGTGACCTCGCCGCCGAGCGCCCTGGGCACCGGCACCCCGGCCCCGGCGAGCAGCGCGTGCGCCCGGCGCTTGTCGAACATCACGGCGACCTCCTCCGGATCGCCGAGCAGCCGTACCCCGGGCCGGGCGGCCAGCGCGCGCAGCGCGGCCATGACCCCCGCGTACCAGACGGCCGTGCCCTCGACCCTGGTCGGCGCGTAGCCGGGGCCGAGCGCCGGGCCGCGCAGCAGGCGGTCGACCTCCGGCTCCTCGCCGGGTGACTCGATGCGCAGCAGTCCGCCCTCGGGCAGCCGGTACCGGCCGCGCAGCACGTCCAGCCAGGGCAGCACGGCGGGCTCCGGCAGCCCGGCGGCCCGGGCGGCGGCGGCGAACAGTGTCACCCGCCGGTGCCCGGGGTTGCCGAGGACGGTCAGCCGCAAAGTCATCGCCTCCGCCGCCCGCCTACTCGGCGACCGAGACGTAGCGGTCGTCCTCGTCGTCCATGGCACCCTCGGCCTCGTCGAGGTCGACCTCGACACCCGGCAGGGCAGCGCTCAGCCGCTCCATCATCGCGTCGCTCAGGTAGTGGTGGTGCAGGTCGAGGGAGCGCAGGTGGGTGAGCGGCTGGCCCTCCAACAGGGCGGTGGCACCCTCGTCGGAGAGCATGCCCATGGAGAGGTCGAGCGACTCCAGCCGGGCCACCACCGGGGCGTGGGCGACGGCGGCGGCGATCTCGTCCTGGAGTTCGCTGTTGGCCAGCCCGAGGTGGCGCAGCTTCGGCAGTCGGGAGCCGTCCAGGAACGGTGCGAGGTCGTCCAGCGACGCGTCACCGCCGTACTCGTCCACACCGAGCCAGAGGCTCAGGCGCTCCAGCGCGGGCAGTTCGGAGCCGGCCACCGCGCGGACCACGGTGGCCGGAAGGCCGCCGGACTCGAAGCGCAGGCTGGTCAAGCGGTCGTGCCGCACCGGCTCCAGGGCGAGGTCCATGCCGCCGCGCACGGCCAGCGACCTCAGCCCGGGGAAGGCGGTCAGCAGCGGCGTGACGTCGTCCATCTCCAGCCAGGAGATCTCGCACTCGTCGAAGGTCACCTCGCCGAGGAACAGCGCCTCCAGCGCGGGCAGGCGCGGCGCTGCGGCGGTGATGGCCTCGATCACGGGGTGGACGGACGTGTAGCCGTCCTGCCACCAGGCGCCGACCACCACGGCGCGCACGCCGGCCGGGTCGACCCTCTCCAGGAACGACTGCCAGAGCTGGACGAAGTCCTGCTCGGAGCCGTACTCGAGGGACAGCCGCCAGGCGACGGCGCCCGCGTCGGGACGCGGCCGGTCGTCGGGCGTGAACTCGTGGATCGGCAGCTCGTGGAAGCGTTCCAGGTGGCGGGAGACGGCCATGTCGGATCCTGGTGGGTCGAGTGGTCGGACGGGTGGACGGTGCGGGTCGCTCTGGGTGGTGCGGGAGGTGACGGCTACTCGGCCACGGCCACGTAGCGCCACTGGTCGCCGGGCTTGCCGGGCTGGGAGAGGTCGACCTCCACCCCGGCCAGGGCCTGGCGCAGGCGCTGCCGCACCTCCTCGGTGATGTAGTGGTGGTGGAGGTCGAGGGAGCGCAGGTGGGTGAGCGGCTGGCCCTCCAGCAGGGCGGTGGCGCCCTGGTCGGTCAGCACGCCCATGGAGAGGTTGAGCGACTCCAGCCGGGCGACGACGGGCGCGTGCGCCACGGCGGCCGCGATGTCGTCCTGGAACTCGCTGTTCTGCAGGCCGAGGTGGCGCAGCGCGGGGAAGCGGGTGCCGTCCAGGAAGGGCGTCAAGTCGGCCATCGTCGCGTCGCCGCCGTAGTTCTCCACGCCGAGCCAGAGCTCCAGCCGCTCCAGGGCCGGGAAGTCGCAGCCCGCCACCGAGCGCACGACCGAGCCCGGCAGCCCGCCGGCCTCGAAGCGCAGCGCCTTGAGATCCTCGTGCCGCAGCGGCTCCAACGCCAGACCGCCGTTGCCGTCCCAGTCCTCGGACGCGCCGCGCACCACCAGCTCGGCCAGCCGCGGGAAGGCCGTCAGCAGCGGCGTGATGTCGCACTGCTGGATCCAGGAGATCTCGCACTCCTCGTAGGTGATGTCGCCGACGAACAGGGCGCGCAGCGCGGGCAGCCGGTCGGCGGCGGCGATGATCGCCTCCATCGGCTCCTGGAAGCCGTCCGGCTCCTCCGGCGCCCACTGGCCGATCACCAGGGCGGTGACCCGCTCGGTGTCGACGGCGTCGAGGAACTGCTCCCAGCGCTCGACGAACGTCGCCTCGGACTCGTAGTCGAGCTTGATCCGCCAGGCGACCGACGCGGCGTCGGGCAGCCGGACGGCGCCGGATCCGCCCTTCTCGGCGGCCTCCTCCAAGGCCTCCACGAAGTCGAAGACGGGAAGACCGTGGAACCGCTCGACGTGGGCGTTGACACTCATGCGCTGCTCCCTCTGGGGTCTGGACCGAACAACTGTCTACCAGCAGGGACTGACAATCCGGTGGCCGGGTCGCCGCCCGGGCGCGTTGTCAGACCCTTGCCCTATGTTCGGGTCCTGGCTCCGGAGAGTGACCGCGGCAGGTGCGGCGGAGCCGTGGGTTCCGGCGTCCGCCGGGGTCCGGCCGTACGGCGAGGGAGGACTGATGTACCGCCAGGGCGATGTACTGATAGTGCCGGTCGAGGAGGACGCGGTCCCGCCGCGGGTGGCCGAACTGGCCGTGCAGCCCCGGGACGCGCGGGGTCGGATGGTGCTCGCGCTCGGCGAGGTCACCGGGCACGCCCACGCCGTGGTCGGCCCCGGCGAGCTGCGCCGCGAGACCGGGCCGTTCGGCGCGGGCTGGCTGCACCTGCCCGAGGGCGGCCGGGTGGTGCACGAGGAGCACGCCGCGATACCGCTGCCCCGGGGCTGGTACCGGGTGGTCCGCCAGCGCGAGTACGTGCCGGGCGCGGTGCGGGTGGTGGCGGACTGACGACGGCTCCGCCCGCCGTGCGGGGGTCGGCGGGCGGGTGCGGACACGACGGCACGGCGCGGCCGGGGCCGAGGCACGGAACGGGAACGGACGGCCGGGTGGGGAGCCCGGCCGGGAACGGAGCAGGGATGGAGACGGTTTTCCACCACGAGGTCCACGCCGACCGGACGGAGGCACCGGCGCTGCCCGGGCCGGCCGAGGTCACGGCCCGCTGGCGGGCGGCCGCGGCCGCCACCGGGGCCGCCGACCGGGCGGCGGCCGAGCGCGCCGTCCGGGCCGCGTACCGGGCGGCCGGGCTGCCCGAGCCCGCGGCCGTCCGCTGGTTCGGCTCGCCGCTCGCCGCGACCGAGGCGGCGCTGGCGCTGCGGGCCGCCGGTGCGGAGAGCGTGCGCGAGGCCGTGCGCACCGGGCCGTGGGAGGAGGCCAGGCGACGGGCCGTCGAACAGGTCGGTGCCGTGGGGTGGGCGGGCCACTGGGCGCTGACCGGCGGTGAGCTCGGCCCGGTCACCACCGCGCTCGCCGACCGGCTGCGCAACGCGGTGCTCGACCGGCTCGCCCCCGAGGCCGACCGGGAGGAGGACGCGGCCGTGGCCGAGGACGCCCGGGCCCGGCGCACCACCGTCCGGCTCGCCCTGCTGGACGCCGTGCGCGGTCAGCACGACGCGCCGTGGTTCGCCGCCTTCGAGGCCGCCGGGCCGAGCGCCGACGCCGTCGCACCGCTCGCCGAGCTGGCCCGGGAGGTCGGCTGGTGGTGGCCGTACCGGGACGTCGCGCTGCTCAGCGAGCGGCCGACCGCCCTGCACCGCGACGAGGCCGGACGGCTCGACCGGGCGGACGGCCCGGCGCTGGAGTACGCCGACGGCTTCGCGCTGCACGCCTGGCGCGGCATGCCCGTGCCGGCCGAGTTCCTGGCCGGCCTCGCCGGGGTGACGGCCGAGCGGATCCGCACCGAGGAGAACGCCGAACTGCGCCGCGTCCTGCTGGAGCACTACGGCTACGAGCGCTACCTGGCCGACTCCGGCGCCGAGCCCGTCCACCGCGACGAGACCGGGGTGCTGTGGCGGATCGTCCTGCCCGACGACGAGCCGGTGGTGATGGTCGAGGTGGTCAACTCCACCCCCGAGCCGGACGGCACCCACCGCACCTACTGGCTGCGCGTCCCGCCGAGCACCCGCACCGCGCGAGCCGGGGTCGCCTGGACCTTCGGCATACCCGAGAGCGCCTACCACCCGCAGCGCGAGACCTGACCGGGGTGCCTCCCGGCATCCGGAGCAGGCCCCCGGGCTGCGCGTGTTGACCCTCACCCCACGTCAGGCCGCACGGTGGGGCGCAGTGAACGCACGGATGATCGGAGGGACGCATGAGCTGGTCGGTGGGCCAGGTCTCCGGCTTCGCCGGAGTCACGATCCGGACCCTGCACTACTACGACCGGTCCGGTCTGCTCTCGCCCAGTGAGCGCAGCCCGGCCGGCTACCGGCTCTACAACGGCGCGGACCTCGCCAAGCTCCAGCAGATCCTCTTCTACCGGGAACTCGGCTTCCCGCTCGACGAGATCGCCGACATCCTGGCGGATTCGCAGGCCAACGCGCTCGACCACCTGCTGGCGAGACGACAGGCCCTGACCGAGCAGATCGGCCGCCTGCAGAAGCTGGTCGTCGTCGCCGAGCGGGCCATCGAGGTGCAGCGCACCGGGGTCGAGCTGACCCCGGAGGAGCGCTTCGAGGTCTTCGGGGACGTGGTCTTCGACCTCAGCTACGCGGCCGACGCCCACCTCAACTGGGGCGAGCGGGACAGCCACCAGGAGGCCCTGGCCCGCGCCGCCACCCACTCCAAGGAGGACTGGCAGCAGCTGATGGCGGAGGCGGCGGAGTGGCGGGTCCGGCTGCTGGAGGCCTTCGACGAGGGGCTGCCGGTCGACCACCGGACGGTGCTCGACCTCGCCGAGGAGCACCGGCAGCACATCACCCGGTGGTTCACGCCCTGCCCGCCGGAGATGCACGGCCGGATCGCCGACGACTACGAGGCGGACGCCCGCGCCTTCGCCCTCGTCGTCCCGCCGGCCGAGCAACGCCCCGGCCTGGCCGGCTACCTCCGCGCGGCCGTCGGCGCCAACGCCGAACGGCAGGAAGCCGAACGGCGCGACACCGAGCAGCAAGACGCCGAGCGGCGCGGCACTGAGCAGCAGGACGCCGAGCGGCACAACGAGAGCGACGTCGCCGGGGTGACCCGATGAGGATCCTCGTCACGGCCGCCGGATCGCACGGCGACGTCGCCCCCTACACCGGTCTCGGGGCGCGGCTGCGCGACGCGGGGCACGAGGTCGCGCTCGCGGCGCCCGAGGCCTTCCGCGGGCTGGTCGCCGACAGCGGCCTCGACTTCCGCCCGCTCCCGGTTGACCCGCGCGGGGCGGGCAGCGGACTGGCCGGTGGGCGCTCCGAACTGCTCGCACGGGCCGCGGTGTTCATCGGGCAGCTCGGCGACGCGCTCGCGGACGCTGCCGTACCCGGAGCCGATCTGCTCCTGCTCAGCACCACCACCGCACCGCTGGGCTGGCACCTCGCGGAGGCGATGGAGGTCCCCGGCATGGGGGTCTACCTGCAACCCACGCTGCCGACGCGGGAGTTCCCTCCGGTCGTCGGGGGCGGCCGCTCGCTCGGAAGCTGGGGCAACCGGGCGGCGGGGGCGCTCGGTCAGCGGGTCGTCGACCGTCTGCACGCGGAGGCCGCACGCCGGTTGCGGTCGCGGCTGGGCCTTCCGGCGATCTCCCAGACCGCGCGACGGCGGGCCGTGGAGCGGGCGAACTGGCCGGTGCTGCACGGCTTCAGTCCGACCGTCGTGCCGCGCCCGACCGACTGGCGGGAGGGGCTGCGGGTGGTCGGCAACTGGTGGCCGCACGTGGCGGAGGACTACTGCCTCCCGGCCGAGGTCGAGGACTTCCTCCGGGCCGGGCCGCCGCCGGTGTTCATCGGCTTCGGCAGCATGGCGGCGGGCCAGGGCCGGCGGCTGAGCGCCCTGGCGGTGGAGGCCCTGCGGTGGGCGGGCGTCCGGGGCATGGTGCAGGCCGGCTGGGCCGGGATCGCCGGCGAGGGCGACGACGTGCTGACGGTCGGCGAACTGCCGCACGCCCGGCTGTTCCCGCACATGGCGGCCGTCGTCCACCACGCGGGCGCGGGCACGGCGGCTGCGGCACTGCGCGCGGGCGTGCCGAGCGTCCCGGTGCCGGTGACGGCGGACCAGCCGTTCTGGGCCGAGCGACTCACCCGGCTCGGTGCCGCCACCGCTCCGATTCCTTTCGCCGGCCTGACCGCCGACCGGCTGGCGGAGGCCGTCCGTCAGACCGTCGAGGGGCGGCGGCTGCGGGAACGGGCGCAGGAGGCGGCCCGCGCGATGGCGAAGGAGGACGGCGCGGGCCTGGTCGCGGAGGCGGTGATGGCAATGGGCCGGTAGGGGAGGAGGGGAGCGGCCCGCTGAGGCCTTCAGCGAGGGTCCGCTCCAGCCAGTCGGGCACCGTGGTGCTGCGGAGCTGCTGCGCCATGGGGCGCAGTGGTCGCCGGCGCCTTTGGCGACGGTGAGGACGGTGTGCCGTTCGGGGACAGCGGAGGAGGTGGTTTCGGCGGGCTCGGCTGATCCAGCGGCCCGGTGATCGCGGGTCGGTCCGTTCCGGTCAGGCCCGCAGGCCGTGGCGCTTGGTGTACACGAGGTGGAAGAGGAGCAGCGGCGCGGCGATCACCGGCCAGCTCAGGTTCATGGCGGCCGGGGCGGCGTCGACCGGAAGGAGGTAGGCGAAGGCGACTTGGGCGACGGCGTTGAGCAGGCTGGCGGCGCCCCAGGCCAGGGTGAGCACCCGGAGGCCGCGGCGGAACGCGGCGTCCTGCTCCCAGCGGGCCTCCCAGGCGCGCAGTCCGTCCTCGCCCGTCTTGGCCCGTACGAAGTTGCGGAAGACCACCATCAGGGCCGGGCGGCCGTAGCCGACGGAGGCCAGCAGCCAGACGCCGAGGAGTCCGCCCAGCATGCCCGTCCAGGCTTCGCGGATCAGCAGGGTACGCGGGTCGCCGGTGAGCGCGGAGAGCACCACACCGAGGAGGATCATGCTCAGGACCAGCAGGGCCAGGAAGTCGACGCGACGGGTGCGGACCAGCCGTACGACCACGGTGACGGCGGGTACGGCGGCGGACCAGAGCAGGCACCACCACTGGTCCAGGCCCGCCGCGCGCAGCCCGTAGTAGACGGCGAGCGGCAGGCCGAGGTCGATCAGCAGGGGTAACAGCACGGCGGTTCGGCGTGGGGTGGCGTGGACGGTCACTTCGCCTCCTCGTTCCTGGTCGCGAGCGCGAAGAGGGTGACCAGCTCGCGCCCGTAGGCGCGGGCGTCGAAGTCGTCCCCGGTGGACAGCCGGTTGGCGGCCGCGTCGATCGAGGCGCGGATCGCCGTGGCCATCGCCCCGGCGTCGAACGGTCGGAAGTCACCGCTGAGCTGCCCGTCCCGTAGGTGCTGCACCAGCAGCGCCACGGGGGTGTCGAAGCCCGCCGAGCTGACCAGCGGGCTTCCGTCCTCCCGGCGGGCGTTGGCGAGGACGTCCACCAGCGCGCGCACCTCGACCGGGTGCTCCGCCAGGAACTCCAGGTTCGCCTCGATGTAGGCGGCCAGTTGTGCGGCCGGTCCGGTACGCGCGTGGATGCGCGGCTGCATGAAGGTCCGCGCCGCCTCCTGGACGGTGTCGACGAGGGCCTGGAAGAGGTCCTCCTTGTCCTGGAAGTGGTACGAGATCAGCCGCACGCTGGAGAGCCTCGCCCGCTTGGCGATCTGGGCGAACGAGGCACGGGCGTAGCCGAGTTCGGCGACGGTCTCGATCGTGGCGGCGACGATCTGGGTGCGCCGCGCATCGGTGGTGACGCTCCGGCCGGAGCCGCGGCCGGCCTGGGGAGGGGCCGGGGCCGGGTCAGGTTTTACTCGCATGAGTAAAAATTAACATGCATCGGCAAAATTGTGGGTGCGAAGAGCCGCGCCCACGGCAGTCAAGACGTCAAGGCGTCAGGAGGTCGGGAGGCTAGGCCGTGTCTCATAATTGATCTTGTGGTGGGTCGAGGAGAGATAACGGATGCCGCGTGGGCTCGGATAGAGCCGTTGTTGCCGCAGCGGGACG
>NZ_JBIAVL010000005.1:503342-569184 GCF_042894165.1 Kitasatospora sp. NPDC001547 | reverse complement strand
TTCTTGCCTTTCTACCACTTCCCCGTCGGCCCCGCCGGTGCCGGGGGGCCCCCTCGGGCCGCCGCCGGCCGGCGTGGCCGGGGGGGGCGCCGCGGCCCCCCCCCCCCCGCCCCCGTCGCGCCCGTCGCGTTCGGCCGCGGGGTGCGAACCCGGGACGGGCTCAGCGCAGGAGCCAGTCGCGGGTCAGTTCCATCACCTCGGCGCGGCTGCGGCCCTCGTGGTCGACGGCGACGAGGTGGTGGCCGATCCGGAGCGAGAAGCTGACCAGGCTGCGGACCTCGACGTCGTCCGGGTCGGGGCAGAACGACGAGTAGAGCGAACGCAGGTACGCCATCCGGCGGTTGTCCACCCGGCGCAGGCGCTCGGCGACCGCCTCGTCGCGCCGCGCCCAGTCGCGGATCGCCAGGTCGACGGTGGTGCCGGTCACCGGTCCGTCGCCACTGGTGGCGGCGATCGCGAAGAGCCGCCCGAGCCGGGTGCGGGCGTCGCCGCCCTCGTCCTCGACCTGGGCGATCACGCCCTCGGTGACCTCCCGCTCCCAGGTGTCGAGCATCTCGTCGAGCAGCGCGCCGCGGTTGCGGAAGTACCCGTAGAAGCCGCCCTTGGTGACGCCGAGCGCCTGCGCCAGCGGCTCCACCCGCACCGCGTCCGGGCCGCCGGCCGCGAGCGCCCGCAGGCCCTCCTCGATCCACCGGGCGCGCGGCGTCCGCGTCACACCCATGCCGGGCTCCTCGCCGCGTCTCGTTCCACTGTGTCGCTCCTCACGCTCGCACCCTTGCGTATACGCCACCGTACACACGGGTCTAGCCTGCTTCTATACGGCACCGTACAGACAGGGGCACCGCAGATGAGACTCCCCAGCACGGCCCACACCTCCCGCCCGTGGCGGATCCACGAGATCGCCCCCGACTTCCACCTGGAGGACGTCTGGGCCCTGCCGACCCCCGGCGGCCCCGACGACCTCGACCGGCTGGTCGCCCAGTTCGCCAACGGTGCCGGTGCCCCGATGTCCGACTCCCCCGTCGTCCGCCTCCTCTTCGCGATCCGCTGGAAGCTCGGCGGCCTCCTCGGCTGGGACAAGCCCGACACCGGCCTCGGCGCCCGCGTCCCCACCCTCCGCGACCGCCTCCCCGCCGACCTCCGCGACGCCCCGCGCGGCCCCGACACCCGTTCGGCGCCGTTCCGCTCCGTCTACCGGCTCCACGACGAGTGGACCGCCGAGATGGCCAACCGCACCGTGCACGGCGTCCTCCACCTCGGCTGGGTCGAGACCTCCCCCGGCAGCGGCACCTACCACGCCCAGATGGCCGTCCTGGTCAAGCCCAACGGCCCCTTCGGCCGGCTCTACATGGCCGCCATCAAGCCGTTCCGCCACCTCGGCGTCTATCCCGCCCTCCTCCGCTCCATCGGTCAGCGCTGGCACGCCGACACCCCCGGCTCGCGCTGAGCGGGCGGGGTACGGGCAAGGGCGCGGGCGGGCACGGGTACGGGCGCGGGCCGGGGGCGGCGAGGTCAGCCGGTCGACTCCGCCCAGCCGCCGGTGCTGCGGTGCCGGCCCAGGCCGACCGACTCGATCTCGTCCACCCTGCCCTCCTCGGTGCGCGCGCCGATCCGCCGCAGGGCGCGGGAGATCGGGGTGCCCTCGGCCGGGGAGGGCTCGAACTCTCCGATGGTGAGCGGGCCGAGGGCGATCCCGCCGTCCGCCCAGACGGCGGCCCGCTGAGTGCCGCTGCCGCCGAAGTAGTCCGCCTCGACGCAGGCGATCGGGCCGGCCTTCGACCAGGCGGCCAGCCGGAGTTCGAAGCCGTCCGAGTGCCACCCGAACCCGGCCCCGCCGCCGGACCCGCGCACTCCGCCGTCGCCCTGGAGCGCGGCGAGGACGGCGGAGGTGACCGGAATCAGGGCCAGCCCCTGCGCCAGGGGCACCACCCGGGCCGCCGGAACCTCCGCCGCAGCCAGCGTCAGCAGCTCCCGAGTTCCTATCAGCGCCTGGAGTTCATAGGACATGGCGGCCATGGTGTCCCACCGCACCGACAGTCGGCCCGGAATTTATGATTCCGTGCCCGGTCGGAGACCGTAGAGCAGGGTGAAGACGGTCACGTCCAGCGCGTCCTCGGCCGAACTCGGGCCTTCCTCGTTCAGTTCGTCGAAGATTTCGGCCAGTTGGGAACGCAACCGGTCCAGCCGGTCGGGGCTGAGCCGCAGCGCGAAGTCCGCGAACAGTCCGGACGGCGGGCCCGGGTCGCCCGGCGTCCGGCCGAAGTCCAGCCGGCCCTCGGCGATCCTGGCGCGGAAGTCGGACCGCACCCGGTCCATCGCGGCCAGGACGGCGTCGTACGCCTCGGAGCGGGTCGGGGAGCCGGCGGTGAACATCCCCGGGGCCAGCCGGATCGCGCCCTGGGCGGCCCGGTAGCGGCTCTCCACGATGCCGGAGACCAGCCGGGTGCCGGCCACCAGGACCAGCCCGGCCTTCTCCAGCTGCTTGATGTGCCGGTAGAGCTTGGTCTGCGGCTCGTCCAGCGCGGCGGCGAGCTCCTTGGCCGTCAGCGGGCGGTCCTCGGAGGACTGCAGGGCGCCGAGGATGGCCAGGCGCAGCGGGTCGGCCAGCGCCTTGAGCACCGCGACGTCGGACACCTGGCGTTCCTTGACCCAGGTGACGGGCTGCTGCTCGCCACTGTCGGCGGCTTCCGGTACGTGCTCGACCACGGGGTCACCCTTCCAGATCGGCCGCTCCGTCCGCAATCACGCCCCGGTGAGCGCTCACCATCGAGCCATCGGTCACTCTTGCGCAATCAATTAGGCCTGGCACATCATTTACATGAGCGTGAATGATGTGCCGATCGCGAACGATGGAGGCAGGACATGACGGACCAGCCGACGACGACGGCACCGACGCGACTCCGCCCGGACGACGCACCGCCGGCCGCACTCTCTTCGTCCGAACCGACACCGTCCGAACCGAGGCCCTCCGAACCGACACCGTCCGAGCCGAGGCCCTCCGCACCGCCGCCGCCCGTACCGCTGCGGCGCAACCTGCGGTTCCAGGCCCTCTGGGCCGGCCAGGCCTCCGCGACCCTCGGCATGGTGATCGGCGACACCGCCTTCCCCCTGCTGGTCCTCGCGCTCACCGGCTCCTCCACCGCCGCCGGGGCCTTCGGCGCCGTGCAGATGGCCACCACCCTGGTGCTGGGCGTCCACGGCGGCCTGGTGGCCGACCGGGTGGACCGCCGCCGGGTGCTGATCGCCGCCGACGGCGCCCGGCTGCTCGCCCTCGCCAGCGTCCCGGCGGCCCTGGCGTTCGGCCCGCCGCACCTGGCCCACCTGCTGCTCGTCGCCGCCGTGATCGGCGCGACCGTCGCCTACAGCGGCCCGGTCCGGCTGCTCGCACTGCGCTCGGTGGTCCCGCCGGAGCAGCTGTCCCAGGCTCTGGCCCAGGACGAGGCCCGGATGAGCGGGGCCGCGCTGGCCGGACCGCCGCTGGCCGGGTTCCTGTTCGGGCTCGGCCGGGCGGTCCCCTTCCTCGGGGCCGCGCTCGCCTCGCTGCTCGCGCTGGTCGCCGCCCTCGCGGTGCGCTTCCCCAGCCCGCACGAGTCCGGGGCTCCCGGCCGGCGTGCCGGGGGCGGCGCCCTGGACGGCTTCCGCGTCCTCGCCGCCTCCCCGCTGCTGCGGGCCGCCCTGGCCGTCCTGCTGGTGATCAACCTGACCGGCGCCCCGATGCTGCTGCCCGTCATGGTGCTGCTGCGCGAGCACGGCACCGGCAGCGCCGGGATCGGCCTGGCCCTGGCCGGCGAGGCGGTCGGGGCGCTGGCCGGCGCCACCCTGGTCGCCCGGCTGCACCGGCTGGCCGGCCCCGGCGTGCTGCTGCTGGCGATGGGCTGGATCACCGTCCTGGTCCCGCTGGCGACGCTGCTGCCCGGCGGGACGCCGACCGTCTTCGCCGCGCTGTTCGTGTTCGGCGCGGGCGTGCCGGCCATGCGGGTGATGCTCGACCTACTGGTCTTCCGCCAGGTGCCGGACGCGCTGCGCGGCCGGGTGATCGCCGCGACCATGACGCTGCTCACCGCCGGCATGCCCGCCGGGACCTTCCTCACCGGTCTGCTGCTGGACCGCTCCTCCCCCACCGCCGTACTGGTCGCGATCAGTGCCCTGCTCGCCGCCGCCCTGCTGGTCGCGACCGCGAGCCGCACGCTGCGCCGCGCCGCCTGGCCCGCCGACGGATCGGGCGCCCCGCAGGACTGACCCCGGGCGTGACCGGTGCCGGGGCAGGACCCTCGCCCGGGCAGGACCGCCACCGGGGCAGACCGTCGTCCGGCCAGGGAGCAGCACCCGGGCCCGGCCGCCGGTCACCCGCACGGCCGCCCGCCGCATGCGGCGGGCCCGGCAGACGGGTGAACTGACCGCGTACCGCCCGCCCCGGGGGCCTTCCCGGAGCGGCCGCGGCCCCGTCGCGCCGCAGACCCCGCGCCACCCGTGCGATCCGTCCGGCCCGCCGCCCCGTGCAGCCGTGTCCGGCATCCATGCGGGCCCGGCCCCGGCCGACCGGCCGAGCCACGGCGGCGCCGCACCGGAGGAGGACCGGATGAGTTCCACGGACGCGCCCCCGTCCGGCCGCACCGGACGTGCCCGTCCCCGCACCCCTGGCGCCCCCGACGCCCCCGGCGGCGGACCCCGGCGGCCCGGCTGGGCGGCCGCCGCCCGTCGGCCGTCCTGGCCGGCGCTCGTCCTGCTGGCCACGGCCGCGCTGGCCGGCCTGCGCCTCGCCCCGGCCGCCGCGCCCCCCGGCCCGCTCCTCGGCGCACTCCCCGGCCCGGTCCGCGCCCGCCCCGCCCCGGCGCCGACGGGCCCGCCGGCGCGCTGCCGGCCCGACGGGGAGCGGCCGACCCGCCGCCCGGACCGCACCGGCGCCTCGCCGAGGGCTTCGCCAACTGGACCGGGAAGTGATGGAGTTGACCTGACGAAGGCTCAGCCGAGCCCGTCCGGCCCAGAGGAGGACCCGCCGTGCCCCGCCCCTTCACCGTCGAGGACCACACCGCCCGGATGGCCCGCGCCACCGCCGAGGCGACCGCCGCCGGGCTGGCCGGCCTGGTCGTCGCCCCCGGCCCCGACCTGGTCTACCTGTGCGGCTACTCGCCCACCGCGACCACCGAGCGGTTGACCGCCCTCGTCCTCACCGCCGGGCGCGAACCCGCCCTGGTGGTCCCCAGGTTGGAGCGTCCGGACGCCGAGAAGGCGGTCGGCGCCCCGGCCGTCCGGCTGCTCGACTGGTCGGACGGCGCGGACCCGTTCGCCACCGTCGGCCCGCTGCTCGACCCGGCCGGACGGTACGGCGTCTCCGACAACACCTGGGCGCTGCACCTGCTCGGATTCCAGGCCGCGCTGCCCGGCGCCTCGTTCACCTCGTTCACCGACAGCCTGCCGATGCTGCGTGCCGTCAAGGACACCGAGGAGCTGGACCGCCTGGCCGCGGCCGGCGGCGCGGCGGACGCCGCCTACCGGCGCATCCTGGAGGTCCGCTTCGCCGGCCGCCGGGAGTCCGACGTGGCCGCCGACCTCGGCGCGCTGCTCATCCAGTACGGGCACAGCCAGGTCGACTTCACCGTGGTCGGCTCCGGCCCGAACGGCGCCGATCCGCACCATGAGGCCGGTGACCGGGTCATCCGTACGGGTGACACCGTGGTGCTGGACTTCGGCGGTCTGAAGGACGGGTACGGCTCCGACACCACCCGTACGGTGCACGTCGGCCCGGACGTCCCGGACGAGGTGCGGAAGGTGCACGGCCTGGTCCGGCTGGCCCAGCAGACCGCGTTCGAGGCGGTCCGCCCCGGGATCGCGTGCCAGGAGATCGACCGGATCGCCCGCCGGGTGATCACCGAGGGCGGGTACGGCGAGTACTTCGTCCACCGCACCGGCCACGGCATCGGCACCACCACGCACGAACCTCCGTACCTGGTCGAGGGCGAGGAGCGGCCGCTGGTGCCGGGCATGTGCTTCTCGATCGAGCCCGGGATCTACCTGCCCGGCCGGTTCGGTGTCCGGATCGAGGACATCGTCACCGTCACCGAGGCCGGTGGCCGCCGCTTCAACAACACCCCGCACGAGTTGGGCATCGTGGCCTGACCGTCCCTGACCGACCGTCCAACCGGGTGCCGACCGAATCGGATGTTCTTACGATCCGGTCATATTTCACCCAGAGTCCTCCAAGTTTGGATTGCTAGTTTCGGTGCGCATGACCAAGACCCTCCCCCCGGCCCCGCACGACGTGCGGGCCGGGCAGCCGCGCCCGGTGCCTCCGCCCCGCCCACGCGTGACGGGCTGGTCGAGACTCCGCTGGCTGGCCTGGCCGCTCTACCTGACGTGCCTCCTCTGGTTCCTCCGGACCGAGGGCATCCCCGCGGCCAACGACGTGCTGTTCCTCTGGCTGATCGCCGCCCTGCTGACCGCCGCCGTGCACAGCGGACACGGCCCCCGCGGCTTCCTCCTGGTCCTGCGCGACTGGGTGCCGGTGATGGCCGTGGTGTGGACGTACTCGCTGCTGCGCGGCTACGGCGCACACACCCCGTGGGCCCCGCACTGGCTGCCGCAGCTGCGCTTCGACGAGGTGCTCGGCTTCGGCGAGACCTGGACCGTCCGGCTCCAGCACGCCCTCTACGACTCCGGCTCGCCGCACTGGTACGACTACGCCGCGGTGGCCGTCTACCTCTCGCACTTCTTCGTCGTCTACCTGCTGCTCGCGGTGCTCTGGCGGCGTGCCCACCACCGGTTCCGGCAGCTGCTCGCCGCCTACCTGGCGCTCACGTTCGCGGGCTTCGCCACCTACATCCTCTACCCGGCCGACCCGCCATGGCTGGTCTCCCAGGAGGGCAACCTGCCGCACCTGTCCCGGGTGGTCTGGGAGGTGATCTCGGTGAGCGGGCTGCCGCAGGCCGACTCCCTGCTGGAGAACGGCAGCCAGTTCGCCAACGACGTCGCCGCGATGCCCTCGCTGCACTCCGCCTACCCGGCGATGCTGCTGTTCTTCTTCTGGCCCACCGCCGGGCGCCGACTGCGGGCGGTGCTGGTCGCCTACCCGCTCGCGATGACCTTCACCCTGGTCTACGGCGCGGAGCACTTCATCATCGACGTCTTCGTCGGCTGGGCCTACGCGGCCGCGGTGGTGTTCGGCCTGCGTCGGCTGCGCAACCGCCGGGCGGTGGCGGCGACTTCGGCCCCGGCTTCGACGGCTTCGGGCGTGACGGCTCCGGCTGCTTCGACGGCGCCGGCGAAGGGCGCGGCGAAGGACACCGCGAAGGGCACGGCAGACTTGGCCGGGTGAATCCGAGCCCACCGATGAAGCCCACCGCCGAGCAACTGCTGGCCGCCAAGGACACCACCATCCCGGACGTCTCCGGCCCCGGGCTGCGGGTGCTGTTCTGCGGCATCAACCCGGGCCTGTGGTCCGGCGCCACCGGGCACCACTTCGCCCGCCCTGGCAACCGCTTCTGGCCCGCCCTGTACCGCTCCGGCTTCACCGAGCGCCAGTACCGCCCGGACGAGCAGCGGGAGTTGCTCGCGCTCGGCCTGGGCATCACCAACGTCGCCCCGCGCACCACCGCCAAGGCGGACGAACTGACCGCCGAGGAGCTGCGCGAGGGTGGCGCCGCGCTGCGCGAACGGGTGCTGCGGCTGCGTCCGCGCGTCCTGGCGGTGCTCGGGATCGGCGCCTACCGGACGGCCTTCGGGCAGCGCCGGGCCGCGCTCGGCCGGCAGCCGGAGCGCATCGGCGACACCGAGGTGTGGGTACTGCCGAACCCCAGCGGCCTCAACGCGCACTACACCCTGGACGGACTGGCCGAGGAGTTCCGCAGGCTCCGGGAGGCCGTCGACGGCCGCACCGACGAGGACCGATCCGAGGAGGAACGATCCGTCGAGGAGCGATCCGTCGAGGACGAGACGGCCGAGGACCGGTCGGCCGAGGACTGAACCGTCGCGGTCAGGCCGCTGGGGCCTGACCGGTCGAAGGCCGGGCCGCCGAGAGCCCGGCCGGGAGCGGCAGTTCGCGCAGTTCGCGGATCAGCGCCCGGACGGCGGCCGTCCCGGCCAGCTCGGGCGTGGTGACGTACCCGACGGAACGACTGGGCGGCTGCGGCCCGAGGTCGGTGACGGCGAGGCCCGCCGGGGCGCCGAGCAGCGCCGTCCGGGGCATGATCGCCATGCCGAGGCCCTGGGCGACCAGCGAGAGCGCCACCGTGTCGTCCTCCACGTCCACGGTCGCGGGCGGGATCCAGTCCTGCCGCTGCCACCAGTCCCGGGTGTACGAGCCGCAGTTCTCGTCCCAGTCGACCAGCGGGAGTCCGCGCGGCGCCGGGTGGCCCTGCGGGTGCGCCAGCGCGTACGACTCCTCGTACAGCGGCACGGCGACCAGGCCCGGTACGGGCGGCGGACCGCCCGCGTCGAGCGTCGCCAGCCCGAGGTCGGCGCGCCCGTCGGCGACCTCCCCGGCGGTGCCGCGGCCGATCTCCCGGACGATCCGGACCCGGGTGCCGAGCCCGGGGTGGCGCTCGGCGAGCCGGGCCAGGACGGGCGGGAGCAACTGGGCGGCGGCGCTGCGGAAGGCGGCGATCCGCAGCGTGCCGGTCAGCGGCCCGTCCGCGGCCCCCGCGCCGCGCACCTCGGGGCCCATCGCGTCCAGCAGCCGCAGGATCCGACGGGCGTACGCCACCGCCCGCGCGCCGCCCTCGGTGGGGCGTGCGCCGTGGCGCCCGCGGTCGAAGAGCACCGTGCCGAGCTTCCGCTCGCAGGCGCGCACGGCGTGCGAGACGGCGGACTGGGTGGTGCCCAGGCGTGCGGCGGCCGCCGTGAAGCTCTGCTCCTCCTCGACCGCGATCAGGATCCGCAGCTCGTGCGGGGCGAGGTGCCGGCCGGAGTCCGGGCCGGGAGGCGCGGCGGAAGCCGGGCCGGGACGCGGGGCAGGAGCGATCATGCGCCCGAATCTAACCCGCGATCCATCGACTCCGCTCATGGATGCCGCCGTTCCATCGACCGGCACCCCTGCCCGGCCGCTCCCTCGCTTCCTACGGTGATCACGTCCCGCCGGCCACCGCCCACCTGGAGCAGCACCCGATGTCCCGTCCCACCGCCCGCGCCGTCCACCTGGTCTCCCGCCCCGACGGCACGCCGACCGCCGCGAACTTCGCCTTCGTCGAGGAGACCGTCCCGGCCCTCGCGACGGGCGAGGTCCTGGTCGAGAACCTCTACCAGTCCGTCGACCCGTACATGCGCGAGGAGATGGACGAGGGCGGCTGGGCGCTGCACGCCCCGCTGGAGGGCCGCACCCTCGGCCGGGTGGTGGAGTCCCGGGCCGACGCCCTGCCGGTCGGCGCGCTGGTCCAGCACCGCCGGGCCTGGCGCACCCACTCGGTGGTCACCACCGAAGGTGCGAGCCTGCTGCCCGACTTCGCCGGTGTCCCGCTCAGCGCCCACCTGTCGGTGCTCGGCGGCACCGGCCTGTCCGCCTGGGTCGCCCTGACCAGGATCGCCCGGCTCCAGCCCGGCGAGACGCTCTTCGTCTCGGCGGCCGCCGGCGGCGTCGGCACCGCCGCCGGGCAGCTCGCCCGCCTGCTCGGTGCCGGACGGATCGTCGGCAGCACCGGCTCCGCCGCCAAGGCCGCCCGCCTCACCGAGCGGCTCGGCTTCGACGCCGCCTTCGACTACCACGACGGCCCGATCGCGGACCGCCTGCGCGAGGCCGCCCCCGAGGGGCTGCACGCCTACCTGGACAACGTCGGCGGCGACCACCTGGAGGCGGCGATCGGCGCCCTGCGCGAGCACGGCCGGATCGCCTGGTGCGGCGCGGTCGCCCAGTACGACCGGCTCGGCGACCCACCGGCCGCCCCGCGCAACCTGTACGACGTGGTCGGCAAGAGCCTGCGGCTGGAGGGCTTCCTGGTCCGCAACCACCTCGACGCCCGGCCGGAGCTGTACGACTTCCTGGTCCCGCACCTGCGCTCGGGCGCCGTCGTGCCGGACGAGACCGTCGTGGACGGCTTCGACCGGGTGGTGGACGCCTTCCTCGGCATGCTGCGCGGCGCCAACACGGGCAAGATGCTGGTCCGGATCGCCGACTGACCGGCCCCGGCCCCACCGCGCGCGCCCGCCCGACCGCAAGCCCCACACCGCGCGCCCGCACGGCTCGCCGTGCTCACCCCGCCAGGACGGGCAGGACAGGCAGGACGGCCAGGTCGAGCGCGGCGAGCCGGGCCGGGTCCGCCACCACCTCGTAACCGGCCACCCGGCCGTCCGCGACCGCCATCCTCAGCACCAGCCGCAGCCGCCCGTCCGGGGCGATCAGGATGCCGGGAAGCCCGTCCACCAGGGCCACCGCGCCGTAGCGGGCCCGGCGGCCGAAGACCGTGGTCTCCCGGGCGACGGCCCGCGCGCCCCGGGCCACCGGCGCGAGGCCGGGCCCCAGCGCCGCCGGATCGGCCCGGCGCACCACGTCCGGGGCCAGCACGGCCAGCAGGTCGGCCAGGTCCCCGCCCCGGGCGGCGGCCAGGAAGGCCTCCACCACCCGCCGGTGCCCGGCCAGCGGCTCCGGGGGCAGCGCGGCCGTCCCGCGGACCCGCTGCCGGGCCCGGCTGGCCAGCTTCTTGGCGGCCACCGGGGTCCGCCCGACGATCGGCGCGATCTGCTCGAAGGGCACCGCGAAGCCGTCGTGCAGCACGAAGGCGACCCGCTCGGCCGGGCCCAGCCGGTCCAGCACCACGAGCAGCGCCCGGCCCACCGACTCGATCAGCAGCGCCTCCCGCTCCGGCTCCGGGCCGCCGCCCGCCGGGTCCGGCAGCGCCTCGTCGGTCGGCTCCTCGCGACGCGCCGCGCGGGCCCGCAGCAGGTCCAGGCAGATCCGGGAGACCACCGTGGTCAGCCAGCCGGGCAGGTTGCCGATCTCCGCCGGATCGGTGCGGACCAGCCGCAGCCAGGCCTCCTGCACGGCGTCCTCGGCCTCGCCGGTCGAACCGAGCATCCGCTGGGCGATCGCCCGCAGCCGGCCGCGCTCGGCCTCGAACCGCTCGCCCGTCGCCCCGGCGTCCCGTCCCGGGGCCGCCGGCGCTCCAGCCTCCGGTGCTCCAGCCGCCGGTGCTCCGGCCCCCGGTGCTCCGGCCGCCGTTCCCGGCATCGCGTCGCGGTCCATCGGTCACCTTTCCTCGGCGGGGCTCGTCACCGCTATGACGATCCGTCCCCCTCCGAGGTGACCAGGAGACCCCCATGACCTCCGCCACGCTGCTCCACCTGGACTCCAGCATCAGCCCGTCCGGCTCGGTCAGCCGCGCCCTGACCGCCCGCTTCGCCGACGCCTGGCGCGCCCGGCACGGCGCCGCCGCCCGGCACCGGCACCGCGACCTCGCCGCCGACCCGGTGCCCGCGGTGGGCGCCCCCTTCGACGCCCTCGGCCGCCGCACCGAGCGTAGGGGGACACTCCCGCTGGACGACATCGGCCGCCTCGCCGAGGGGCCGGACGAAGCGCGCGAGTGGGCGCTCAGCCGCCCGTTGATCGAGGAACTGCGGGCCGCCGACGTCCTGCTGATCGGCAGCCCGATGTACAACTACACCGTCTCGACCGGCCTCAAGGCGTGGATCGACCGGGTCACCCTCCCCGGCGTCCACCACGACCCGGAGAGCGGCGAGCCGCTGCTGCGCGAGACCCGCGTGGTGGTCGTCGCGGTCCGCGGCGGCGGCTACGCGCCGGACACCCCGCGCGCCCACTGCGACTTCCAGGTCCCGTACCTGCGGGCGTACTTCGACCGGATCGGGATCGCGGCGGAGCACCTGCACGTGGTCACCGCGGAACTCACCAGGGCCGCGGACGTCCCGGCGCTGAACGCCCTCCAGCCGCTCGCCGTCGAGTCGCTGGCGGCGGCCGGGGCCGCCCTCGACGACCTGGCCGCGGCGCTCTGAGCCCGCCCGGCCCACCGCTCCGAGCCCGGCACGGCGCTCCGAGCCCGCCCCGCCCACGGGGCGACAGGCCCTACAGCGGGGTGACGGCCTTGAGCACCACCAGCAGGGCCACGGCGGCGTTGAGCGCGCACAGCGCCGACGCCGCCGTACCGATCGCCGCGACCATCGCCGCCAGGCCCGCCGGGGTCTTGGCCGGCGGCCAGTTGCGGGAGGTCGGCACCGGGCCGAGCAGTGCGGCGACCCGGCGCGGCACCGGCCCGGCCGCCGCGGCCGGGGAGGCGAAGGCCGCGAAGCCGGGGACAGGGGCGGCGTGCGAGACCAGCGCCGCCCGGGCCACCGCCCGCGCGGTGATCCGGCGGTCCCCGACGGCCTGCGCCGAGTCCTCGTCCGCCCACCGCTCCGCGCTGTACGCCACCGCGTGCTGCAGCGGCCGCAGGAACGGGTTGACGCAGGCGGCGAGCTGGGTGGCCAGCAGGTACCGGTGGTGCCGGTGGCGCAGGTGCGCCCGCTCGTGGGCGAGCAGCGCCTCGCGCTCGTCGGCGGCCAACCCGGCCAGCATCCCGGTGGAGACCACCACCCGGCCGGGCGAGCCGGGCAGGGCGTAGGCGTACGGGCTGCGGTCCGGCAGCACCGCGAGGTCGCCGGACTCCCCCGGCCCGGCGGGCAGCCCGCTCAGCGCCCGGCGGGCCCGGGTCCGCACCCGCAGGTGCCGGACGACCGTCCGGGCGCAGGCGAAGCCCACCAGGGCCAGCAGCCACATCACCACGGTGCCGACCGTCTCGTGGTACGGCAGCGCGGCCCGCACCTCCGGGTCGGACCAGCTGTCCGGCAGCGGGTTGCCGGGGATCTGTGCGGTGCCCACCACGCCGATCAGCCCGAGGCAGAGCACGCTGCACAGCGCCAGCACCGCGCTGATCACGGTCATCAGCCGGGCCGCCCCGCGCGGGTGCAGGTGCTGCTCGGTCAGCCGCGCGATCGGGACCGCGGTGAGCGGCAGGACGAGCGGGAGGAAGACGAAGACGCCCACGGCTCAGCTCTCACGGTCGGTCGCCGCCGGATCGGCGGACGCGGCGTCCAGCAGCGTCCGGAGCAGTTCCTCGTCGTGCGGCAGCAGCGCGGTGACGAAGCTGGCCAGGACGGCGTCCCGGTCCGCCTCGCCGTCGAGCATCCGGCGCATCCGCAGCGCGGCCAGCCCGGCGGCGTCCGAGGAGGCCTGCCACAGGTAGGAACGGCCGGAGCGGGTCCGGGTCACGGCGTTCTTGGCGTGCAGCCGGGACAGGATGGTCATCACCGTGGTGTACGCCAGGTCACCCTCCAGGCGTTCCTGGACCCATCCCGCGGCGGCCGGGCCGGGCGCCTGCTGGAGCACCGCGAGCACCTGGGCCTCCAGCTCGCCCTGACCGCGGCGGCGGGCCGGCGCGTCCCCGGCCGCCGGGGCGTTCCTCTCGTCTGCCATGGCGGCCCACTCCCTCCGGATGCCGCGCCCGGACCGTCGGGCGCGGGATCATCCTAACGAGCGAGGGGCCGCCCGGGCCGGTCGGAGCCGGGTCGCCGGGCGTACGGCGGGCGTCCGCACGGCACCGCGTTCCGCGCGCGCACGGTGCCGGGGACGATCTTGGGTCTTGTCTCACGTGTGCGACCCCGCGCTCCGCGCCCACGGTGCCGGGATCGACGGTGGCCCGGCAGTGCCCGGCCACGCCGCCGCGGCGCCCGCGGGTCAGGTCCGGGCCCGCTGGGTGACGGCGATGCAGACCAGCACCACCACCGCGGTGACCGGCGCCGCCGCCGGCAGCCGCTCGCCGAGCAGCAGCACCGACCAGACCAGGGTCAGCAGCGGCTGCGCGAGCTGGAGCTGACTGGCCCTCGGCACCCCGATCCCGGCCATCCCCCGGTACCAGAGCACGAACCCGCCGAGCTGCGAGACCGCCGCCGTGTACGCCAGCCCGACCAGCGCCTCCGCCCCGAGCCGGACCGGCTCGGCGCCCAGCCCGAGCGCGGTGGTCAGCAGCGTCGCGGGCAGCGCGGCCACCACCGCCCAGGCGATCACCTGGGCGCCCGGCAGCTCCCGGGAGAGCCGCCCGCCCTCGGCGTACCCGGCGGCGCAGAGCAGCAGCGCCACGAACAGGTAGAGGTCTGCGGTGGTCGGCCGGCCGTGGCTCTGCACCAGGGTGAACGCGAGGACGGCGGCGGCCCCGGCGAGCGCCGCCGCCCAGAACGCCCCGGACGGCCGGCGGCCGGTGCGCAGCGCCGCGACCGCCGCCGTGGCCAGCGGCAGCACGCCGATGACGACCGCCGAGTGGGCGGTCGAGGAGGTGCGCAGGGCGAGCGTGGTCAGCAGCGGGAAGCCGAGGACGCAGCCGCCGGAGACCACCAGCAGTGCGGGCCAGTGCCGGCGCCGCGGCAGCGGGGCGCGGACGGCCGCCAGGTAGAGCACGGCCAGCAGGCCGGCCAGGGCGCCGCGCAGACCGGTCGCGGACCACGGGCCGAAGCCGGTCAGGGACCACGCGGTGGCGGGGAAGCTGAGCGAGAAGGAGGCCACCCCGAGGGCCGCGAGGGCGGTGCCGGAGGCGGGGGCCGTTCGAGGTGCTACCGCCGGGGAGCGGGTAGCGCTATCTTGTGCCGTCATGAACGAGCGTAGCAGTGTGGCCGAACTCGCCGACACCCTGCGGCGGGAGGTCGAGCGCTATCCGGAGGGACGGAAGCTGCCCTCCAGCCGGGCGCTGGTGGAGCGCCATCAGGTCAGCCCGGTGACGGTCTCCCGGGCCATCGCGGTGCTCGTGGCCGAGGGGCTGGTGGTCTCCCGGCCGGGCTCCGGGGTGTTCCGGGCGGCGGCCTTCGCCGCGGCCCCGGCCGTCCCCGCCGCACCGGCCGGCCGGACCGGCGACCTCTCCTGGCAGCAGATCGCGCTCAGCGCCGACTCCGGCCCGCGCGACCTGCTCGCCGCCCCGGTGTTCGCCACCCTGCGGGTGCCCCCGCCGGACGTCATCGACCTCAACAGCGGCTACCCGCACGCCTCGCTGCTGCCCGAGCGGCTGCTCGCCGCCGCCCTCGCCCGGGCCGGCCGGAGGCCGGGCGCCTGGAACCGCCCGCCCACCGACGGCCTCACCGAGCTGCGCGGCTGGTTCGCCCGCGACATCGGCGGCCACGGCGGCCCCGTCGGCGCCGGGGACGTCCTGGTCACCTCCGGCGGGCAGAGCGGGCTGACCGTCGCCATGCGGGCGCTCGCCGCGCCCGGCGCGCCGGTGCTGGTGGAGTCGCCGACGTACTCGGGCATCCTGGCGGTCGTCCGGGCGGCCGGGCTGCGGCCCGTCCCCGTCCCGGTGGACTCCGACGGCGTGCGCACCGACCTGCTGGCGGACGCCTTCGAGGCCACCCGGGCACGGGTCTTCGTCTGCCAGCCGCTGTTCCAGAACCCCACCGGCGCGGTGCTGTCGCCCGGGCGGCGGGCGGAGGTGCTGCGGATCGCCCGGGCGGCCGGGGCCTTCGTGGTCGAGGACGACTTCGCCCGGCTGCTGGTCCACGCGGACGCCCCCGCGCTGCCGCGCCCGCTCGCCGCCGAAGACCGCGACGGGGTCGTGGTCCACCTGCGCTCGCTGACCAAGGCGGCCTCCCCCAACCTGCGGGTCGGCGCCCTCACCGCGCGCGGCCCGGCGCTGGCCCGGCTGCGGGCCACCCAGGTGGTGGACAGCTTCTTCGTGCCCCGGCCGCTCCAGGAGGCCACCCTGGAACTGGTCGCCGACCCCGCCTGGGCCCGGCACCTGCGTGCCCTCGGCGCCGAACTGCGCGACCGCCGCACCGCCGCCGTCGCCGCCCTGCACCGCGAACTGCCCGGCGTCCTCGGCGCCCACCGCCCCGGCGGCTACCACCTGTGGCTGCGGCTCCCGGACGGCGTCGACGACACCGCCCTCGCCGCGGCCGCCCTGCGCGCCGGCGTCCAGCTCTCCCCAGGCCGCCCCTACCACCCCGCCGAGCCCCCGGCCCCCCACCTGCGCCTCAGCTACGCGGCGGCCGAGAGCGCCGCCCAAGTCGTCGAGGGCGTCCACCGCCTGCGCCTGGCGTTCGAGGAGGAGGCGGGCTGACGCCCTGGGGGTGCCCGGCTCCGGCCGTGCGGACGCCTAGCCCCGGCCGCCGGCCATCCGCTCCAGGCGGGCGATGCGCTCGGCCATCGGCGGGTGGGTGGAGAAGAGCCTGGCACCGGCCTCGCCGGGCCGGAACGGGCTGGCGATCATCATGTGGCTCGCCGTCTGGAGCTGCGGCTCGGGCGGGAGGGGCAGCTGACGGGTGCCGGCGTCGAGCTTCCGCAGGGCGCCGGCGAGGGCCAGCGGGTCGCCGGTGATCCGGGCGCCGTCGGCGTCGGCCTGGTACTCGCGGGAGCGGCTGACCGCCAGCTGGATCAGCCCGGCCGCCAGCGGGCCGAGGATCATGATCGCGAGCATTCCGAACAGCCCCGGGCCGTCGTCGTCCTCGTCGCGCCCGAACGGGATCAGCCAGGCGAAGTTCACCAGGAACATCACCACCGAGGCGAGCGCCCCGGCCACCGAGGAGATCAGGATGTCCCGGTTGTAGACGTGGCTCAGCTCGTGCCCGAGCACGCCCCGCAGCTCGCGCTCGTCCAGGATCCGCAGGATGCCCTCGGTGCAGCAGACCGCCGCGTTGCGCGGGTTGCGGCCGGTGGCGAAGGCGTTGGGGGCCGGGGTCGGGGAGATGTAGAGGCGGGGCATCGGCTGGCGGGCCGAGGTGGAGAGCTCGCGGACGATCCGGTACAGCCCGGGTGCCTCGAACTCGCTGACCGGCCGGGCCCGCATGGCCCGCAGCGCGATCCTGTCGCTGTTCCAGTAGGCGTAGGCGTTGGTTCCGAGGGCGACCAGCAGGGCGATCACGAAGCCGGTGCGTCCGAAGAGTCCGCCGATCACCAGGATCAGCGCCGAGAGGCCCCCGAGCAGGACGGCGGTCCTCAGTCCGTTGTGCCGGCTGTGCACGTCAGGCCCTCCAGTGGTGCGGTGGGGAAGCCCTTTCTGCCTCGTCCCTCTTGCCCGGTCAACGGGTGGGGCCGGGGACCTTGTTCCCTTGTGACCGACGCGACACCGACGCGACACCGCCGTGGAACCGCCGGGGAACCGGCAGCGGGACCGACGGGGAACCGCCGGGCCGGTACCCCCCGGCCCAGCCCGCCCCGGCCACGGCACACCCCGGCCCGGGCCCGGCGTGCCCGGGCTCAGAACAGCGAGCCGCCCGCGACCTGGAGGACCAGCTGCGGCGCCACCGAGAGGACCACGGCCGCCGAGGCGGTGAGCCCCAGCGTCGCGGTGAGGCTCGCCGGCAGGCGGTGCCCGGTGGCGGCCTCCCCGAGGGGCTCCTCGCCCGCCGGGGCGAACAGCCGGGCCGTCCACAGCAGGTAGTAGTACAGGGCGACGACCACGTTGACGGCCATCACCACGGCCAGCCAGCCGAGCCCGGCGTCGACCGCCGCGCGGAACACCACGACCTTGCCGAACAGGCCGACCACGCCCGGCGGCAGCCCGGCCAGGCAGAGCAGGAAGAAGGCGAGCGCCAGCGCCGTCCAGCGGTTGCGGGCGAACAGGCCGCGGAACTCGTCCACGCTGGTCCCGGCCCGGCGGCCGACGGCGGCGACCACCCCGAAGGCGCCGAGGTTCACCACGCCGTAGATCAGCGCGTACGCGGCGGTGGCGCCGAGCGGGTCCACGCCGTCGGGCGCGTAGCCGGCCGCGGCGAGCGGCACCAGCAGGTACCCGGCCTGGCCGACCGAGGACCAGGCGAGCAGCCGCACCGCGCTGTACCGGGTGTCGAAGCGCTGCCGCAGCGCGCCGACGTTGCCGACGGTCATGGTGACGGCGGCCAGCACCGCGAGCACCAGGCCCCAGGTGTGGGCGTACGGGCGGAAGGCGACGGTGGTGGCGAGCGCGAGCCCGGACAGGCCGGCCGCCTTGCCGACCACCGAGAGGTAGCCGGCCACCGGCAGCGGCGCGCCGGTGTAGGTGTCGGGCACCCAGAAGTGGAACGGCACGGCGGCGACCTTGAAGGCGAAGCCGACCAGGGTCAGCACCGCGCCCGCCTCGGCCAGCGGCCTGAGCCGGCCGGGGGCGTGCTCCAGGCCCTGGGCGACGGCGTCGAGGTGCAGGCTGCCGCTCGCCGCGTAGACGAAGCCGACGCCGAGCAGCATCACGGCGGTCGCGGTCACCGAGGAGACGAAGAACTTGAACGCGGCCTCCGCGCCCCGGCCGTCCCGGCGCAGCGCGACCAGGGCGAAGGCGGGCAGCGAGGCGACCTCCAGGGCGATCACCATGGTGGCGAGGTCGCGGGAGGCCGGCAGCAGGGCGGCGCCGGTGGCGCTGGAGAGCAGCAGGAACCAGTACTCGCCGCGCGGCAGCTTCTCGCTCTCCACGGTGTGCGCCGACAGCAGCGCCGCGATCAGCGCGCCGCCGAGGGCGAGCAGCTGGAACACCAGGGCGAAGTGGTCGGCGACGTACGAGCAGCCGCCCGCGGCGGGGCCGCTGATGGATGGAGTGTCAGACCCCCCTGCTACGTTCTGCGCACAGAATGTCGCTCGGGGTGATCCACCGGTGAGGGGAAGGAGCGCGATGAGGGCGAGGGCGAGTCCGGCCGCGGTGAGGCGGCCGAGCCACTTCCTGTGCCGCTCGGGCAGGAAGAGGTCCGTGAGCAGCACGACGAGGGCGGCCACGGCGGCGATCAGCGGGGGCGCGATCGCCACCCAGTCCACGGACTGGATCAGGCTGCCCGGGTTGGCTACGGCGAGGGAGGTCACAGTGTGCTGCCCCGTGGAGTGAGGTCCGAGTGCGGCGGTCTGGGCTGCGAGCACGGTCAGCCACCCCCGAGGAGGTGCTTGACGGCGGGGTCGGAGAGGCCGAGCAGCAGCGCGGGCCAGAGGCCGGCGAGCAGGGTGAGCGCGGCCAGCGGCGTCCAGCTGACGGCCTCGTACGGGCGCAGGTCGGTGAGCTCGGCCACCGGTGCGGGCTGCGTGGGGTCCCCCATGCAGACGCGCCTGACCACGATCAGGAGGTACGCGGCGGTGAGGAGGGTGCCGAGGCCGGCCAGGACCATGTAGGTGACGAACGCGGGGCGCGACAGGCCGTCGGCCGGGTCGAACGCGCCGAACATGGCGAGCAGCTCGCCCCAGAAGCCGGCCAGGCCGGGCAGGCCGAGGCTGGCGACGGCGGCGAAGGCGAGCAGCACGCCGAGCCGCGGGGCCCGGCCGTACAGGGCGGCGCCGGTGGCGCCGGAGAGGGTGTCGAGGTCGGCCGTGCCGTAGCGGTCCTTGAGCGCGCCGACGACGAAGAACAGCAGACCGGTGATCAGACCGTGGGCGATGTTGGCGAACAGCGCGCCGTTGACGCCCACCGGGGTGAGGGAGGCGATGCCGAGCAGCACGAAGCCCATGTGGCCGACGGACGAGTAGGCGATCAGGCGCTTGAGGTCGCCCTTGGCGCCGGGGCGGGCCAGCGCCAGGCAGGCCAGTGAGCCGTAGACGATGCCGACGGCCGCGAAGGCGCCCAGGTAGGGCGCCAGGGTGGCGGCGCCGTCCGGCACGACCGGGAGGAGGACGCGGACCAGGCCGTAGGTGCCCATCTTCAGCAGCACGCCGGCGAGCAGCACCGAGCCCACCGTCGGGGCGGCGGTGTGGGCGTCGGGGAGCCAGCTGTGCAGCGGCCAGGCGGGGGCCTTGACCGCGAGCCCGACCAGGATCGCCAGCGCGGCGACCACCTGGGTGGTGTGGCTCAGGCCGCCGCCGTGCGCGGTGGCCAGGGCCTGCATGTCGAAGGTGCCGGCCTTGCCGCCGATCAGCAGGAAGCCGAGCAGCATCACCGCCGAGCCGAGCAGCGTGTAGAGGATGAACCGGTTGGCGGCCGGCACCTTGGCGCCGCTGCCCCAGCGGGCGATCAGGAAGTACATCGGGATCAGCACGATCTCGAAGGCCACGAAGAAGAGCAGGAGGTCCAGCACCGCGAAGGTGGCGAGCATGCCGACTTCGAGCAGGAGGAACAGCCCGACGAAGGCCTGCGCGGAGGGCACGTCCGCCCCGTCCGGCAGCCGCTTCTCCGAGTACAGCGCGCAGAGGAAGGTGAGCAGCGCGGTCAGCACGACCAGCGGCAGCGAGACGCCGTCCACCCCGAGGTGGAGGCGCACGTCCAGGGCCGGGATCCAGGACACGTCGGTGGTGGCCTGCATCCGGGCGGGCTCGTCGTGGTCGAAGCCGGCCGCGAGGGCGACGGCGAGCAGGAACACCGCACCGGTGACGACGGTGTTCAGCCGCAGTGCCCGCCGGCCGGCCACGGCCCGGTCCGGCCCGAACACCGGCGCCAGGGTGAGCGCGGCGCCGAGCAGCGGAAGCACCAGGAGGGCGATGAGGACTGCGTTCATCGGGGGCTCCCAGCAGCGGTCGAGGGGACGGAGGTGGAGGACAGCAGCACCGGCTACACCGCCACCAGGACGGCCAGCAGGACGACGACGGCCAGCAGGGCGCTGAGGTACGTCTGCGCGTTTCCGGTCTGCGCCAGCCGGACGGCCCGGCCGAGCAGGTTGGCGCCCGCTCCGCTGCCGCGCACGTAGGTCTCGACGACCTCGCGGTCGAGGAAGCGGACCAGCTTGGCGGCGGCGGCCACCGGGCGGACGAACAGCGCGTGGTACAGCCGGTCGACGCCGAAGCCGTGCCGGGCCGGGCCGAACAGCGGGCCGAGCAGGGTGCGCCCGGGGTCGGCGACGATCACCTCGGCGGCCGGGCTCCCGGCCTGCCCGGGCACCCGGCCCGTGCCGGCCGGGTCCGGACGGCCGGTGCCCAGCCGGGCGGTCGCCGAGCGCCAGGCGCCGTACGCGGCGAGCACGCCGACCACGGCGAGCCCGGTCCCGGTGACGGCGGTGACCGCGGAGGGCCGCAGCGAGCCGCCGTCCAGCAGCGCGGGCAGCCAGTCCGAGCGCAGGCCGGCGACGCCGAAGCCCATGGTCGGCACGGCCAGCACCCACAGCGGCCAGCGCATCGCGGGCGGCTCGGCGGCGGTCGGGTCGGCCTCGTCGAGCTCGGGCGAGTACGGCGCCCCGGCCTCGTGGTCGGCCACGACGGTGCCCCGGTCGGCGGCGGGCAGCACCTTGGGTGCGGCCGCGGCGGCACCGGCCGGGCTGTGGAAGGCCAGCAGGAAGAGCCGGGTCGCGTACGCGGCGGTGAGCAGCGCGGTCAGCCCGGCGGAGATCAGCACGATCCACCCGGCCGCCTGCGGCACCGCCGAGGCCGGGCCGAGGCCGTTGGTCAGCGCCTCGCCGTTGGCGGCGTGCTCGGCGGCGGTCAGCACCGCCTCCTTGCTGAAGAAGCCGGCGAACGGCGGCAGCCCGACCAGGGCGACCAGGGCGATGCCCATCGTCCAGTAGGCGTCCGGCACCCGCCGGCGCAGCCCCGGGATGCGGGACATCGCGGAGATCGAGTTGGTGTGGGCGGCGTGGATCACCACACCGGCGGCCAGGAACAGCAGCGCCTTGAACGCGCCGTGGCTGACCAGGTGGAAGACCGAGGCCTCGCGGTCCCCGCTCGCCAGCGCTCCGGCCATGTAGCCGAGCTGGCCGACGGTGGAGTAGGCGAGCACCCGCTTGAGGTCGTCCTGGGCGAGCGCGCAGAGCGCCGAGCCGATCATCGTCACGGCGGCCATCACCGCGAGCACGACCAGCGCCGCGCCCGACAGCAGGAACACCGGCAGCAGCCGGGCGACCAGGTAGATGCCGGCCGCGACCATGGTGGCGGCGTGGATCAGCGCGGAGACCGGGGTCGGGCCGGCCATCGCGTCCGGGAGCCAGGTGTGCAGCGGGAACTGCGCGCTCTTGCCGGCCACGCCGGCGAGCAGCAGCAGCGCGGTCAGCGTCGGGTGCCCGAGCCGGCCGTCGGTCGCGGCCGCCAGCACGTCCGGGACGCGGAAGCTGCCGGCGTCCGCGCCGAGCAGGAAGATCCCGAACAGGAACGGCACGTCACCGAGCTTGGTGACCAGGAAGGCCTTCAGCGAGGCCGAACGGGCGTCCGCGGTCTCCCAGTGGTGGCCGATCAGGAAGTACGAGCACAGGCCCATCACCTCCCAGCCGACCAGCAGCACGATCAGGTCGCCCGAGTAGACCACCAGGAACATCGCCGCGGTGAACAGCGAGACCAGCGCCGCGTACGAGGGGTAGCGCGGGTCCTCCTTGAGGTACGCCGTCGAGTAGACCTGGACGCAGGTGGCGACCAGGCCGACCAGCACCGAGATCAGCGAGCTGAAGCCGTCCAGGTGGAGGGCGAGCGCGATGTCCGGTCCGCCGGTCGGGGTGAGCCGGGTGGCGGCGTCCAGGGTCTGGCCGGTGCCCAGCTGGAGGGCGACCACCAGGGCGAGCACCGCCGAGACGGCCACCGGGACGATCGCCAGCGGTCGGGCCAGCCCGGGCGCCTTCCTGCCGACGGCCAGGGTCGCGGCGGCGCCGAGCGCGGGCAGCGTCGGGACGAGTACGGGCAGGGCGAGGTTCATGCGGTGGCCCGGCCCTTCAGTGCCCCGGCTCCGGCCGGTGCCTCGGCGTCGACCGGCGGCTCCTCCACGGCGAGCGCCTCGGCCGGGTCGCCGAGCGCGGTGGCCCGGTCGATGTCCGCGGTGCCCCGGGCCCGGAACAGCAGCAGGACGATGGCGAGCCCCAGGCCGATCTCGGCGGCGGCGACGGTGATGGTGAACAGGGTGAGCGCCTGCCCGGCGTGCAGCGAGTCCCGCAGCCAGGCGTCGAAGGCGACCAGGTTGAGGTTGACGGCGTTGAGCATCAGCTCGACGGACATCAGCACCAGGACGGCGTTGCGCCGGGCGAGCACGCCGTACACGCCGACGCTGAACAGCAGCGCGGCGAGGACGGCGGGGTAGGCGAGGTGCATCAGCTCTCCTCCGTCACGGGCGTGGACGGCGCGGTCGGCTCGGACGCGGTCGTGGACGACGCGGGCGCGGACGGCTCGGGCGCAGGCGTGGACGGCTTGGGCGCGGACGCGGCGACCGTCCCGTTGGAGCCGACCGGCCGCCCGGCGCGCAGCCTGCCCGCCCGGGGCGCCGGCACCCGCCGCTTGGAGCCGCGCGACAGCACGATCGCGCCGACCAGCGCCGCCAGCAGCAGCACCGACAGCGCCTCGAAGGGCAGCACCCAGTGCCGGAACAGGCTGGCCCCGGTGACGGCGGCCGAGCCGCCGCCCTGCCCGAGGTCGATCCAGGAGGTCCGGAAGGCGTCGACCACCAGCGTGACCAGCGTCCCGGCCGAGGCCAGCGCCACGACCAGGGCCACCCAGCGGTTCTTGGAGTCGGCGTCCGGCGAGCGCCCGATCGGCGCCTTGGTGAGCATCAGCCCGAACAGCACCAGGACGACCACCGAGCCGAGGTAGATCAGCACCTGCACCCAGGCGATGAACTCGGCCGTGAGCAGCAGGAACTCCACCGCCAGCCCGCCGAGCGCGACCACCAGCCAGAGCGCCGCGTGCACCAGCTGCCGGGTGGTCACGGAGACCACGGCCGAGCCGAGCACGGCGATGCCGACCAGCAGGAAGACGATCTCCTGCCCGGTCGGGGAGAGGAACGAACGGGCGGCCGGCTCCAACGAACCGGTCGCCGCGAGGAGCGTGGCTGCGGAACTCATGCGTCGTCGCCCTTCTCCTCGACGGCAGCGGCCTCGGCAGCGGCGGTCTCAGCGGCGGCAGTCTCAGCGGCAGCGGCCTCGGCAGCGGCCGCCGCGGCGGCCACCAGCTTGTCCGCCGCCTTGCGCGCGGTGGCGATCTCCTTGGGCTCCTCGGCCGCCGGGTCCAGCGCCGGCGGCGCCGGGACGGTCCACATCCACTCGCGGAGCTTCTCCCGCTCGTGGGTCAGCTCGTGGATGTCGGTCTCCGCGTACTCGAACTCCGGCGACCAGAACAGCGCGTCGAAGGGGCAGACCTCGATGCAGATCCCGCAGTACATGCAGAGCGAGAAGTCGATGGCGAACCGGTCCAGCACGTTGCGGGTGCGGGCCCGGGCGTTCGGCTCGGCGGCCGGCAGCGTCTCCTTGTGGGAGTCGATGTAGATGCACCAGTCCGGGCACTCGCGCGCGCAGAGCATGCACACCGTGCAGTTCTCCTCCAGCAGCGCGATGACGCCGCGCGAACGCGGCGGCAGCACCGGCTGCACGTCGGGGTACTGCGCGGTGACGCTCTTCCTCGTCATCGTCCGCAGCGTCACCGCCAGGCCCTTGGCCAGGCCGGCACCGGGGAAACTCATGCGCCCACCTCGCTGTGCTCGGCGGGGGCGTTCGCCCGTACCCGCCTGACGATGATCCGCTCGCTTCGCCCGCTCATGAGATCGCCACCTTGATGATGCCGGTGAGGGCCAGCTGGACCAGCGCGAGCGGGATCAGCACCGTCCACGCGAAGCGCATCAGCTGGTCCTCGCGCAGCCGCGGGTAGGTGACCCGCAGCCAGATGACCGCGAAGGCCAGCGCGAAGGTCTTGAGGATCATCCAGAGCCAGCCGAGCTGGTCCGGCAGCGGTCCGTGCCAGCCGCCCAGGAAGAGCACCGCGGTCAGCGCGGACACCACCAGGATGCCCACGTACTCGGACAGCAGGAACAGGGCGAACCGCAGACCGGTGTACTCGGTGTACGCGCCGAAGATGATCTCCGAGTCGGCGATCGGCATGTCGAAGGGCGGGCGCTGGAGCTCCGCCAGACCGGCCGTGAAGAAGACGAACGCGCCGATGATCTGCCAGGGCAGCCAGTACCACTCCCAGGCGTCCACGATCCCGGGCAGCGACAGGGTGCCGGCGGCCATCGCCACCGAGGCCGCCGCCAGCACCATCGGCAGCTCGTACGACATCAGCTGCGCGGCCGTGCGCAGGCCGCCGAGCAGCGAGAACTTGTTCGCGGAGGCCCAGCCGGCCATCAGCTTGCCGATCACGCCGACGCCCATCACGGCCAGCACGAAGAACAGGCCGGCGTCGACCGCCTGGCCGACGAAGCCGTTCGGCCCGACCGGGATCGCCAGCAGCACGAAGAGGTACGGCAGCAGCGAGACGGCGGGCGCCAGCTGGAAGATCCGGCGGTCCGCCCCGGCCGGGACGATGTCCTCCTTCTGCGCGAACTTCACGCCGTCCGCGACGAGCTGCGCCCAGCCGTGGAAGCCGCCCGCGTACATCGGGCCGAGCCGGCCCTGCATGTGCGCCATGACCTTGTGCTCGGTCTGGCCGATGACCAGCGGGAAGACCAGGAAGACGACGAGGGTGGCGACGCAGCGCAGCACCGTGTCGAGCAGGTTCACGCGCCCTCTCCGTCCTGGTCGGCCGGTCCGGCCGGGGTCTCGTCCTTCTGCTCGCCCGGCTTCGGCTCGCCCGGGCGGCCGTCCGACGGCTCCTCGTCGTGGGCGGGCACCGGGTTGTGCCAGGGCGCGTCGGAGGAGCGGGGCGCGTCGGCGGGCCGGGGCCGTACGGGGGCCGCGGGCTCGGCCGGCGGCTCTCCGGCCGCCTGGCCGGCCGTCTGGTCAGCCGTCTGGCTGGCCGAGCCCTCGGACACTGACCGGGTCCGCCGCGGCCGGTCCGCCCGCACCGGCGGGGCACCCTCGGCCGCGGGAGCGGCCGGAGCGGCGGGCGCCTCGGCACCCGCCTGGCTCGCCGATCCCTCCGACACCGACCGGGTCCGCCGCGGCCGGTCCGCCCGCACCGGGGCACCGCCCTCGCCGGCGGCAGCCGCACCGGCGGCCGCTGCCGCCCGGGGCGTCCGCGCCGCCGCACCCGCCGCCCGCGCACCGCGCGCGGGCCGCTCGGCGACCGGCGGCAGGGTGCCCTTGAGCGGCCCCCACTCGTTCGGGTCCGGCACACCGGCCGGCTGCATCTTGCGCCGGGCCGGCCCGCCGCCGTGGTCGGACTCGCCCGGCTCCTTGGCGCCCGGCCAGTCCTTGGCGACCCGGGCCGCGAGCACGAACTCCTTGCGCAGCGGGTGCCCCTCGAAGCCGTCCGGCAGCAGCAGGGTGGCCAGGTAGGGGTGCCCGGGGAAGTCGATGCCGAACATCTCGTGGGTCTCGCGCTCGTGCCAGGCGGCCCCCGCGTACACCGGGACGGCGGTCGGCAGCGCGGCCCCGTCGCGCGGCACCCGGGTGCGCAGCGCGAGGTGCCGCACGCCCGGCGCCTCGACGGCGGCCAGGTGGGCGACCACGGAGAAGCCCTCGGCGAGTTCGTCGACGGCGCTCAGCCAGTCGAAGAAGCCCAGGCCCAGGACGTCCCGGGCGTTGGTGAGCGCCTCGGTCCAGTGCTCGGCCGGGACGTCGACGGTGATCAGCCCGTATGCCTCGGCGCCGGTCGCCCACTCCCCGACCGACGCCGCGTACTGCTCGGCGGACGTCACGAGGCCCCTCCCTCGGTCCGGGCGCCGTTCGACGGCCCGGCCACCAGCGGGCGGCGCAGGGCAGCCGCGGGCGCGGTGTAGCGGTCCGGCAGGGACTCGGCGGCGATCTTCTCCTGGAGCTTGAGGATGCCCTGGAGCAGCGCCTCCGGCCGCGGCGGGCAGCCGGGCACGTAGACGTCCACCGGGATGATCTGGTCCACGCCCTTGGTGACCGAGTACGAGTCCCAGTACGGGCCGCCCGAGTTGGAGCAGGCGCCGAAGGAGATGACGTACTTCGGCTCGGGCATCTGCTCGTAGAGGCGCTTCACGGCGGGCGCCATCTTGTCGGTGACCGTCCCGGAGACGATCATCAGATCAGCCTGACGGGGTCCGGGGGCGAACGGGATCACACCCATCCGGATGAAGTCGTGCTTGGCCATGGACGCGGCGATGAACTCGATCGCGCAGCAGGCCAGGCCGAAGTTGAAGCACCAGAGGCTGTAGCGGCGGCCCCAGTTGAGCACCACCTTGACCGGGTCCGGCGCGAGCCGGGCCAGCGGGCCGATGCCGCGGCGCTCGACGGCGCCGGGGCGCGCCGGGTCCGGCAGGCCGAGCGGGACGGGGCCGCCCTGAGCACCGTCGTGCGAGTGGGAGTGCGTCACGTCCATTCCAGAACGCCCTTCTTCCAGGCGTAGAGCAACCCGACCGCGAGGAAGCCGATGAACAGGAACATCTCGATCAGCGTTCCGGCGCCGTACCCGGCGGAGGCGAAGACGGTCGCCCAGGGGAACAGGTAGATCGCGTCGACCGCGAAGATCACGTACAGGAAGGCGTACACGTAGTAGCGGATCTGGGTGTGCGCCCAGTCCTCGCCCACCGGGTCCACCCCGCACTCGTAGGCGAGGAGTTTCTCGGGCGAGTACACCACGGGCCGCAGCAGCCGGTTGGCGGTGAACGCCACGGCGACGAAGAGCACCCCGACGACGGCCAGCAGGCCCATCGCGGCGTACGCGTCGAAGTAGCCGCTGCCGACCGCCGGGTCGGCCGCGGCCACCGCCGCGTGCTTCCCCTCCATGCCTTCGCCTCCACCTCGGCCGTGAACCCACCCTCAGGACAGTTCTACGACGTTTACTCTCACAGGCCTAACGCCGGCCAAAGCGTGAGTCTAAGGGGACCGCTCCGCTCCGCCCGAACCCTGCCCGATCCGCAAGACGACCGGTGGACACCCTGTCGGACGTCCGGCGGCCGGGCCCGGGGGTGGGGTTAACCCCCGGCCGGGAAGATGTATCACCCCCATGGCATCCACCGCCCCCGGTTCGGGAAGCTTGGTCCAGCCGCACGACGAAGTAGGGACGGTAGATCCGGATGAAGCCGCTGCACCGCGCCGTGGACGCCATCAAGGAGCAGGACGCTCGGATGGAGCGCCCGCCGCTGTACGGCACGAGGATGTGGCACCAGGCCGGCCGACTGCTGTTCAACCTGCCGCTCGGCATGTTCGGCTTCCTGGTGGCCGTCAGCACGCTGTCGGTCGGCCTGGGCCTGTCGATCACCGTGATCGGCCTGCCGCTGCTGGCCGGCGGGCTGGCCGCCTCGCGCTCCCTGGGCGCGCTGGGCCGGCAGCGGGCGCGGGCGGCGTACGGCTCCGAGATCGACGAGCCGGAGCCGGTGAAGCCGCGCCGCCCGGGCGTGGTCGGCTACACCATCGCCCAGCTCACCGACCTGCTGAACTGGCGTTCGGCGCTCTACAACGTGCTGATGCTGCCCTGGGGCGTGCTCAGCTTCGCGCTGACCCTGGTCTCGGTGATCGCGCTCTGGCCGGTGCTGCCGTGGGTGGTCCGCGGGCTCGCCGCGGTCGACCGCATCCTGATCGAGTCGCTGCTCTTCCCGGGCGCCCTGGCCGAGCGGGTGCGCGAGCTGGAGGACGACCGCGGCATGGTGGTCGACACCGCCGCCGCCGACCTGCGCCGGATCGAGCGCGACCTGCACGACGGGGCCCAGGCCCGGCTGGTCGCGCTGGCGATGGACCTCGGCATGGCCAAGGAGCGCCTGCGCGAGGTGGAGAGCGAGGACGACATGGCGGCCGCCACCCGGATGGTCGACAACGCCCACGGCGAGGTGAAGCTGGCCCTCCAGGAGCTGCGCGACCTGGCCCGCGGCATCCACCCGGCGGTGCTCACCGACCGCGGCCTGGACGCCGCGCTGTCCTCGGTCGCCGCCCGCTGCACCGTGCCCGGCGGGGTCCGGGTGAACGTCGACCTGGCCGGCCCGGACGGGCAGCCCGAGCGCCCGGACTCGGCGGTCGAGGGCATCGCCTACTTCACCGTCAGCGAGCTGCTGACCAACGTCTCCAAGCACGCCGGCGCCCGCTCCGCCTCGGTCGAGGTCTGGCGCTCGGAGGACCAGCTGATGGTGCTGGTCCAGGACGACGGCAAGGGCGGCGCGGCCCCCTACCCGGGCAGCGGGCTGGGCGGACTGGCCGAGCGGATCCGCGCGGTGGACGGGGTCTTCCTGGTGGACAGCCCCGAGGGCGGGCCGACCACCGTCACCGTCGAGCTGCCCTGGCGCACCCGCACCGCCCGCCGCTGACCCCGCCCGCGCAGGGCACCGCACCGGACGGCACCGCACCGGACGGGCCGGTGACGGACGGCAGGGCGCCGGGACCTCGTCGGGACTGGGACGAGGTCCCGGCGCCGTTCCGGTACGACACCCGACCCGCTGAACCCTTGCGCGGCGTGCGGCCCGGCGTCCCCGTACCGGGGTCGGAGTGGTGCCGGCTAGGGGGCCCGCAGTTCGCCGAGGGTGACCTCGGCGGTCTTGGTGGCGCCGTCCCGGGTGTAGGTGACGGTGACCTTGCTGCCCGGGGTGAGCGAGGCGAGCGCGGTGGTGAGCGCGTTCAGCGAGTCCACCTGGGTGTCGTCGATCCTGGTGATCACGTCACCGGCCTGGAGCCCCGCCGAGGCGGCCGCGCCGCCCGCGGTGACCGCCACGATGACCGCGCCGGCCGGCTGGAACTGCTGGTTGAAGCTGGTCCGGGCGGTGACGCCGAGCGCGGCCCGGCCGGAGTTGGTGACCTTGCCCTGCTTGATCAGCTGGTCGGCGATGTTGGTGATGGTGCTGGCCGGGATGGCGAAGCCGATGCCGGGGGCGGCCGAGCCGTTGGTCTGCGGCTCGGTCGCGGCGAGCGTGTTGATGCCGATCACCTTGCTGTCCAGGTCCACCAGCGCGCCGCCGCTGTTGCCCGGGTTGATCGCCGCCGAGGTCTGCACCATGTTGCCGATGGTGGCGCCCGGCGAGCCGGGGCCCTGGGGCTCGGTGACGGTCCGCCCGGTGGCCGAGACGATGCCCTGGGTGACGCTGCTGGAGAGCCCCAGCGGGCTGCCCATGGCGAGGGTGATCTGGCCGAGCTGGACCTTGCCCGAGTCGCCGAAGCTGGCCGGCCGCAGCCCGCTCGGCGGCTTGCTCAGCCGGATCACCGCGAGGTCGGAGTCGGGGTAGCTGCCGACCAGCTCGGCGTCCAGCGTGGTGGTGCTGTTGGCGAGGGTCACCGTGAAGGTCTTCGCGGAGCCGATCACGTGGGCGTTGGTGACGATGTCGCCCTTGTCGTCGTAGACGATCCCGGAGCCGAGGCTGTCGCCGGTGGTGATCTGCACCACGGAGGGCAGCACGTCGGCGATCACCCTCTGGTAGGCCTCCTGCAGCTGCGTCGCGCCGTTCGACTGGCCGGGCGCGGCCTGGGTGGCGCCGGGGGCCGAGGACGAGGTGGTGGCGGCGACGGCGGCCGGGGAGGAGGAGCCGCTGCTGCAGCCGGCCAGCGCCAGCGCGGCCGCCGCCGCGACCGCGACCGCCCCCGGCAGCCGTCCGTACGACGCCCTCGGCCGGGGCCGCCGCGGGCCGGCGGGCAGGGTGCGGGTGTGTTCCTTGCGACGGCTCACCTGGCTGCCTCCGGTTCGTCACCACGCCGGGCGGGCGCGGGCATGAGTACACGGAAATCGTTGTCAGCTTTCCACCGTTTTGTCCGCTTCGCGGCCCCGACTCGCCCGAACGTGACGATCGAATCCGACCGCCTAGGATCTGCCACATGACTTGGTTGATCACCGGCGGTGCCGGATACATCGGCGGACATGTCGTCCGACAGCTGCTCGACGCCGGGGAGCGCGTCGCCGTCCTGGACGACCTCAGCACCGGCGACGCCTCCCGGCTGCCGGCCGGCGTCCCCCTGATCGAGGGCTCCACCCTGGACCGCGCCGTCCTGGACGCCGCGATCCGCGAGCACGGCGTCGAGGGCGTCCTGCACTTCGCCGCCAAGAAGCAGGTCGGCGAGTCCGTCGAGCAGCCCTTCCTGTACTACCGCGAGAACGTGATCGGCCTCCAGACCGTCCTGGAGGCCGCCGCCGAGGGCGGGGTGAAGCGCTTCCTCTTCTCCTCCTCCGCCGCGGTCTACGGCATGCCGGACGTCGACCTGGTCACCGAGTCCACGCCCTGCGACCCGATGAGCCCGTACGGCGAGACCAAGCTGGCCGGCGAGTGGCTGGTCGCCGCGGCCGGCAAGGCCTACGGCATGTCCACCGTGGCCCTGCGCTACTTCAACGTGGCCGGCGCCGCCTCCCCCGAGCTCTCCGACGCCGGGGTGTTCAATCTGATCCCGATGGTCTTCGAGCGGCTCACCGCCGGCCAGGCGCCGCGGATCTTCGGCGACGACTACCCGACCCCGGACGGCACCTGCGTCCGTGACTTCATCCACGTCTCCGACATCGCCTCGGCGCACGTGGCGGCCGCCAAGCGGATGGCCGCCGACCCGGCCGGCGCCACCTCCCTGGTGCTGAACATCGGCCGCGGCGAGGGCGTCAGCGTCAAGGAGATGCTGGAGGTGATCGGCAAGGTCACCGGCTACGACACCACCGCCGAGGTGACCCCGCGCCGGGCCGGCGACCCGGCCCGGGTGGTGGCCTCCGCCGACCTGATCCACCGCGAGCTGGGCTGGACCGCCCGGCACGACGTGACGGAGATGGTCTCCTCCGCGTGGGACGGCTGGTGCAGCCGCCACCCCGGGGCCCGCAGGGCCTGATCCGACGGCGCCGGTCCGGCGGTGTCCGCCCCGCGGTTCAGCGGGCGGGCACCGCCGTGCCGTAGAAGGCGTCCAGCGCGTACACGCAGCGGTCCTTGGAGCCGACGAAGACCCGGCCGCCGACCGCCACCGGGGAGCCGGTGAGCTCGCCCTTGGTGCCGAGCTCCCAGCGCAGCTGACCGCTCGCCAGGTCCAGGGTGTGCAGCGAGTGGTCCCGGCTGCCCAGGTGGACCAGGCCGTCGGCGACCGCCGGGGAGCCGACGATCTCGCCGCGGGCGGTGTAGCGCCAGCGCTCCCGGCCGGTGGCCGCCTCGAAGGCGTACAGCACCTCGCCGTTGCCGACCAGCACCATGCCGTCCGAGACCACCACCGGGTCGGCGCCCTGGCGGCGGCCGGTGACCCCGCGCCAGCGGTCCAGTCCGGTGGCCGCGTCCAGCGCGTAGACCGTGCCCAGGTAGTCCGCCACGTAGACCGCGTCGGCGTCCAGGGCGGGCGGGGTGAACAGCACGACCGGGGCCTCGAAGCGCCAGCGCTCGGCCCCGCTGGCCGCGTCCAGCGCGTACACCCGGGTGCCGGCCGACACGTACAGCACGCCGCCGCGCTCGACCGGGTGCGAGGGCACGTCCTCGCCGACCGGGAAGGACCAGCGCAGGCCCGCGCCGCGCGGGTCGACGCAGCGCAGCCGCCCGCCGCCGTAGTAGTAGGCGGCGCCGCCCACCAGGACCGGGCCGGACTGCGGGTTCTCGTAGTCCTGCTGGGCGTCGTCGGCGCGCCACAGCTCGGCGCCGTTGGCGGCCGAGCGGAGCTGGACGCCGCCGCCCCTGATGCCGCAGCAGAGCACGCCGTCGGCGGCGGAGAGCGAGTAGACCCAGCCGTCCAGCGAGGTGCGCCAGCGCTCGGTGCCGTCCGCGGAGTCGACGGTGTACAGGTGCGGGCCGTCCGCGGCGTGCACCCGGCCGGAGTCCACCGCGAGCGCCCAGGCGACGTCCCGGGTCTTGTAGCGGCGCTCGCCGGAGCCGATGTCCAGCGCGTGCACCTCGAAGCTGGAGACGAAGAGCGTGCCGTCGGCGACCACCGGGGTGCCCCAGACGTCGTTGGACATCCGGAACCGCCAGGGGCGCCAGCGGGCGGCCGGGACCGGCGGGGGCGGCGGGGTGGGGGCCGCCCGGCGGACCCAGTCGGTCGCGGCCGGGGCGGTGCTCGGACCGGGCTGCTCGTGCTCGGCCCGCGGCCCCGGGCCTATCCGCACCGAGGCGCCGGACAGCTGCACCTCGACGGCGCCGCCGCCGGTCGGCGCGCGGTGCCTGTTCGGGGCGGCGAGCTTCGCGGTCGGGATCTCGGTGTCGGAGCCGTGGCCCGGCAGCGGCGCGGCGTGCACCGGACCGGCCGGCGGCTGCGCGTGCCGCCCGCCCGGGTTGGTGCGCGGGTCGGCCGGTCCGAGGTGCTGCGACGGGACGTGCGAGGGCGGCGCCTGCGGGTGCGCGGGCGGCTGCGGCGGCTGGGCCGGGCCGGCCGGCGGGCGCGACGGCGGGGCGGCCGGCCGGCGGCCCCGCTTGCGCTCGATCAGCTCCAGCGCGTTGGCCGGCAGCCAGTCCCCGGCCTCGCCGGAGGCGTCGTCCCGGGAGAAGAGGTGCGGGGCCAGCTCGGTCTGGATCTGCGCCGGGGTGGGCCGGCGCTCGGGGGCCTGCTGCATGCAGGCGCGCACCAGGTCCATCAGCTCGGGCGCCATGCCGGTCAGGTCCGGCTCCTCGCGCAGCAGCTGGAACACCGTCTCGACCGGGTTGGAGCCCCGGTAGGGCGGGTGCCCGGTGGCGCAGAAGACCATCAGCGAGCCGAGCGAGAAGACGTCGCTGGCGCCGCGGACGGTCCGGCTGTCCCTGGCCTGCTCGGGGGACATGTAGGCGGGGGTGCCGACCGCGACGTTGGTCATGGTGAGCCGGGTGCTGGACACCCCGGCCGCGATGCCGAAGTCGATCACCTTCGGGCCGTCCTCGACCACCAGGACGTTGGAGGGCTTGAGGTCGCGGTGGATCAGCCCGGCCGCGTGGATGGACTGGAGGGCCTCCGCGATGCCGGCGACCAGCCAGCGGGTGGCCTCCACCGGCAGCGGGCCGCACTCCTCGACCAGGTCCTCCAGCGAGGGCGCCGGGATGTACGCGGTGGCCAGCCAGGGCACCCGGGCGTCCGCGTCCGCGTCCACCACGGCCGCCGTGTAGAAGCCGCCGACCGTCTTGGCCGCCGCGATCTCCCGGGCGAAGCGGACCCGGAACAGCTCGTCCTCGGCCAGCTCACCCCGCACGGTCTTGATGGCCACCCGTCGCCCCGACGCGGAACGCGCCAGGTAGACCAGCCCCATCCCACCCGCGCCGAGCCGCCCCAGCACCTCGAAGGGCCCGATCCGCCTCGGATCGTGCGCCGTCAGCTGGTCCACTCCGCTGCCACCTCCCCGTTGTCCGCACCCGCCGCGTGGTGCCGGACCCGATTCTCCAATGCCGCCCCGCGCATATCCAACCTCCCCCACCCGCCGGAGCCCGCCGTCCGGGCCCGGACGGCACCCCGGACGGCCCTCTGACCAGCGCGGACGGAACGGCTGGATCCTGACGCCCGCTCCGCAGGCGGCTTGCGCGCGGAGCCCCGGACCGCCCACCGCCGAACCGTCACGCTCTGTCACCCGATCACCCCTCAGCGGACTCGCCGTCACGCTGTGAGGTCAAAGGCACACGGGGGGGCTTCAACAGGGGCGTCGAAGCCCGGTGAATATCCGTCCGAAGTGGTTCATGCCGCTATACCAACCCCCGTGCGGAGTAATAGTCGCATCACCGAATCGCGCCAAGATCGTGCCACGGTAAGCTGACGGCATGACAGGACAAGTTCGCACCGTCGACGGTCGCGTCGCCGGGCGACGCGGACAGGAGACGCGGCAGAAGCTGCTCGATTGCCTCCGCGAGATGCTCAGCACGTCGCCCTATCGGGACGTCAAGGTCATCGACGTCGCCCGTATGGCGGGTACCTCCCCCGCGACCTTCTACCAGTACTTCCCGGATGTCGAGGGCGCTGTCCTCGAAATCGCCGAGGAAATGGCCAAGGACGCCGACCAGCTCAAAGAGCTGGTGGCCGGAAAGTCCTGGGCAGGGAAGTCCGGACCGACCACTTCGGAAGAACTGGTCGACGGATTCCTCGCCTTCTGGCGCAAGAACGACGCCATTCTCCGAGTGGTCACGCTCGGTGCCGCCGAAGGGGACAAGCGGTTCTTCAAGATCCGCATGACGGTCCTCAACGCGGTCGCCAAGCCGCTCGCGGAGGCCGTCAAGGAACTCCAGTCGAAGGGTCAGGCCGACAAGGCGCTCGACGCGAACGCCGTGGCCGGGGCCCTGGTCTCGCTGCTCGCCTCGGCGGCCGAGCACCAGAAGGCCTTCACCTCCTGGGGCGTCAAGGTCAAGGACCTCAAACCCAACCTCGCTCCCCTGGTGTACCTGGGCGTCACCGGCAAGAAGGCGCCCAAGTAGGACCGTCCTCCGACCCACCATCCGCTCCGCGCGCAGCCCCGGCCTCCTGTCCGGGGACCGACGGACGGCGGCCGTGTCCTCGGGGGAGGTCCGCCGACGTACCGCTCGCGCGCCAGACATGCCGGTGGGCGGGCACCCGCGACAGGGTGCCCGCCCACCGGCATGTTCGCGTCCGCACGGCGTGCGGTGCCCTCGGGCGGCCCCGCGGCGCCGTCAGGCGGCCCCGGGGCGCCGTCGGGTCAGGGGCAGCGCACGACCTGGCCGGCGTAGGCCAGGCCGCCGCCGAAGCCGAAGAGCAGGACCGGATCGCCGGGCGAGAGCTCGCCGCGCTCGACCAGCTTGGAGAAGGCCAGCGGGATGGAGGCGGCCGAGGTGTTGCCGGAGTGCACCACGTCCCGGGCCACCACCGCGTCCTCGCCGAGGCCCAGCTTCCGGGCGATCGCGTCGATGATCCGCAGGTTGGCCTGGTGCGGGACGAAGCCCTTCAGCTCGGCCGGATCGATCCCGGCCCGTTCGCAGGCCTGACGGGCCAGCGGGGCGAGCTGGGTGGTGGCCCAGCGGAAGACCGACTGGCCCTGCTGGCTGATCACCGGGTCCCACCCGGTGATCACCACGGCGTCGCCCTTCTCCGGCTCGGAGCCCCAGACCACCGGCCCGATGCCGGGCTCGGCGCCGTCCTCCTGGGCCTCGACCACCGCGGCGCCGGCGCCGTCGCCGAAGATCACGCAGGTGGAGCGGTCGGTCCAGTCGAGCGTGTCGGACATCCGCTCGGCGCCGATCACCAGGGCGCGGCGGGCCGAGCCGGCCCGGATCGCGTGGTCAGCGGTCGCCAGCGCGTACGAGAAGCCCGAGCAGACCGTGTTGATGTCGTACGCGGCGGGCGAGCGCACGCCCAGCCGGGCGGCCACGGCGGCGGCGGTGTTGGGGCTGCGCTCGATCGCGGTGCAGGTGGCGACCACGACGAGGTCGATCTCCGCGGCGTCCCGGCCGCTGTTGGCGAGCGCCTTCTGCGCGGCCTCGGTGGCGAGGTCGACCAGGCTCTCGTCCTCGGCGATGTGCCGGGTGCGGATGCCCACGCGGGAGCGGATCCATTCGTCGTCGGTGTCGACGAGTGCCGCCAGGTCGTCGTTGGTGAGGACCTTGGGGGGCTGGTAGTGGCCGAGTGCCACAATGCGCGAACCGCTCATACTGCCATGGAACCGGGTTACCCGCTGGTCAGCATGGTATGACCGGTGACAGGATCCGCCCCCTCGTTCTGTAGGAGGTGGACAAGGCCCCTTGCGGGGCCCGGGTCCGCGTACGCCGAGGTCAGGCGGCCAGTGCGGCCGCGTCGCCCATCACGATGACCGGGTGGGCGGCCGGGTCCAGGGTGCGGATCAGCTGGGCCATCTTGTCCTCGGGGATCGACACGCAGCCGTGCGTCGGGCCGTCGTGGTCCACGTGGAGCCAGATGCCGCCGCCCTTCTTGGCGCCCATCGGGCGGCGCGGGTCGAGCGGGGAGTTGCCGGCGACGCGGTTGTAGTTGATCGCGACCACGTAGTCGAAGGAGCCGGCCAGCTGGTCGCCGAAGAAGCCCGTGCCGGAGACCACGAAGCTCGGGTCCTTGTCGTACGGGAGCCTGCTGCCCGGGTCCGCCTTGCGGCCGCCCGCGTCGGTGAGCTCGAACACGCCGATCGGGCTGCGCAGGTCGCCCTCGTTGTGGTCGGTGGTCCAGCCGTTCTTGCCGTTGTGGCCCTGCCAGGTCTCGCCAGCCAGCCAGCGGCCCTCGGGGGTGCGGGTCCAGAGGGTGACGCTGTTCTTGTCGGTGTTCTTGTCCTGGCCGGAGGCGACCACGACCTGGGTGGTCGCGGCGGGGATCTTCGCGGTGAAGGCCGCGCCGAGGCCGGGTATCGCGGCGACCGAGCCGTCCGGGCGGGTCTGGCTGCGGTCGGCGGCCGGGACCGCGGCCTGCCGGTCGGCGGCGGCCTGGGCGGCCGCGGGGTCCGGGGCGGGCTGGTCGGGCTTGCTGACGCCCTCCGGGCCGGGGCCGTCGGCGGTGGTGATGCCGGGCTTGGCGCCGTCCTGGCCGACGGCGTACCAGCCGGCGGTGGCGGCGACCAGCAGCGCGGTGCCGGCCATCACGGCCTTGCCGTGACGTTTCTGCTTGGCCTTGCGCCGCCGTCCCCGGGCCGCCGTCCGGGCGCCCGCGACCGGTGCGGTGGGCGCCGCGGCGAGCACGACGGGCTCGGGCTCGTACCCGGTTCCGGGAAGGGGCTCGTGGCCGGCTCCGTGGAACGGCTCGTGGCCGGCACCGGGGAACGGCTCGTGGCCGGCTCCGGGGAACGGCTCGTGAGCGGCTCCGGGGAACGGCTCGTGCACGGGCCCGGCCTCGTAGACCGAGGCGGGCTCGTAGCCGGCCTCGGCCCCGTACCGGACCGGCTCGGCGCCGTACCGGACCGGCTCGGCCTCGTACGGCTGGAACGGCTGGTCGTACGCCGCGTAGTACCCGTCAGGAGCCTGCTCGTACGGCTGGTACCGGTCGTACGGGTGGTCCTGCCGGGCCGGCTGCTGGTACGGCTGGAAGCCCTCGTACCGCTGCTGCGGCATCAGGTCGACCGGCTCCTGCATCGGCTGGTGCGGCGGGTACGCGGTGGCGCGATCAGAACCGGACATGCCGTCGATCCTGCCAAACGCCCTACCCGTTGGTAAACCCGGGCCTCGTGCGGAGGCCGTGAAGACAACCGCCGCCCGGGCCGTGGGGCGGCCGGGGCGGCGGGGAGCTTCGCAGGTCAGAGGCGCATCGCCTGCGGGGACTCACGGCGCATCGGGTCCGGCCCGCCGTACTCGCGGATGACCTCGTAGCGGGTGTTGCGCTCCACCGGGCGGAAGCCGGCGTCGCGGATCAGCCCGAGCAGGTCGTCGCGGCCGAGCTTGTTCGGGGTGCCGAAGTTGTCCGCGTCATGGGTGATCTTGTACTCGACCACCGAGCCGTCCATGTCGTCCGCGCCGTGGCTGAGCGCCAGCTGGGCGGTGGCGACGCCGTGCATCACCCAGAAGACCTTGACGTGCGGGACGTTGTCGAAGAGCAGCCGGGAGACCGCGAAGGTCTTCAGCGCCTCGGCGCCGGTGGCCATCTCGGTACGGGCCATCAGCTTGTTGCGCACGACGCCGTCCTTGGAGTCGTGGAAGTCGTGCTGGTAGCGCAGCGGGATGAAGACCTGGAAGCCGCCGGTCTCGTCCTGGAGCTCGCGCAGCCGCAGCACGTGGTCCACCCGGTGGCGGGGCTCCTCGATGTGGCCGTACAGCATGGTCGCCGGCGTCTTGAGGCCCTTGCTGTGCGCGAGGCGGTGGATCCGCGACCAGTCCTCCCAGTGGGTGTCGTGGTCGACGATGTGCTGACGGACCTCCCAGTCGAAGATCTCCGCGCCGCCGCCGGTCAGCGACTCCAGGCCGGCGTCGATCAGCTCGTCCATGATCTCGTCGGCGGACAGGCCGCTGATCTTCTCGAACCAGTGGATCTCGGTGGCGGTGAAGGCCTTCAGCGAGACGTTCGGCAGAGCGGCCTTCAGCTCCCGCAGCGAACGCGGGTAGTAGCGCCACGGCAGGGTCGGGTGCAGGCCGTTGACGATGTGCAGCTCGGTGAGGGACTCGACCTCCATCGCCTTGGCGAGGCGGACGGCCTCCTCGATGCGCATCGTGTACGCGTCCTTCTCGCCCGGCTTGCGCTGGAACGAGCAGTACGCGCAGGACGCGTTGCACACGTTGGTCATGTTGAGGTGGCGGTTGACGTTGAAGTGGACGACGTCGCCGTTCTTCCGCGTCCGCACGTGGTGGGCCAGCCCGCCCAGCCAGGCCAGGTCGTCGCTCTCGTAGAGCGCGATCCCGTCCTCGCGGGTCAGCCGCTCACCCGCGTAGACCTTCGCCTCCAGCTCGCGCTTGAGCCCTGCGTCCATGCGGTGCCCCGCCTCCTCCGACTTCGATTCCTTGCCGGAACGAGCGTACGCCTATGCCGAGAGCAGCTCGGCGAGCAGTGTCGGGTCGATGTTGCCACCGCTGACCACGGCCGCCACCGCCTGGCCGCCGGTTTCGGCGGCGCGGTGGAAGTAGGCGGCCGGGGCGACCGCCCCGGAGGGCTCGGCGACGAGGCGTCCGCGGCGGGCCAGCACGGCCACGGTGGCGCGGATCTCGTCCTCGGTGACGGTGACGATGTCGTCCACGTAGGCGGTGACGTGCTCGAACGGCAGCACGCCGAGCGAGGGGGTGCGCAGCCCGTCCGCGATGGTCCGGTAGGTGTCGGCGACCGGCCACTCGACCCGGCGGCCGGCCCGCAGGCTGGCCCGGGCGTCGGCGGCCAGCTCGGGCTCCACCCCGATCACCCGGATGCCCGGGCGGGTGAGCTTGAGCGCGGCCGCCGTCCCGCCGATCAGGCCGCCGCCGCTGACCGGCACCAGGACGGTGTCCAGCTCGGCCGGGGCGTCCTCGGCGATCTCCAGCCCGACCGTGCCCTGGCCCGCGATGATGAACGGGTCGTCGTACGGGGGCACCCACACGTAGCCGTGCTTCTCGGCCAGCTCGGCGGGCAGGGCGTCCCGCTCCGCCGGGGCGACCAGGATCACCTCGGCGCCGAACGAGCGGGTGGCCTCCACCTTCACCGCGGGCGAGGTGTCCGGCATCACGATCACGGCCTTGATGCCGAGCGTCCGGGCCGCGTACGCCACCGCCTGCGCGTGGTTGCCGCTGGACTGGGCGACCACGCCCCGGGAGCGCTCCTCCTCGGTGAGCGCGGCCAGCCGGTTGTAGGCGCCGCGGGTCTTGAAGGCCCCGGTCGGCTGGAGGTTCTCGGGCTTCAGCCAGAGCCGCCGCTCCCCCTCGGCCGCCCAGGGGGCGGGAACGAGCGGGGTGCGCACGGCGACCCCCGCGATCCGCTGCCGAGCCGCGCGCAGCTCCTCCAGACCGACCAGTGCCATACGTCACTCTCCTACAGGAGGAAGTTCACTCACCCGGTTCTCCCACTTGGTGGAGAGTACGACGGTGGTGCGGGTCCGGGCCACGCCTTTCGTGCCCGAGATCCGCTTGACCACCGACTCCAGGCCGGCCACGTCGGCCACCCGCACCTTCAGCATGTAGGAGTCGTCGCCGGCGATGAACCAGCAGTCCTCCACCTCGTTGAGGTCCTTCAGCCGGAACGCGACGTCCTCGTGGTCCGCCGCGTCGGTGAGCTGAAGGCCGATCAGGGCCGTGACGCCGAAGCCGAGCGACGCCGGGTTGACCGTCGCCCGGTAGCCGGTGATGACCCCGGCCTGCTCCAGGCGGTTGATCCGGTCCGTGACGCTCGGGCCGGAGAGCCCGACCAGGCGGCCCAACTCGGCGTAGGACGCGCGGCCGTTCTCCCGGAGCGCCTGGATGAGCTGTCTGTCCACCGTGTCCATATACCGTCCGCGTCCTTCCGAACCTCACCAGACCCACAGATCATTATCCGGATTCAAAGGCGCTGTGCGCCGACCGACCCGGATATCGCAGAGAAGATACTCTCCCGCCCTCGGTCCGCTTACTCCCCCTCAGGCCGTGGGCCCCCGCCGGCCGCCGGTTTGCGGGCGGCCGCCCCCAACTCCCCTTCCCAGCGCAGGTACAGGGAATGCGGCACGTCGACGGCGTCCAGCACCCGTCCGGCCACGAAATCCACGAGTTCGCGCACGGTGGAGCCGCCGGCGTAGAAACCGGGTGAGGCGGGCAGGACGACCGCCCCCTGTGCGTCGAGCTCCACCAAGTGCTTCAACGTCACCCCGTTGAGTGGTGTCTCGCGCACGCAGACGACGAGCGGACGGCGCTCCTTGAGGGTGACGCTGGCCACGCGCTGCAGCAGGTCCTTGCTCAGGCCGAGCGCGATCCCGGCCACCGCGCCGGTGGTCGCGGGCACCACGAGCATGCCCTTGGCCGGGTACGAGCCGCTGGACGGGCCGGCCGCGAAGTCCCCGGCGGGCCAGTAGCGGACGGCGTCCAGGCCCTCGTCGCTCCCGAGCCAAGCGGCGAGGTCGGCGCGCCAGTGGGCGTCCCGGAAGGAGATGCCGGTCTCGTCCAGGATGGTGAGCCGGGCGGCGCGGCTGACGATCAGGTCCACCGCCTCGCCGGCGGCCAGCAGCGCGCGGATCACCGAGGCCGCGTACGGCGTCCCCGACGCACCCGAGACCCCGACCACCCACGGCTGACGCTTCGCAGTTCCCATGGGGCAATTCTGTCCCGGCCGCACCAGCGCGTTCGGCCCGGGCGGACCGGGAGGGGCCCGGAAGCGCCCGGCCCCTGGGAGGATGGGCGCATGGCAGCGACCCTCGTCGACCTCACCCATCAGGTGACCACCGCGATGCCGGTCTACCCCGGCGACCCGGCCGTCCTGCTGGAGCCCGCGCTCACCACGGCCACCGCCGGGGTGAACGTGCTGGCCCTGCACCTGGGCTCGCAGTCCGGGACCCACGTGGACGCGCCCTACCACGTGGACGTCACCTGGCCGACCCTGGACGGGCTGCCGCTGGAGCGGTTCACCGGCCCCGCCGTGGTCGCCGACCTGCGCGGACTGGAGCCCCGGACGGCCGTCACCCCCGAACTGCTGGCGCCCGCGCTGGAACGGGCCGCCGAGGGCACCGTGCTGCTGCTGGCCACCGGCTGGGCCCGGCACTGGGGCACCGACACCTACCTCGCCCACCCCAGCCTGACCCCGGCCGCCGCCGAGGCGATCGTCGCCGCCGGGGTGCGGACGGTGGGGGTGGACGCGCTCAGCGTCGACCCGACCCCGGACCCGGGCCCGGGCGACCCGGCGGTGGCCGCCCTGCTCGCCGACCTCACCGACGAGCACGACCCGGACACCGCCGACGAGCCGTCGCTCGCCGCCCACCGGGTGCTGCTGGGGGCGTCCGGCGGCGGGGTGATCGCCGAGAACCTGACCGACCTCCGGCCGCTGCTGGCCGCCCAGGAGGCCGGTCTGCCGGTGGAGGTCTCGCTGTTCCCGCTGCGGCTGGTCGCGGCGGACGGCGCTCCGGTGCGGGCGGTGGCCCGGCTGGGCTGAGGCACCCCGGAGACTTGGTCTAGACCATCCCCCGTCAGCGCCAGTACGCTTTCCGGCCATGGCAGAGATCATCGGAGTGATCGAGCGACTCTGGCGCTACCCCGTGAAATCCACCGGCGGCGAGCGGCTCGACTCCGTCGAGGTGGACGAGCGCGGCCTGGCCGGCGACCGCCTCTACGCCGTCCGCGACGCGGCCGGGCGGCTCGGCTCGGGCAAGAACACCCGCCACTTCCGCCGGATGGACGGCCTGCTCCGCCTCTCCGCCCGGCTCGGCCACCGGATCGACGGCCCCGAGCTGGTCGACCCGCTCGGCCGCCCGGTCGACCGGCCGAACGCCTTCCTGCGCGCCTACCTCCAGCGCGCGGACGTCGAACTCGCCCGCGAGGACGCGGTGTCGCACTTCGACCAGCTGCCGGTCAGCGTGCTCAGCACCGCCACCCTGGACTGGGTCCGCGACGCCGTCCCCTTCGCCGTGATCGACGAGCGCCGGTTCCGCCCCAACATCGTGCTGCGCACCCCGCCGGGCACCCCGCCGTTCGTCGAGGACGCCTGGCTCGGCCGCCGGGCGTCCGGCGAGGCCCCCGGCAGCCCCCGGCTCTCCTTCGTCGCCTCCAGCGAGCGCTGCGCGATGACCGGCGCCCCGCAGCCGGGGCTGCCGCACGCGCCCGAGATCCTCAAGGCCGTGGTGCACGCCCACGACGGCCGGCTCGACGCCCTCGCCGAGGTCGCCGCCCCGGGCCGGCTGCGGGTCGGCGACCGGCTGGTCCTGGACTGATCACCCTCCTCGCGAGCGGCTGACCATTCGTCACTCTGCCTGCGGCGCCAGGGGATTGACCGGCCCGCGGGTTCCACCCCCGCGGCTGCGGACCAGGCGGAAGAAGGGCCCGGCCGGGTGCCGGTCACGGCCCCCCTCAGGGCGGCCACGGCCTTCCTCAGGGGGCGTCGACGTCGCGCCCGGATTCCGCCGCCTCCGCCGCCGGGAGGGCCACCGCCCGCAGGTAGGCGTCGACGAAGATCTCGACGGCCTCGTCCATCGGGGGCATCCCGGCGCCGCCCGGGACGGACTCCAGCACCGGCCGCATCAGGACGTGGTTGAGCAGCGGACCGAGCAGCAGCTGGACCAGCACCGGGGTGGGCAGCGGCCGCAGCCGGCCGGCCCGCACGTGCGGCCGCAGCAGCCGGTCGAGGCTGTCGAGCACCCGCGGCAGGCTGCCGGCCATCACCCTGGCGGCGGGGCCGTCCGGGCGGCCGAAGAGGTCGGCGAAGACGGCGGGGACGATCCGCGGCTCGTGCGCGAAGGCCGCGAGGAAGGCGGCGTGCAGCGCCCGGACGGTGTCCTCCAGGCGCTCCGGCGGGTCGGCCGCGAGGGCCTCCAGGCCGGGCAGCGCGGAGTGCCGCGCGAAGACGGCGGAGAGCAGGCCGTCCCGCCCCTCGAACACCGTGTGCAGGCTGGGCAGCGAGCAGTCGGCCCGGTCCGCCACCGCGTCCAGGGTGACCCCGGCCAGGCCGCGCTCGGCCACCAGCAGCGCGGCCGCCTCGATCGCCCGCTCGCGCACCGGCGGCCGCCCGCCCGGATCCACCCCCGACTCGCGGACCGCCTCGTCCAGTGCCGCCCGGGAGCCGCCGAGCCGGCGCAGCAGCGTGCTGCGGGAGATCCCGGCCGCCGCGGCGATCGCCGTCAGCGGGACGTCGGCGACGTCCTGGCCCCGTTCCTTCGCGGCCGCGAGGGCGGCCGTCACCAGCTCCTTCATGTGGAGCATCGTACTACTTGACACCTGGGACGGTTCCAGAGAGTCTGTATAGGCAAGTTCCATACGGACAGTGGTCGATCGAACACTGAGAGGGGAGAGCCCATGAGCGTCGTGATCTCCGGGGGCGGTCCGGCCGGAATGATGCTGGGTCTGCTGCTGGCACGCGCCGGCGTCGAGGTGACCGTGCTGGAGAAGCACGGGGACTTCCTGCGCGACTTCCGCGGCGACACCGTCCACGCCTCCACCGTGCGGCTGATGGACGAACTCGGCCTCGGCCGGAAGTTCGCCGCCCTGCCGCAGAGCCGCCTCGGCGACCTGGTCGTGCGGGTGCCCGGCGCCGCGCCCGTCGCGCTGAGCGCCTACGAACGGCTGCGGCCCCCGTACAACTACATCGCGATGATCCCGCAGTGGGACCTGCTGAACTTCCTGGCCTCGGAGGCCCGGCGGGAGCCCACCTTCACCCTGCGGATGAACACCGAGGCCACCGGCCTGCTCCGGGACGGCGGCCGGGTGGTCGGCGTCCGGTACCGCACCCGGGACGGCGAGGAGGGCGAACTGCGCGCCGACCTCACCGTCGCCGCCGACGGCCGGCACTCCGCCCTGCGCCGGGCCGCCGGACTGACGCCCGAGGAGTTCCCGGTGCCCTTCGACGTCTGGTGGTTCCGGCTGCCCCGGCACCCCCACGAGCGGTCCGCACCGCCCAGCGTCGTCCCCGGCTTCGGGCACCGCGACATCGCCCTGAGCCTCACCCGGGACGACTACTTCCAGATCGCCTACTTCCGGACCAAGGGCGCCGACCCGCTGCTGCGCGCCGAGGGCATCGAACGGTTCCGCGCCCGGATCGCCGAACTGCTGCCCCGGTACGCCGACCGGGTCGACCAGCTGGCCGGCCTGGACGACGTCCACCTGCTCGACGTCCGGCTCGACCGGCTGCACCGCTGGTACGCCGACGGGCTGCTGCTGATCGGCGATGCCGCCCACGCGATGTCCCCGGCCGGCGGGGTGGGCATCAACCTCGCGATCCAGGACGCCGTCGCGGCCGCCACCCTGCTCGCCGAACCGCTGCGCCACGGCCGGCCGACCACCGCCGCGCTCGCCCGGGTGCAGCGGCGCCGGTGGCGGCCGACGGTGATCACCCAGCGGATGCAGCGGGTCCTGCACGACGTCATGTTCGAGCCGGTGCTCAGCGGCCGCCGGGTCGGCCCGCCGCGGCGGCTGGTGCTGCTGGCCCGCTTCGCGCCCGGCTTCCGGCAGCTGGTCTCCCGCCTGATCGCCCTGGGCCCGCTCCCCGAGCACGCCCCGGCGTTCGCCCGCCGCGACGCCTGAGCCGCCACGGCCCGTACGCCGCTCCCCGCTTCCCGCTCCCCCCGAACCGTCCGTTCGGGCGGGCGGCTCGCGGGGAACGACGGCTGGCATGACGATCCCTCACCGCTCGACCGGCACCGGCGACCACCACGTCCTGGTCCTGCACGACTGGTTCGGCACCAGCGCGGGCTGGGGCCCGTTCCTCGACTACCTCGACGGCGACGCCTTCAGCTACGCCTTCCTCGACTACCGCGGCTACGGGCAGCGCAAGGACGTCCCCGGCGCGTACACGCTCGCCGAGATCGCCTCCGACGCGCTCGCCCTGGCCGACCAGCTCGGCTGGGACCGCTTCTCCCTCGTCGGCCACTCGATGGGCGGCAAGGCGGCCCAGCAGGTGCTCGCCGAGGCTCCGCTGCGGGTGCGCAAGCTGGTCGGCCTGGCGCCGGTGCCGGCCGGGGCGTACCCGCTGGACGCGGCCGGGGAGGCGCTGTTCTACGGCGCCGCCGAGGACCGCGAGAAGCGCCTCGCCATCCTGGACCTGGTCACCGGCCGACGGGCCGGCCGGGTCTGGCTCGACCGCATGGTCGACCAGTCGCTGCGGCTGTCCACCCCCGAGGCCTTCGGCGGCTACGTCCGCGACTGGGCTACGGCCGACCTGGAGCGCCGGATCAGCGGCAACCCGGTGCCGGTCAAGGTGATCGTCGGCGAGCACGACCTCGTCCTCACCGCCGACGTGATGCGCGGCACCTTCCTCAGCCACTACCCCCACGCCGAACTGGAGGAGCTCGGCGGCAGCGGGCACTTCCCGATGTACGAGGCCCCGGTGGCCCTGGCGGTGTCGCTGGAGGGCTTCCTGCACAACTGAGCGCAGGCCGACCGGCCGGGGTTCCGGGCGGGGGCGGGCGTCAGATCCCGAGCCCGCGGACGACCAGGTCCACCAGGGCGAAGAAGAACAGCGAGATCCCCACGAAGCTGTTGGTCTGGAAGAACGCCCGGTTGAGCTTCGACAGGTCGTTCGGCTTCACGATGGTGTGCTCGTACACGAACGCGCCCGCGACGACCACCAGGCCGATCCAGAACGCCGGTCCGGCGTCCGTGCGGAGCGCGAACCAGCCCAGCAGGAGCGTCGTCAGGAGGTGGCAGACCCGCGCGCCCCGGACGGCCGCCGGTACGCCGTAGCGCGCCGGCACCGAACGCACGCCGTTCTCGCGGTCGGACTCGACGTCCTGGCAGGCGTAGATCAGGTCGAAGCCGCCGATCCAGATGCCGACCGCGACGCCCAGCACGACCGCGTCCCAGGACCACGTGCCCGTCACCGCGAGCCAGGCGCCGACCGGCCCCATCGCCTGGGCCAGGCCCAGGATCGCCTGCGGGAAGTCGGTGAACCGCTTGCCGTACGGGTAGACCACCATCGGCACCACGGCGACCGGCGCGAGCGCCAGGCAGAGCGGGTTGAGCATCGCGGCCGCGCCGAGGAAGACCACCAGGGCGACGGCCGAGCCGACGTACGCGGTCTTCAACGACACCGCGCCGGTGACCAGTTCGCGGGTGGCGGTGCGCGGGTTGCGGGCGTCGATCTCGCGGTCGATGATCCGGTTGGCCGCCATCGCGAAGGTGCGCAGCCCGACCATGCAGACGGTGACGACGAACAGCTCGCCCCAGTGCACCCGCCGGTCGGCGAGGAACATCGCCGTCAGCGCGGCGATGTACGCGAAGGGCAGGGCGAAGACCGAGTGCTCGATCATCACCAGGCGCAGGAAGGCCTTCGTGCGCCCTGGGGTCTCGACGGCAGCCGTGCTCACAGTCCGTACTCCTTCCAGCGGCGCGAGACCAGGGCGGCCGTCGCCGGGTCCGAGGACACCATCTCCGGCCAGCCGCCGTCCCGGGTGTAGCCCTCCTCGGGCAGCTTGCGGGTCGCGTCGATGCCGGCCTTGCCGCCCCAGAACTGCTGGTACGAGGCGTGGTCCAGGTGGTCCACCGGGCCTTCGACCACGGTGAGGTCGCGGCTGTAGTCGACGTTGCCGAAGGCGCGCCAGGCGACTTCCTGGTAGTCGTGCACGTCGCAGTCGGAGTCCACCACGATGATCAGCTTGGTCAGCGACATCATGTGCGCGCCCCAGATCGCGTGCATCGTCTTCTGGGCGTGCTTGGGGTACTTCTTGTCGATCGAGACGATCACGCAGTTGTGGAAGCCGCCGGCCTCGGGCAGGTCGTAGTCGACGATGTCCGGGATGATGATCTTCAGCAGCGGCAGGAAGAACCGCTCGGTGAACTTGCCCAGCGGGCCGTCCTCCGTCGGCGGGCGGCCGACCACGATGGACTGGAGGATCGGGCGGCGGCGCATCGTCACGCAGTCGATCTTCAGTGCCGGGAACGGCTCCTGCGGGGTGTAGAAGCCGGTGTGGTCGCCGAACGGGCCCTCGGGCAGCATCTCGCCGGGCTCCAGCCAGCCCTCCAGCACGACCTCCGCGTCGGCCGGGACCTGGAGCGGCACGGTCTTGCAGTCGACCATCCGGACCCGCTCCCCGGCGACGAAGCCGGCGAAGAGGTACTCGTCGATGTCCCCGGGCAGCGGCGCGGTGGCCGCGTAGGTGACGGCCGGCGGGCAGCCGAAGGCGATCGCGACCGGGAGGCGCTCGCCGCGCCTGGCCGCCACCGCGTAGTGGTTGCGGCTGTCCTTGTGGATCTGCCAGTGCATGCCGATGGTGCGGCGGTCGTGCCGCTGGAGGCGGTAGAGGCCCAGGTTGCGGATGCCGGTGTCCGGGTCCTTGGTGTGGGTCAGGCCCAGGTTGAAGAACGAGCCGCCGTCCAGCGGCCAGGTGAAGAGGGCGGGCAGCGCGTCCAGATCGACGTCGTCACCGGTGAGCACGACCTCCTGCACCGGGGCGTCGCCGGACTTCACGTGCCGGGGCGGGACGTGCGCCATCGATGCGAGCTTGCCGAAGGCGTCGCGGAAGCCGGTGAAGCCCTGCGGCAGCTCCGGCTTGAGCAGGCCGGCGATCTTCTCTGAGATGTCCTCCGGGCCCTTGAGGCCCAGCGACTTGGCCAGCCGCCGTTCGGTGCCGAAGACGTTCATGGCCAGCGGCATCGACGAACCCTTGACGTTCTCGAAGAGCAGCGCCGGGCCCTTGGCCTTCTGCACCCGGTCGACGATCTCGCCGATCTCCAGGTGCGGGTCCACCTCCGCCTTGATGCGCTTGAGGTCGCCCTCGCGGTCGAGGGCGCGGAGAAACGAGCGGAGATCGTCGTATGCCATGCCTGCCAGTATCCGCCACCCGATAGCCTGGCCGGGTCAAGGGCCCCTGGAAGGCGCCCGCCACCGTCGTCGCCCGGGGGGAGATCCCAGCCGTGCCGAGGATTCTTCTGACCATCATCCTTCCGCTCGCGCTCTGGGTCTGGGCGTTCGTGGACTGCCTGACCACGCCCGAGGACGAGGTGAAGCACCTGCCCAAGGTGGTCTGGGTGCTGATCGTGCCGCTCTTCCCGCCGCTGGGCCCGATCGCCTGGCTGATCGCCGGCAAGCAGCGCGGCTTCCTGCGGACCGCGGCCGCCGGGGCGGCCGACCCGGGGTACCCGGCCGACGACCGTCCGGGCCGCCCGGCCCCGCGCGGCGGGCGCCCGATGGCGCCGGACGACGACCCCGAGTTCCTCGCCTCGTTGAAGAAGAGCGACAAAGACCACGAGGACATGCTCAAGCAGTGGGAGGCCGACCTGCGCCGCCGTGAGCGGGAGCTGCGCGACCGCGACGAACCCGAGGACGGCAGGAAGAGCTGATCGGAGCGGGTCCGCCCGCTCGCTCGGACAGCCCACCCCCACCGCGCGGGGTGGGCTTCGGTGTTTTTGGTGCTTCTCTACGATTGCTCAATCCCTCGGCCAGTCGGCGAACCCCTGGCCACCGGGCTGGAGTGGACCTTGAGCGGCCCCCGAGAGGACCGGCCCGGGGCACCGGCAGACGGTCCTGACCTGCACTTTTCTTCATGCTCAGATCATCGGACCATCATCTGTTCGACAACCCCCGGTATCCGGATGAACACCGAGCGCACGGTGATCGGGTCGACCGCTTCTGTAAGGGCCTGACAGCTAAACGAACCCGACCTTGTACGGAATCGACGCCGAAACCAGCGCACGGCCCCTCGTACAGTCATAAGTGAAGAAAGTGATTCGCAGCCGGGGGCACAGCAGACGTTGGCTGTCGGACAGTTCCCTCACCCTTGGAGTGGTTCGAGATGACGGTTGTGCATGAGGCGCCGGTCGACGGCGAGGTCCCGGAGGTCCCGGCCGACGCCCACGGGCGGGTCGCCGAGCTGCACGAGCTCCGTGAGAAGGTCCGCCGCGGCCCCAGCGACAAGGCCACCGAGGCCCAGCACGCCAAGGGCAAGCTGACCGCCCGCGAGCGCATCGAGCTGCTGCTGGACGAGGGCTCCTTCCAGGAGGTCGAGCCGTTCCGCCGGCACCGCGCCCAGGGCTTCGGCCTGGAGGCCAAGAAGCCGCACACCGACGGCGTGGTCGTCGGCTGGGGCACCGTCCACGGGCGCACCGTCTTCACGTACGCGCACGACTTCCGGATCTTCGGCGGCGCGCTGGGCGAGGCCCACGCGCAGAAGATCCACAAGATCATGGACATGGCCATCGCGGCCGGCGCCCCGCTGGTCTCGCTGAACGACGGCGCCGGCGCCCGCATCCAGGAGGGCGTCACCGCCCTGGCCGGGTACGGCGGCATCTTCCAGCGCAACACCAAGGCCTCCGGCGTCATCCCGCAGATCTCGGTGATGCTCGGCCCGTGCGCCGGCGGCGCCGCGTACTCCCCCGCGCTGACCGACTTCGTCTTCATGGTCCGCGAGACCTCGCAGATGTTCATCACCGGCCCGGACGTGGTCCAGGCGGTGACCGGCGAGAAGATCACCCAGAACGGCCTCGGCGGCGCGGACGTGCACGCCGGCGTCTCCGGCGTCGCCCACTTCATCTACGACGACGAGCAGTCCTGCATCGAGGAGGTCCGCTACCTCCTGTCGCTGCTGCCGCAGAACAACCGCGAGATGCCGCCGTCCGTGATGAGCGACGACCCGGTCGAGCGGCGCAACGACAGCCTGCTGGACCTGGTGCCCGCCGACGGCAACCGCCCGTACGACATGCGCAAGGTGATCGAGGAGATCGTCGACCACGGCGAGTACCTGGAGGTCCACGAGCGCTGGGCCACCAACGTGCTCTGCGTGCTCGCCCGGATCGACGGCCACGTCGTCGGCATCATCGCCAACCAGCCGCAGTCGCTGGCCGGCGTGCTGGACATCGACGCGAGCGAGAAGGCCGCCCGCTTCGTCCAGATGTGCGACGCCTTCAACATCCCGCTGGTCACCCTGCTCGACGTCCCCGGCTTCCTGCCCGGCGTCGACCAGGAGCACGGCGGCATCATCCGGCACGGCGCCAAGCTGCTCTACGCGTACTGCAACGCCACCGTGCCGCGCATCTCGCTGATCCTGCGCAAGGCCTACGGCGGCGCCTACATCGTGATGGACTCCCGCTCCATCGGCGCCGACCTGTCCTACGCCTGGCCGACCAACGAGATCGCCGTGATGGGCGCCGAGGGCGCGGCCAACGTCATCTTCCGGCGCGAGATCAACGCCGCCGAGGACCCGGACGCGATGCGCGCCCAGAAGATCAAGGAGTACAAGAGCGAGCTGATGCACCCGTACTACGCGGCCGAGCGCGGCCTCGTGGACGACGTCATCGACCCGGCCGAGACCCGTCGGGTGATCTCCGCCGCCCTCGCCATGCTCCGCACCAAGCACGCCGACCTGCCCAGCCGCAAGCACGGCAACCCGCCGATGTAGCGGCGCCTCCCAGCGCACCCGCTCCACAGCAGCAGCCCGCACCGGGCACCCACTCAGACCACAGCCACCGGGGGAGAAACCAGGACATGACCGCTTCCGCCGAACCCCTCGTCCGCATCGTCCGCGGCACTCTCACCGACGAGGAACTCGCCGCCCTGACCGCCGTCCTCGCCGCGCGCGCCGCCGCCGCGCAGCAGGCCGCCGCCGCCGCGCCGATGGAGCCGATCGCCAACTGGCAGCGCCTGGAGCGCCGGCCGGCGTACTACTCGCCGTTCAGCTGGCAGCAGGCGGCCTGACCGCCCGAGCCGACGGCCGGCCACCCGAACGGGGTGGCCGGCCGTCGGGCTTTTCCCGGGAGCCGCGCCGGCCGGGCCCCCGCCCGGTCGGCCGGGGCCGGAGGGGGCCGCGGAGGGCTCGGTAGGATACCTGCTGGGCGGTACGCGTCCGCCGCCCCGTCCGCCCCCACGGGACCGGCCGCTGCCGGGACCAGAACCTTCCAGGGAGGCTGCGATGGCCAGGCAGGCCCGCGCGCTGGCGACCCGCCAGGCGGTACTCGTCGCGGCGGCCGAGGTGTTCGACGAGCGGGGCTACGCCGCCGCCACGATGGCCGAGATCCTGGACCGGGCCGGCGTCACCAAGGGCGCGCTGTACTTCCACTTCCACTCCAAGGAGGACCTGGCGCTCGCCGTCATCGAGGGGCAGGGCGCCTGGATCTCCGGGTGGGCACCGTCCTCGGACAGCCCGGTGCAGAACCTCATCGACCTCGGGTACGCCTTCGCCCGCGCGCTCCAGACCGACCCGCTGGTGCGCGGCAGCATCCGGCTGACGATCGAGCACGGCAGCTTCACCCAGCCGCAGATCGCGGCCTACCAGGGCTGGATGGACACGGTCGGCGCGCTGCTGGAGCGCGCCCGGGAGGCCGGCGACCTCCACCCGGGGGTCGACCTGACCGCGGCCTCCGGGGTGATCACCGGGGCCGTCACCGGCATCCAGCTGAGCTCCCAGGTGCTGGCCGACCGGCAGGACCTGGTCCAGCGGATGTCCGACCTCTGGACGCTGCTGCTGCCCGGCCTGGTCCAGCCGCACGCGCTCGCCCGGCTGAGCGTCGCCGAGCGCGCCTGAGCCGTCGGGCGCGCCTGAGCCCGTCCGATGCGCCCGGGCCGTCCGACGCACCCCGGGCCACCGGGCAGGCCGGGTCACCGGACGGCCCCGCGACCGCGCCGGATCAGACCCGGTAGCCCGCCCGGTGCTCCGCCGCCACCAGGGCCGGCAGCGCGGCCGTCCAGAGCCGGCTCACCTTCTCCGGCCCGGGCGCGCCGGCCTCCTCGTCCCCGAGCAGCACCTGGCCCGCCGCCACCGCGGTGAGCAGTTCGGCGGCGGCCCGCCGGTCCACCCCGGGGCCCAGCTCACCGGCCTCGGCGGCGCGGTCCAGCAGCCGGTGGACGACGGCGGTGAGGCTGCGCCAGGCGACGTCGGCGGCCACCGGGGCGGACCGGCCGGACGGCCCCTCCAGGACGCCGTCCCGGCGCCGGCCCTGCTGGACCAGCCGGACACCGGCCCGCACCACCACGTCCTCCCGCAGCATCCGGGCCAGCTCGTGGGAGAAGTCGATCAGGCCCTGGAGCGCCGGGCCGTCGGCCCGCAGCGCGCGCAGCGCGGCCGAGCCGACCTCCCGCCCGGAGGCGCGGCGCACCCCGTCGGCGAGGGCCTGCTTGGACACGAAGTGGAAGTAGAGGGCCCCCTTGCTCACCCCGGCCCGACGGCTGATGTCGACCAGGCTGGCGGCCTCGAAGCCCACCCGCGCGAAGGTCTCCGCGGCCGCGAGCAGTACGGCCTGCCGGGTCCGCCCGGCCCGTTCCTGCTTGACCACTGGCCCCCTCCGGACTCGACCGGGCGCGATCCCCGCCCCACCCGGCTGCTGTCGGCGCGCCCCGCGAGGCGGCGCCGCATGCGGACGGGACGCCCGAAACCGCATGGTTGGTATCTAATCTAGCGCCTGCTTCGCCCCCGCCGTCCAGCGGGGACGGCCCCCCACCGATGGTCCGAGGTCCGCCGAACGGGCATTCCCCCAGCGCACGGGCCAGGTAGCGTGGTGGTACCGGCGAGTGCGGCCCGGGCACCCCGGTCGGCAAAGACAAACCGGGTGGTATGTATGTTTTGCTCGGACGGCCGTGGCGGCCGCTCCGACCGACACCCTGAGGCGGGGGCCAGTCATGCCATCGATCGTAGAGCCGGACCCGCGCGGCCCGTACGCCCACCCCGGCCCGGGCAGCGGTGGCGGCCTCGACTTCCACGACGGCCCCGCGACCGGCTACGACTTCCACGACCGGACCGTCTCCCGGCACCTGGTGCACCGCACCGCGGTCTCCGAGGTGTTCCTCACCGGCTGGCGGTCCACCGGCCCGTACGGTTTCCTGCTCGGCGCCCAGTGGCCCCGGCTGCACGGCTTCTACCGGCTCCCCGGGGACCGCTACCACGACCCGGTGCTGCTCGCCGAAACGATCCGGCAGGCCGGGCTGCTGATCGGCCACGCCGGATTCGGGGTGCCGCGCGGCCACCACTTCGTGATGGAGGACCTCTCCTACGCGCTCGACGGATCCGGGCTGCCGGGCCTGGCCGTCACCACCGGCCCCGCCTCGCTGATGCTGGCCGTCGACTGCGAGGACGTCCGGATGCGGCACGGCGAGCTGGTCTCGCTGCGGGTGTGCGTCGACGTCACCCGGGACGGCCGGCCGATCGGCCGGGGCACCGGCCGGCTGCGGGTGGTCTCCCCCGCCTCGTACGCCCGGCTGCGCGGCCCCGGGCGGCGCACCGCCGCGCCACGGCCGCCGGCGCCCGCCGCCCCCGAACTGGTCGGCCGCGCCCAGCCCGCCGACGTGGTGCTCAGCCCGACCCTCGCCCCGGACACCTGGCTGCTGCGCGCCGACGCCACCCACCCGGTGCTGTTCGACCACGAGCTGGACCACGTGCCCGGGATGCTGGTGCTGGAGGCCGCCCGGCAGGCCGCCCAGCGGCTGCGCCACCCCGAGCCGGTGGTGCCGGTCGAGCTGGTGACCTCCTTCGAGAGGTACATCGAGCTGGACCGGCCCTGCCTCGTCCGGGCGGTCCCCGAACCCATCGCCGGACCGACCTCCGGGCCGGCCGCCGGACCGACTGGCGCGCCCGCCGCGGCGGGCGCCCGGCAGCCGGTACGGGTCCAACTGCTCCAGGACGGCCTGACGGCGGCCGAGTGCCTGCTGCTCACCGCGCCGCTGGACGGCCCGGCCGAGGGCCCGGCGGTACCGGCCCAGCGGGACGCCTACGACGGCCGCCCCGCCGCGCCGGGCCTCGGCGGCACCCGGCTGCCGCTGGCGAGCTGACCCCCGTCAGGCGGCCACCAGGGCGGCCGGCCGGCCCGCGTGCATCACGCTGAGGTTGGTCGCCAGCCGGACCGGGTCCTGGGCCAGCCAGAGCCGCAGCGCCGCGCCCAGGGCGGCGCTGGCCGACTCGATCCGGACGTCGGTGATCTGCGCGATCCGGGCCGCGCCGGGCACCAGCAGGTCGGCCAGCGGGGTCGGCAGCCACACCGTCAGGGCGCACGGCGCGGGCACCGCCAGCGCCCCCAGCAGCCGGTAGGCGTCCCCCGGCGCGCTGAGCGTGGGGATGATGTCCAGCAGCGCGTCGGACACCACCTCGGACACGTCGCTCCGGTGTCCCTGGGCGAGCCGGCGGAGCAGCATGCGCTCGGCGGCGGTGATTCGGACGGTCAACATGACCTCGTCGCACTCCATTGCGCGATTTCCTCCTCAGTTCCCTCTCGCACCGACCGGCGGCCGGCGCGCACTACCCCTGTTGCACCTCGGCCCGGCTACCTGTGGGAGAGGGCCGGGCCGGTGGGTGGTCGTGTGTCCCGGTCAGATCCCCGCGTAGGAGTGCTTTCCGGTGACGAAGATGTTCACGCCGTAGTAGTTGAAGAGCCAGCAGGCGAACGCCGCCAGCGCCAGGTAGGCGGCCTTGCGGCCCTTCCAGCCGGCCGTCGCCCGGGCGTGCAGGTAGCAGGCGTAGGCGACCCAGGTGATGAACGACCAGGTCTCCTTCGGGTCCCACTCCCAGTACTTGCCCCAGGCCGCCTCGGCCCAGATCGCGCCCGCGATGATGGTGAACGTCCACAGCGGGAAGACCAGGGCGTTGATCCGGTACGACAGCTTGTCGAAGGTCGACGCGGCGGGCAGCCGGCGCCAGATCGAGGCCGAGGTGCCCAGCGGGCCGGTGGTGAGGCCGGCCGCCATCCGCTTGTCGAAGGAGTCCTTGCCGAGGTAGAGCAGCGTGGCGATGAACGCCGCGTAGAAGGCGCCGCCGCAGAAGATCGCGGTGGAGACGTGGATCGCCAGCCACGGCGAGTGCAGCGCCGGGACGAGCTGCTCGGAGTCGGTGTAGAGCACCGTGGTGGCGATGCCCAGGGTCAGCAGCCCCGCGAGGACGACCGGCAGACCCAGCCAGCGGACGTTCTTCCTCGTGGCCAGCAGCACCAGGTACGCCGCCGTCATCGCGAAGGCGAAGGCGCAGGAGAACTCGTACATGTTGCCCCACGGCCAGCGGGAGACCGAGAGGCCGCGGGTGACGATCCCGCCCGCGTGCAGCAGGGCGGCGAGCACGGTGAGCGAGACGGCGATCCGGCCGGCCAGGTCGGCCCGCTCGCTGGTGCCGGCCGCGCCCGGGCCGTCCTCCTCGTCCGCGCCGCGCCCGCTGGTGACCACCGTCGCCCCCTCGCCCGCGACCGCGGTGCGGGTGAGCGTGGTGGTGCCGCCGCCGGCCCCCGCCACGGTGACGGTGACCTTCCTGGCCTTCGGCCCGGCCGTGGCGACGGTCTCGCCGAGGCTGACGGCCTGCTCCTTCGAGCGGACGGCGACGGCGCCCTTGCTGCCGAAGGTCCACTCGATCATGTGGGCGAACATGGCGAGCGTGTAGACCACCATCGCCGAATAGATCAGCTTGTTGGAGAGGTCGGCCAGCTGGGGGTCGACCGCCGAGGCGAGTTGCACCGTCTACTCCTTGGAGTTCTGGTCGGCAGGGACTGCGGGGGCTGAGGCCTCGGCCTCGGGGTCGTCGGACACCGCGTCGGGAGCGGCGGCGGAGCGCTCGGTGCCGTCCCCGTCCTCCTCCGCGGAGGCCGGGGCGTCCTCCTTCGTGGAGGCCGGGGCGTCGTCCTCCTCGGAGGCCGGGGCGTCGTCCTGGAGGTCGACCGCCAGCTCCGCCAGCTCCTCGGCGATCTTCGCCGACTCGCTGCGGGCCAGGCCGGCCAGCTCCACCTGGGTGCCGCCGCCCGGCAGGGCGACCGCCCGCACCCAGATCCGGCGGCGCTGGATGAACAGCGAGCCGATCAGACCGAGGATCGCCAGCACCCCGCCGGCCAGGGCGATCGAGTTGCCCGGGCGGTGCGTGACGTTGAAGCTGGCCCACTGCTTGTAGCCCTCGAAGGTCACCGAGCCGTAGCCGTCGGGGAGCTCCCAGCCCTGGCCGGGCTTGAGCCGGGCCTTGGCCGGCTCGCCGTCCCGGGTGAGCTGGGTGAGCTTGCGGGTGTTGAGCTGGTAAACGTTCTGCGGCAGGCCGGAGTCGGTGCCGAGGTCGCCCGCGAAGGCGTTCAGCACCAGCTCGGGGGCGGCGTCACCGGGGAACAGCGAGACCGGGCCGGTGCCCTCGAAGCTCAGCGGGGCGGTCGGCAGGAAGAAGCCGGAGAAGCCCAGCTGGGTCTTGTTGCCGTCGGGGCCGGTGCCGTAGTCGGAGACCTTCACGACACCGGTGGAGGTGAGGTTGCCGTCCTGCGGCAGGAACGGGACGGCGCCCCGGTAGACGACGTCGCCCTTGCCGTTCTTGACGGTGATGACCGGGGCGTAGCCGTGGCCGATCAGGTAGACCTTGCTGCCGCCGACCTCCAGCGGGTGGTTGACCTCGATCGTCGACTTCTTCAGCTTGGACTCGTCGCTGCCCGCGTAGTACTCGACGTTCGCGGTGAACTGCCGGGCGGCGCCGATCTGGTCGCCCTTCTCCTGGAACTTCGAGGTGAAGCCGTTCAGCTTCAGGTAGAAGGGGTCGAGGTCCTGGCTGCCGTAGAACCGGGTGCCGTTGAAGTCGTCGAGCTGGGTGATGGTGTTGGAGTAGCCCTCGCCCTCGATCATCAGCTTGCCGCCGGTGCCGGCGGCCAGGCTGGACCAGGCGAAACCGCCGAGCAGCGCGAACAGCGACAGGTGGAACAGCAGGTTGCCGACCTCGCGCAGGTAGCCCTTCTCGGCCGCGACCGAGCCGCCGGACAGGTGCGCGCGGAAGCCGCGCCGGCGCAGCAGCCGGTGCGCGGCGGCGTTCACCCGGTCGGCGTCCGCGTCGGTGCGCCAGGCGGCGTGCACCGGCATCCGGGTCAGGTTGCGCGGCGCGGCCGGCGGCTGGGAGCGCAGCACGCCGACGAACTGCCAGGTGCGCGGGACGATGCAGCCGGCCAGCGAGACGAACAGCAGGATGTAGATCGCGGAGAACCAGACCGAGCTGTAGACGTCGAACAGCTGGAGCTTCTCGTAGACCGGGGCGACGGTGGCGTGCTGCGCCTTCCAGGCCTCGACCTTCAACTGGCCCTGGCCGTTCTGGTACTGCGGGATCAGCGAGCCGGGGATGGCCGCCAGCGACAGCAGGAAGAGCAGGATCAGGGCGACCCGCATGGACGTCAGCTGGCGCCACATCCAGCGCGCCCAGCCGAACGTCCCTATGCCGGTCGGGCCTTCGGACTCGACCGGCGCGGTGCTGAGCCGCTCGGCCGCGCCGTCGTCCGGCGCCGGGGGCTGCTCGGTCTCGGTCGTGGTGTTGCTCACGGTCAGATTCCGATCTGGAAGTCGGCGGTCCAGGACTGCAGCTGGCTCATCATCGAGTCCCAGATCCCGGTGACGAGCAGCAGACCGACCGCGACGAGCATGCCGCCGCCGATCCTCATGACGAGCGGGTAGTGCCGCTTGACCCAGCCGAAGGCGCCCAGCGCCCGGCGGAAGGCCACCGCGGCCACGATGAACGGTACGCCGAGGCCCAGGCAGTAGAAGGTCATCAGCATGGCGCCGCGCGCGGCGTCGGCCTGGTTCAGCGCCAGGTTCTGGACGGTCGCCAGGGTCGGGCCGATGCACGGCGTCCAGCCGACGCCGAAGACCACGCCCAGCAGGGGGGCGCCGAGCAGGCCGACCGCCGGACGGCGGTGGGAGCGCATCTCGCGCATGCTCAGGCCGGGGACGAGGCCCATGAAGGCGAGGCCCATCACGATCGTCACCGCCCCGAGCACGATCGAGATGACCCGCTTGTGCTCCTGGAGGGTGTCGCCGAACTGCCCGAACAGCGCCCCGCCCGAGACGAACACGGCGGTGAAGCCGAGGATGAACAGCGTCGCCCCGAGCAGCATCCGGCCGCGCCGGGCGCCGCGCGCGTCCGCGAGGTCGGCGGCGGAGAAGCCGGTCACGTACGACAGGTAGCCCGGGACGAGCGGCAGCACGCAGGGCGAGAAGAACGACACCAGCCCGGCCGCCAGCGCGATCGGCGCGGCCACCAGCAGCGCCCCGCTCTGGAGCGTTCCGGTGTTGTCGGCGAGCTGCTGCGGCAGGCTCACTGCTTCTGCTCCGCGACCACCGGCTGGAGGATCGACTCCAGCGCGTCCTCGGTGGTGCCGCCGACGGCGCGGGCGGCCAGCCTGCCGTCCCGGTCGACGATCAGGGTGGTCGGGATGGACTGCGGGTTGAGGCTGCCCTTGGGGAACTTGAGCAGCTGGGTGCCGGCCGGGTCGAAGAGGCTCGGGTAGGTGACGCCCTGCTCCTGCTCGAAGCGGACGGCGTTCTGCTTCTCGGTGTCCCGGGTGTTGATGCCGAGGAACTGGACGCCCTGGTCCCTGTACTTCTCCGAGACGTTCTGGAGGCTCTTGGCCTCGGCCCGGCACGGGCCGCACCAGGAGCCCCAGACGTTCAGCACGACGACCTTGCCCCGGTAGTTGGAGAGCTTGGCCGGGGTGCCCTCCAGGGTCTCCCCGGAGATGTCCGGCGCGTCGCCGCGCTTGCCCGCCTCCGCCTTCGACAGGTTGGTGCCCTTGACCGTGACGAAGCCGACCTGGCCCTCGCCGCCGCCCGACGAGCCCGAGGAGGAGCAGCCGGTGAGGGCGAGCGCGGCAGCGGCGACGGTGACGACGGCTGCTGCGGCGACACGGGGACGGGGGCGCGTCATGGCAGACATGTGAAAAGTTTCGCATGGAGTTCCGGGCAGGTTCGCCGGGGTCCTGCCTTGCGCGTCGCACCCCGTCTGACCTGCGACGACTTCGGGTCACCCGGCACGTGCCAGGTGACCCGAAGTCATACTTACGCACCGCTTACGGGAGGGGCGGAAGGCTAGGCGCCGAAGCTCTTGCCCACCGGCTTGTCCCCCTTGCGGCCCTTGCCCACCAGGTGCGCGGGCAGCAGGTCGCGGGCCGGCTCGCGGTAGCCGACCGAGACGATCCGGTCGTCCTCGAAGGTGAAGCTGGTCAGCGAGGCCAGCGAGCACTGCCGGTTGCGCGGGTCGTGCCAGAGCCGGCGGCGCTCCACGAAGGAGCGCAGGATCCAGATCGGCAGCTGGTGGCTGACGCAGACCGCCTCGTGCCCGCGCGCGGCGTCCCGGGCGGCACCGATCGCCCCCATCATCCGCACCGCCTGGTCGAGGTACGGCTCGCCCCAGGAGGGCTTGAACGGGTTGGTGAGGTACTTCCAGTAGCCCGGGTTGCGCAGCGAACCGTCGCCGACCCCGAAGGTCTTGCCCTCGAAGACGTTCTCCGCCTCGATCAGCCGCTCGTCCTCCGCGACGGCCAGGCCGTGCGCCTCGGCGATCGGCTCGGCCGTCTCCTGGGCCCGCTCCAGCGGGGAGGCCACCACGTGGGTGACGTCCCGGTCGGCCAGGTCCTCGGCGACCCGCTCGGCCATCTTCCGGCCCAGCTCGGACAGGTGGTAGTCCGGCAGGCGCCCGTACAGGACGCCCTCCGGGTTGTGCACCTCGCCGTGCCGCATCACGTGGACGACGGTGATCTCTTTGGCGCTCACTTCTCGACTGCTCCTGGGGAATCGGGTTCGGGCCGCGGCGGGTCAGGCCGTGGCGGCGGCAGCGGCGCGCGCGGCGGCCGGCAGGGCGGCGGCGATCCGCTCGATCGCCCGCTCGTCGTGGGACGCCGAGACGAACCAGGACTCGAAGGCGGACGGCGGCAGGTAGACGCCCTCGGCCAGCATCGCGTGGAAGAAGGCGGTGAAACGGTACGCCTCCTGGGTCCTGGCCTCGTCGTAGTCGGTGACCGGGGCCTCGGTGAAGAACACCGAGAACATGTTCCCGGCGGTCTGCAGCCGGTGCGTCACGCCCTCCTTGGCGAGCGCGTCGGTGACCAGGCCGGAGATCTCGGCGGCGACCTTGTCCACCGTCGCGTACACCTCGTCGGTGCAGCCGCGCAGCTGGGCCAGGCCGGCCGCGGTGGCGACCGGGTTCCCGGACAGGGTGCCCGCCTGGTAGACCGGGCCGGCCGGGGCCAGGTGCGCCATCACGTCGGCGCGGCCGCCGAAGGCCGCGGCCGGGAAGCCGCCGCCCATGACCTTGCCGAAGGTCAGCAGGTCCGGCGCCCAGCCCTCGTTCGCCGCCTCCAGGCCGTACCAGCCGGCCTTGGAGACGCGGAAGCCGGTCATCACCTCGTCGGAGATGAACAGCGCGCCGTTCTCCCGGCAGAGCCGGGCCAGGCCGCCGTTGAAGCCGGGCAGCGGCGGGACGACGCCCATGTTGCCGGGCGAGGCCTCGGTGATCACGCAGGCGATCTCGCCCGGGTGGGCGGCGAAGGCCCGCTCGACGGCGGCCAGGTCGTTGTACGGCAGCACGATGGTGTCGCCGGCCTGGGCGCCGGTGACGCCCGGGGTGTCCGGCAGGCCGAAGGTGGCCACGCCGGAACCGGCGGCGGCCAGCAGCGCGTCCACGTGGCCGTGGTAGCAGCCGGCGAACTTGACCACCTTCGCCCGGCCGGTGAACCCGCGGGCCAGCCGGATCGCGGACATGGTGGCCTCGGTGCCGGAGGAGACCAGGCGGACCTGCTCGACCGGGGCGACCCGGGAGACGATCTCCTCGGCCAGCTCGACCTCGCCCTCGCCGGGGGTGCCGAAGGAGGTGCCGTTGGAGACGGCCCGCTGGACGGCCTCGATCACCGGGGGGTGCGCGTGGCCGAGGATCATCGGCCCCCACGAGCACACCAGGTCGACGTACTCGCGGCCGTCGGCGTCGGTGAGGTAGGGGCCGGTGCCGGACACCATGAAGCGCGGCGTGCCGCCGACCGCGCGGAAGGCGCGCACCGGGGAGTTCACGCCGCCGGGCGTCACCACGGAGGCGCGGTCGAACAGCGACTGGGACTGGGGGGCTTCGTAGGGGTAGCTCACAAAAGACATGGTCTCAAATCGTGTCCTCGCGCTCTGCATGTCCGACCCGATCATCTGGAACGATGATCCGGGCACCGTTGTCTGTACGGTTGTCCGTACAGCAGGGGCCGCTGACTGCACCGGACCGGGGACCAGTCAGACTGTGTACACAGAGTGCGCAGGCGCTCCGGTCTGTGTGCAGGGGTGTGGAGAGGACTGCCGCGTACCGCGAATGGGTACGGCGGCGCATGACGGGTAAGGAGCACGTCCGGTGGGACGCCGGACGTGCGGGGGTCTGTCGATTCCGGCGAATTCCGGTGAGGATGGTCCGAGTGTCCGAGGCGCAGGACGGCTACGACGAGGCCGCGGGGGGCTCCCGCCGGCCCACCGAGGCCGCACGCGGGGGTACGGGAGCGGGTACGGGCCGTGGTCGTCGCGGCGGTGAGAGGCGGGGTGAGGGACGCGTGGGGGTGACCTACAAGTACTTCGGCGCCCCGGACCGCGCGACCGCCGCCAGGGTCCCCACCGCCCTCGGCCCGGGGGGGCTCGGCCTGGACGCCGGCGAGCTCGGCTCGCTGGGGCGGCTCGGCGACCTGATGGAGACCAGCGGCTCCCCCACCGGCCACCTCTCCACCAAGATCAAACCGGAGACGATGAGCGCCATGGTGCTCACCGGCATCCAGGGCGTCCCGCTGCACCAGGTGCCGCCGCTGGAACTGGTCGTGCTGCACCCCGACTACGCCGTCGTCCAGCTCCCCCACAACGTCGTCGAGCCGCTGCGCAAGGCCGACGAGACCGAGCTCGGCGCCGCCGCCTTCATCTGGTCCACCGTGCCGGACCGGCGCGGGCCGCGGGACGCGTTCGTGATCTACAGCATGCTGCACGAGTGGCAGGACTTCGCCAACCGGCTGCACGACGCCGGGCACCAGCTGTACTGCCTGGTCTGGCCGTGACGCCCGCCGCCCCGACTCCGCCGAACGCGGGCCGGGGTGGGGCTGGTTGACGGTTCGTCAGTCCTGGCGACCGGCGGGCCGCAGTACGGTGGCGGCGAGCAGCAGAGCCGTCGCCAGCAGGCCCGCGGCCACCGCGAAGGCGAGCCGGAAGCCGTCCGCGAGCGCCTCGGTGGCGGGCTGCCCGGCGGCCGAGAGGGCCGCGGTGCGGCCGTCGGCGAGGGTGGTGAGGACGGCGACCCCGAGCGCGCCGCCGATCTGCTGGGTGGTGTTGAAGAGCCCGGAGGCGGTGCCCGCGTCGGCCGGTCCGGCGCCCGACATGCCGAGCACGGCGAGGGTGGAGAGCACCAGGCCGCCACCGCCGATCAGCAGCATGGTCGGCAGCAGGTGCACGGCGTAGTCGGCGTCGGCGGGCAGCCGGGTGAGCAGGCCGAGCGCGGCGACCAGCAGGGCGAGGCCGGCGAGCAGGACGCGGCGCTCGCCGAAGCGCGCGCTCAGCCGGGCGGAGAGCAGCAGGGACACCGCGCCGATGGCGACGGCGGCCGGCAGCATCGCGAGGCCGGTGGCGGCGGCCCCGTAACCGAGCACGTTCTGCATGTGGAGGGCGACCAGGATCTGGAACCCGAACATCCCGGAGATGGTCAGGACCTGGACGAGGTTGGCGCCGGAGACGCTGCGCGAGCGGAACATCCGCAGGGGCAGCAGCGGGTGGGCGGCCCGCCCCTCGTGCCACAGGAAGGCGGCCAGCAGGGCGACGGCGAGGGCGCCCAGGCCGAGGGTGCGGACGGAGGTCCAGCCGTGCTCGCCGGTGCCGACGATGGTGTAGACGCCGAGCATCAGGGCGGCGGTGATCAACACCGCGCCGGGGGCGTCGGCGCCGGCCCGCAGGCCGGGGCCGCGCTCGGGCTCCAGCACCCGGAGGGCGAGCAGCGCGGCGGTGATGCCGAGCGGCAGGTTGATCAGGAAGATCCAGTGCCAGTCGAGGGCTTCGGTGAGGACGCCGCCGAGCACCTGGCCGATGGAGGCGCCGGCCGCGCCGACGAAGCTGAACGCGCCGATCGCGCGGCCGCGTTCGCGCGGTTCGGGGAAGAGCGTGACGATCATGCCGAGGCTGACCGAGGAGGCCAGCGCGCCGCCGACGCCCTGGAGGAAGCGGGCGCCGATCAGCAGCCCGGGGCTGGTGGCGACGGCGCAGAGCAGCGAGGCGGCGGTGAAGACGGCGAGCCCGGCGACGAACACCCGCTTGCGGCCGATCAGGTCGCCGAGCCGGCCGGCCAGCAGGAGCAGGCCGCCGAAGGCGATCAGGTAGGCGTTGACCGTCCAGGTCAGTCCGGACGGCGAGAAGCCGAGGTCCTGCTGGATGGCGGGCAGGGCCACGGTGACGATCGAGCCGTCCAGGATGATCATCAGCATTCCCGCGCAGAGCACCACGAGGGCGAGGGTGCGGGAGCGGGCGGGGGCTGCGGAAGCCGGCCTGGTGGCGGCCGGGGCGTGCGTGGTCATGGCGGTTCTCCCGGTTCGTCGAGTACCGGGTAGGACGCTATCAGATTGTTTTGTTCGGGACTATCTATCTCGGGAGTACATGCGCGGCGGACGGTCCGGGCTCTCGGGTACGGCGGGTGGAGCCCCCGGCTCGCCCTCAGCCCCGGGAACGGCGGGCCCGGCGGACGGTGCGCTCGACCTCGACCGGCTCCGCGAGATGGCCGTCCACCAGGTGCGTCAGGGCGGAGACGAACACCTCGCGCTCGGGCCGCGGCAGCGACTCCAGCAGCTCGCGGTGCACCCGGTCGGCGATCGCGGTGCCCTGCACCACGGCCCGTGCGCCCGCCTCGGTGACCGAGACGATCCGGGCCCGCCGGTCGGTCGCGGACGGACGGCGCTCGGCCAGGCCCGCCTTCTCCAGCTCGTCGACGGTGACCACCATGGTCGTCTTGTCCAGGTCCGTCAGCTCGGCCAGCTGGATCTGGGTGCGCTCGGCCTCCTGGGCGTGGAACAGCACGCAGTAGGCGCGCGGGGTGATCCCGAGCTCGGTGAAGGCGGCCGCCATCCGGGTGGCCAGCACGTGGCTCGCGTGGTCCATCAGCCCGGAGATGTCGCGGATCTGGCGCGCGGGCGGCGGGGTCGTCGTCATACGTCCGAGGTTAGCAACGGCCCGTCTGCTGCCGGATGATCCCGTAGCCAACCAACAGCGGTCTACGGGATGCCCAACTCGAACAGCGCATAGCCCGCGTACCAGCCCGCCGCGAGGACCGGCGTCGCCAGCAGCCCGGCCAGCGAGGAGGTCCGCACCCGGCGCAGCGCCACCGCCAGGCCGATGCAGAGCGGGAAGGCGGGCAGCAGGTAGCGCGAGATGTTGCCGAAGATCTGGTTGGTGCTCAGCGCGGTGAAGAGGGTGAGCCCGGTGTAGACCCACAGCACCAGCGGCGGCCGGGTGCGCCAGAGCAGCACCAGCAGCCCGGGCAGGGCGATCAGCAGGACGATCGCGATCAGGTCCGGGACGGGGTTGGCCTGCCAGTAGACCCAGTGGCCGGCGAGCACGTCCCTGATCGTGCGCACGGTGGACACGCCGCCGTCGAAGTAGCGGTTCCAGGCGCCCTGCTGGAGCTTGAAGTAGCCGGTCCAGTCGCCCATCTTCCAGCCGACCCAGGCCACGTAGCCGAGCAGGCCCCAGGGGGTGACCAGCATCGCGGTCAGCGGACGGGCCACCCCGTCGGTGCGGCGGACCAGCGCGACCAGCGCGGCGATCGAGACGGCGGCGATCAGTACGGCGGCGGTCGGCCGGTTGAGGCCCGCCACCAGCGTCAGCAGGCCGGCCGCGATCCAGCGACGGGTCATCACGCAGTAGCAGGCCCAGGCGGACAGCGCGACGAACAGCGAGTCCGAGTAGACCGCCCACTCCACGCCGGAGCCCGGGAACAGCCCCCAGAGCACCGCCGCGATCACGCCCGCCCGGAAGCCGCCGAGCCGCTCGGCGATCGCGAAGATCCCCGCCGCGGCGACCAGCGAGGCCAGCACCGAGACGACCATCCCGGAGCCGTACGTACCGAGCCCGGTGACCGCGCCGACCAGCCGCATCAGCCAGGGGTAGAGCGGGAAGAAGGCGGCCGAGTTCTCGTAGTAGGTGGCCAGCGGGAAGCCGTGCAGCGGGATCAGCTGCGGGTCGTACCCGTCCTCGGCGATCCGCTGGTACCAGACGCCGTCCCAGGTGCCCAGGACGTCCCACGGGGTGGCGGCGCCACCGCGGCCCGGCTGCTTCGTCAGGTAGTCGCCGGTGTGCGAGAGCAGCAGCAGGAAGACGGTCATGCCGATCGCCTTCACCACCGCGTACGCGCCCAGCGCGGGCGCGAAGCGGTCCACCAGCGCCCCGAACCGCCGGGGCACGCGGCCCGTGCGCTCCTCGGGGGCCTCCACCGGCGCCGCCGCTCCGGGCTGGGTGCTGGACGACTCGGTGCTCGATGCCGTGCTCATCTGGTCTGGACTCCCCGCCCCGCTCGTGGTCCCGCGCGGCTCCGGCGCAACGATTTTCCCGTGAGCCTACGGCACGCCCCCGAACCGAGGCCCCCTGGCGCCCCTGGACCCCCGCCCGGGGTGCCCGGGGACGCGGCCGTGGGGGCCCCCGCGGGGGGGGGGGGGGCCCGGGGGGGGGGGGGGGGGGGGGCCGGGGGCGGGGGGGGGGGCCCCCGGGGGGGGGGGGCGCCGGGGGGCGGGGGGGGGCG